>JBBRBM010000019.1:0-49375 GCA_038205745.1 Verrucomicrobiota bacterium | reverse complement strand
GTTCGTATCGCCGGGGACGAGATTGCTCGCGCGGCTGACGAACGCGATGAACTGGCCGTTCGAAGAAATGCTCGGCGAATGCGCGTCCGCGTTGCCGCCGCCGATGCCGCTGGTGTTCACACTGACGAGAACGGTGTTGCTCGAAGCGAGATCACGGACGAACACGTCGAGCCACGGCGCGAGATTGTCATTGGTGACGAGGTTATTCGCGTGGCTGATGAAGACGAGATGTTGTCCGTCCGCGCTGAACTGCGGCGCAAACGAAGCGCCCGCGGCCGAGTCGCTGGGCTGAGGCGCGCGTGACGCGGGGGTTGTGTTCGCGCCGGAAGCAGCAAGGACGCTCACGATCAGCGCAGCGAGCGGAAGAAGGATGTGCGATGTCATCATGATCAGTAGTAGATAAAATTCGTTCGGTATTCCGGGATGATCGCCCACATGTTAACCGGCGTGACGGCTGAGCCGTAGGGAAGCAGTCGCACGCTGCCATCGGCAAAGGTGTGATTCGAAGCACCGCTGGCGCGAGATTCGGTTTTGAAGTGACGTCCGTGTTCCAGTTCATCCAAGTCATTGCCGGAGGTGTATAGAAGATCCATGTGAACGTGCATGGACTGCGGAAGCTTTTCTCCGAAAAGGATCGTGTCACGCGCTTCGGGAATGGCATCCAACGGCATTCCGTTTGTCCAACGCCCCGTCATGTAAAGGTTGAACTCGGCGGGTGTTAACGCCGATGCGTAGTAATCGTCAAAAGCGTTGATCAGATAACTGTGCGCGCTGACTTCGTTGGTCCTCATCGTCGGGCATTGAACGACGCTGTCGGATCCGTAGTAAACCTTGAGCCGCTGAATCCAACTGTTGGGTGCAGGCCGGCGCGGCGGCAACGTGTTGTCGTGTTCATCCGCATACTCGAACGCCGCGACTCCAAGCTGGCGCAGGTTGTTGTAGCAAATGGCGCGAGCGGACGCTCCGCGTGAAGTCATTCCGGCACCGGTGATGACGAGCAGCGTGGTCACACCAACGGTGAAGACAAGATCGAGCCGGGTAAAACCCGGGGCAGCGTTAACAGCCGAGCCGGGTTTTCTCTTCATACTCGTGAGAGTGTGAACGTGAGGACGTTCCACCGGCATGATTTCAATCAAGGCTGGCGCGATCGAAACACACACTTTTTTGAACGCTTCCTCTTCGTTCTTATCTCGGGCCGATGAAATGAACGTTTGGTGCGACATCGTTCGACTCGGGATTGGCTGTGAGACGTTGGGCCAATCCAGCGCTTGGCGCATAAGTCACCGCGCCGTCCATGGCCAGCACGTGACCTGCATTCGCATGAAGCAAATTCGTCCACGCAACGGTGACAGAACCTGCAGTTGAAATTGTGGCGACACCATTCACGCCGCGGCTGCAACTTCCTCCTGAGCTGGATGCGCGAACGTCTCGATCTCCACCGATGACCGACCGCGGCTGGGTCGGCGTGCCGTGATAGCTGAGGAAGTAGCTGAGAGCGTTGCCGCGAAAACCACTGTTGGCGAAACCCTGGCTACCATTGCTGAAATCAGCAGCCACTTTCGCCTGAGGGTCTTTCGGGCAGACGAATACGCGCGGTGTGCTCAACCCGTTCGAAACAGTGATGAACTCCGCCCACGCGATGGCCGGCTTTAACCCACCAGATGGGAAAGTCCCGCCGTCGGCCGTACGCACGGCCCACGGTGGTTCATCGCCGTGATCGTTTCCCCATTGCTGAACCGCCATGCCGATCTGCCGGAGGTTGTTGCCGCACACCGCGCGTGCGGAACTTTCGCGCGACGTCATGCCGATTCCACCGAGCGTTAACAACGTGGCGAACGCAATCGTGAAGAGGAGGTCAACAGTGGAAAATCCAATCGAAGACCGCGAGGCGAGTGTGACTCTCACTTCGACTCCCGGGACCGATGTGCGTTGGCGAAGGCGCATTTTCACCTCGGCGGGGCAAAGTGGAGAGACCCGTTATCGTCACCACTGACCAGTTTGGTTTTGAGTTGAGCGCTGTTGACCGTCTGCACGCTGCCATCGGCCAACAGGAGGTTGCCAAATCCTTGATGTAATCCGTTCGTCCACATTACCAGTTTGTCATTGAGCCCGGAATTGATGCCGTAAACGCCGTTGCCTCCCTGCGGACAGCCCGTGGTTCCGGGGGCGCACCGGAAGTCTCGATCTGACATGAGAACTCCTCTTGGACGGAGAAGGTGAGTGTCGTATTGGGGCGTGTAGCTGAGTGCGTTTCCTCTGAGACCGCTGTTGAGAAAACCATGCGCCGTGCCGGAAAAATCTTCTGCGATCTTCACTCCGGCATCTTGCGGGCAGGCGAAGACCCGCGCTGTGCTGATCTCGTTGCTCAGGTGCGCAAACTCGATCCACGGCGTCGCAACCTTGCTGGTCCCTGGATCAGGCTTGGTGCCGCCCGCGCTCACGTAGGTGAACCAAGGCACCTGTTCGTTGTGCTCGCTGGCCCAACGGTGCATCCCGCCGCCCACCTGCCGGAGATTGTTGTAGCAAGCGGCGCGTGTGGAACTCGGAAGAGTGCTGGCGAGCAGCGGCGCGGTGACGGCAAGGAGGAGCGTGAGCGCCGTCAGCAGCGCGAGTAGTTCAATCCGGGTGAATCCTGACTTCGGTGAGTTCATGGCCGATGGATTTATTATTGAACCGGACTCTGGCGGGACGGGACGCTTTTAGCAATCAGGGAACGATGCAGTCGGAACGGGGAGCGCACGCGCCCTCGCGTGCTGTGTTCCGCGCCCTCGCGGAACACTCCGGCGGGGTCGCTCTCCCCAACGTGCAGTGACTGACCGAGTGATTCATCCGCCCGGCGAGGGCGCCGGGCGGAACACGTGAGGGCGCGTGTGCTCCCCAAAACGAACTGCATCGTTCTGGCTTAGTTCCGTTCGCGGAATGCGTAGAGCGCGGTCGTGGTGCGGAGGTAAAGCGTGTTGTTGGCGATCGCTGGTGTCGCGAGCACGCTTTCGCCGAGTGAGTTCTTCGCCAGCACTTTCAGTTCATCGCCGGCGGCAAGGATCGTGACGGTGCCGCTTTGTGATACAACGCAAACATTTCCGCGAGCGGCAACCGGTGACGCGTAGTAATCCCCGAGTGCGCCGATGCGTTCTTCCTGAAAGTAGGGCGTGCCGTTCGTCGCGTTGAAGCACGAGAGCAAGCCGCCGTTGCGAATGAGGTAAAGGCGATGCTGATAGAGCAGGGGAGTCGGCACGTAGGGCAAGCCGCGCGTTTGTCGCCACGCGACGTGAGTCTTCGTCACGTCTCCGATGCCGCCGGGACGGATCGCGAGCGCGACGTTTTCGGATTTCGAGAAGATTTCCGAAATGGCTTCCCACTCGGTTCGCGTGATGAAGCCGTCCTTGTTCGCGTCGGTGTATAGGAATTGCTGCTTGGAGGGGCCGGGAGGCGCTTCGGGTTGCGAGAGCTTGCCGTCGCGATTCGCGTCGCCGCGTTCGAGCAAAGTATCAAAGCTCGGCAAGGTCGCGACACCGGCACCCGGCGTCCACCCTGCGATGAAAATGAATCCATCTCCGAAGATCGGTGAACTGCACATCTCGTTCGGCAAGCCGCGCACGGTCCAGAGTTCGCGACCGTTGCTCGCGTCGTACGCCGCGACGCGCAACGTGCCGGGGACGATGAGTTGAAGGTGTGATGCCTCGCGCTGCGAGGCATCGTCGGTCGCGGCGCGACCGACGCCACCAAAAACGAGCGGCGTGGAAAAACTTCTGCGCGCTTCGGGGCGCTCGATCTTCCACGCGATTTTTCCAGTCTGTTTATCTAACGCGAGCAGGTGCGAGTCGAAGTCGGCATCGCGCTGTAGAATGAGGAGGTCGTTTGCCAGCGCCGGTGAACTCGACGCTCCGTGTTGCGTGATCGGCACCGGCAATGGCGTCCGCCAAAGTTCTTTCCCAGTGAAATCGTAGGCCAGCGCGCCGAACGAGCCGAAGTAAACGAGCAGCGTTTCGCCATCGGTGCAGGGCGTGGATGTGGCGGGATGGCTGTTGTGTGCGCCGCGTTCGATCTTCGTCGGCTTTACGCTGCGACGCCAAAGCTCGCGGCCATCGGCGCGATTCAAGCAAAGGGTTTGCAGGTCACCTTCCGCGAAGCCGGTCAGGAAAATCTTGTCACCCCAAATCACCGGCGAGGAATGGCCGCCGGGCAGCGCTGTTTTCCAAACGACATTCGACGTCGGCCCGAAGTGGATCGGCATGTCGCACTCGTCGGCAACGCCCGACGCATTGGGCCCGCGGAACTGCGGCCAATTGCCAGCGCAGACCGCTTGTGCGACGAGCAATGTGATAAGGAGCGAAGCAACGTGCCCCCGGCGTCCCGCCGGGTTCAGCGGCGGCGAATGCAGCAGCGGATCTGGATCGCGGCGCTGCGGCCCGGCAGGATGCCGGGGGCACGTTGCGGCACAACTGTTGCGAAACCTTTGCACGCCGTCATTGTTGAAGGGAATGAACACGGTACTCAAACCATGAACCTGGAAACACTCATTGCCCTTGCGCGGGATCAAGGCGCGAGTGACTTGCACCTCGAACCGGGCTTGCCCGCGGCGATCCGCGTGCGCGGTGGTTTGCGAACGGTGGGCGAGCCGATCCCGCCGAAGCTGCTCGCGGATTTCGCGCGCACGATCATTGGCTCGGCGCACTGGGACGAATTCGTGCAACGCCGTTCGTTCGACATGTCGAAGAACATCGCGAGCGTTCGCTGCCGCGTGAACGTGCTGCAAACGGCGCGCGGCGTCGGCTTCGCGATTCGGTTGCTCAGCACGTTTCAGGCGACGGTGGAAAACCTGAACCTTCATCCCGACTTAAAGAAATTTGTCGATGCCACGAATGGATTGATCCTGATCAGCGGACCGACTGGCTGCGGGAAATCTTCGACCATGGCGGCGTTGATCCAGGAGATAAATCTCAGCGAACCGCGGCACATCGTGACGATCGAGAGCCCGATCGAATACATCTTTCGTCCGCGGCGCGCGTTCATTCGGCAGCGTGAAGTGGGGCGCGACACCCCGAGTTTTGAGCAAGCTCTGCTCGATGCGTTGCGTGAAGATCCCGACGTGCTGATGGTGGGCGAGATGCGCGAACCGCAGACGATGCGCCTCACGTTGAACGCCGCCGAGACCGGGCATCTCGTGATGAGCACTGTGCATTCGTCGTCATGCGCAGAGGCGTTGCAACGCGTGGTCGGCGCGTTTCCATCCGAAGTTCAGAACGCCGTCGCGGCTCAACTCGCAGATGCGCTCGTGGCGGTGGTGGCGCAACGATTGCGATTCCGGCCGGACTTAAACATTCGCGTTCCCGAGTTGGAAATTTTAATTCCCACCGTGGCGATCAAGTCATTCATCCGCAATCGCGACTTCTTCAAGATCGCGCAAGTGATGGAGACCGGCGCCGAGCATGGCATGTGGACCTTCGCGCGGTATCAGCAGTGGCTCGCGAAGCGCACCGCATGGCACCTTCCGAACACGGCTGACGAAGCTCCGGACAACGAACCTGCGGAAGCGAAGCCGCTCACCGCACCATTGCCCGCTGCGAGCACGCACAAAACTACTGACATCGAACCCGCGCGCACGCTGGCGCAACCGACGGCATCAACGAAGGCGACCACGAACACGCCGATTGAGATTGAACCGGTCGAAGGTGGGTTGGGTGAGTTGCTGAAAAAACTCGGTTAACAAATCGGAGTCTCGCGAAGAGCGCGAAGAGGACGGAGGTCTGGATCATTGATGCCTTCGTCTCCTTCGCGCTCGTCGCGAGACCCTGCTCCGCTGAATCTCATTGCTGCGCGGCGCGTGTTCTCCTATTTCCCACGCGTGACAAAATACTCGCGACGTTCGTCCATCGTTGTCGGCCTTTGTGCCATTGCGACAGCCGCCGTCTTCCTCAGTCTCGATTTCAAATATCACGACATAGCCGAATTTTGGGTGCAGGACTTTACGGTGCGGAACGGACGCCACGTGGAAGTCGATCCCCGTCTCGTTTTCATCGGTATCGATCAGCCGAACTACGCGGACAAACTGTCGCCGGAGGAGATTGCCGCATCGCCGGTGCTTGCGCATCTCACGAACAGTTTCCCATGGTCGCGAGCGGTCTGGGCGGAGGCCATCGATCGTCTCGCAAACGCCGGCGCGCGAGCGATCATGATCGATCTCATATTCGCTGCGCCTGCTGAAGGGGATGAAGCGCTGCGGAGCGCGTTGGATCGGCATCGTGATCGCGTGGTGATGGGTGCCAACATTAGCGAGTTGAGCCGTCAAGGCGGCGTCGGCACTCGCACCATTACATTCCCGACTGATGGCGTGCTCTCTTATACAAACCTGAACACGCCGTGGGCCGATCCACGGGTCGGCTTCGTCAATGTGTTCGATGACGGCGACGGAGTGATCCGCCGCGCGGTGTTTCGGATGGATTCGAGGACTTCATTTGCCATGTTGCCGCCGGGCGCTGAAATGCGCTCACTGGCTGCCCGGGCGATTGGAATGTATGGGTGCCCGGAGTTGCTGCCGCCCAGTGGCGTTGCCCGGCGGTTTCGCTACACAGCGCGTCCAGGACAAGGCTATCCCGCGCATCCGCTGGAAAGTCTTTTCCTCCCGCAACACTGGACAAACAATTTTCAGAGCGGTGCCTTCTTCAAAGACAAGATCGTGATCATCGGTCCGGCGGCGAACATCTTTCACGACGCTCACGCAACGCCCTTTCGCGATCCCACCGAGATGCTCGGGCCGGAAATCCATCTGAACATCGTCGCCGCCGCGCTCCGTGGTGAGTTCCTTGGCGAAACGTCTCCACGCATCAATCTGCTGCTGATCATCGCGGGCGGTGTTGTGGCGTGGTTGCTCGCATCGTGGTTGCGCAAACCTGTCGTGCGCCTCGTCGTGGCGGTGCTTGGCGTGCTCGGCTACTTCGGGCTTTGCTGGTTACTCTATAACTACGCGAACCTCGTGGTGCTCGCCGTCGCTCCGGCGATCTCTCTCGGCGTGAGCAGCCTCACGGTCTTCGCCTACGACTTCACGTTGGAACGCAAGGAGCGTCAGCGCACGCGACGAACCCTGGAGCGTTACGTGTCGAAGGATGTCGTGCGCGAGGTGTTGGATAATCCGCAGACTTATCTCAGCGCGCTCGGTGGTGTGCGGCGGCCGGTGACGATTTTGTTTTCCGATGTGCGCGGGTTCACAACATTGACTGAAGGCGCTGATCCCGCGGCGCTGGTCACACAGCTCAATGAGTATTTCAAGGAGATGGTCGAAATCGTCTTCGCGCAACACGGCTCGCTCGACAAGTTCATTGGCGACGCCGTCATGGCACTGTGGGGCAGCATCACCAGCGAAGGGATTGCGCGTGATGCCGAACACGCCGTCGCTTCGGCGCTCGAAATGCGGAGGGCTCTTGGAAAGCTGAATACGAATTGGAAGGAACGCGGTATGCCGGAACTCGGGTTTGGCATTGGCATCAATCACGGCGACGTGATCGTCGGCAATCTGGGTTCCGAGCAGAAGATGGAGGTGTCGGTCATTGGAGATCCTGTGAATCTCGCGTCGCGCCTCGAAAGCCTCACGAAGGAGTACAAGCTTGATCTGTTGCTGGGCGAAAGCGTGGCTGCACTCGTGCGCGATCGTTTTGTTTTGCGGACGGTGGACTCGGTGCAGGTGAAAGGGAAAACGAAACCTGTCCATGTGTTCACGGTGGCGGCAGACAAACAGGCGGCTGAGTTGGCGCCATCATGGCTCGATTCGTACGAGCGCGGCATTGAATGGTATCGCTCACGACGCTTTGCAGAAGGCGTGGAATTGTTTCGACAGGTCTTGAGTGTCGTCCCGGAAGATTATCTCGCGCAGCTTTACCTGAAGCGTTGCGAGGAACTCGTCGCTCACCCTCCGCCGCCGGAGTGGGACACGGTGTTCGTGATGAAATCGAAGTAGGGTGCCCCGCCAACGTGCCCCCGGCATCTTGCCGGGAGGAGTTGACATGGAAACGAAACTCACTCGTCGTGGAAAAAATCTCTGCGTACATCCGCGCGCTACGTCTGATCCGGCAAGATGCCGGGGGCACGTTGAATGGACACATTGGCGTGATGCTTGCCTCGCTCCGCTGTTTCGTTTCCACTGGCGCATCACCTATGAGGACGTTGCTTTCAATTGCTTTGGTCGCATTCAGTTTCGCTGCGCGCGCGGATGGTCCGGCGGATAACATCATCGAGAAGGTGCGTCCCGTGCCGCCACCTGGCGCAAAGATCTCCGATGACGTGCGCGACGAACTCCGCATTGGCGCGGACAAATTGCGCCAGGAGATCGAAGCGTTGCGCAGTGACCTGAAAGGAAAATCGAATGCGCTCGCGCTCGTGCCCGACATCGAGATTTATCACAAGGCGGTGGACTGGGCGGTGCGCTTCGACGAAATCCTGAATCCCACGAATGAGATTCCCGCCGCGCGCACGCTGCTCAAACAAGGGATGGGGCGGGTGCAGCAGTTGCGCGAAGGCAAGCCCGCATGGATTTCCGCGACCGGACTCGTGGTGCGCGGCTACGTGTCACGACTGGACGGTTCGGTGCAGCCGTACGGGCTCGTGGTGCCGGCGTCGTTTCAACCGAACAGTTCGCAAGCGTGGCGGCTCGACATTTGGTTTCATGGCCGTGATGAGAAGTTGACCGAACTGAATTTCCTCACCCAGCGGCAAAAGGATCCGGGCCAGTTCACGCCGCGCAATGCGATCGTGCTGCACACTTACAGCCGTTACTGCAACGGCCAAAAGCTCGCGGGCGAGATGGACGTGTTCGAAGCGCTCGCTGATGTGCGGAGGAATTACGCGATCGACGACAACCGCATCGTCGTGCGCGGATTTTCCCTGGGTGGCGCCGCGTGCTGGCAGATTGCGGCGCACTATCCGGGACATTGGGCGGCGGCGGCGCCGGGCGCGGGATTTTCCGAGACGGCGGATTTCCTGAAAGTTTTCCAGAACGAAAAAGTTCTACCGACATGGTTCGAGCAAAAGCTGTGGCATCAGTACGACGCGACAGATTACGCACTGAATTTTTACAACCTTCCGACGGTGGCCTACAGCGGCGAGATCGACGGACAAAAGCAAGCCGCCGACATGATGGTGAAAGCAATGGCCGCCGAAGGACTCGAACTTACGCACGTGATCGGACCGCAAACGCGCCACGCGTATCACCCGGCGGCGAAGCACGAGATCAATCGGCGCATCGATTCCATCGCGGAGCGGGGGCGTGATCCTTTGCCGAGGAAGTTGCGATTCACGACGTGGACACTGCGTTACAACACCTGCGCGTGGTTGCGTATCGATCGGTTGGGAAAGCATTGGGAGCGTGCGCGAGTGAATGCCGAGATCGCGGGCAATACGCTGCGCATTGAATCGGATAATGTGACTGCGCTGAGTGTCGTGATGCCTTCGGGGCTTTGTCCTTTCGACGCAGCGGATCGTGTGCGCGTGCTGATCGATGACAAGGAACTCTCTGGGCCCCGAGTCCCTTCCGACAGATCATGGGAAGCGAACTTCTACAAACTCGGCAACCGTTGGTACTTCGGCAAGCCGCCAGAAGAAACGCTGACGAAAAAAAGCGGTCTGCAAGGGCCAATCGACGACGCCTTCATGGGCAGCTTTCTTGTCGTGCGCCCAACGGGCACCGCCGCGCACGAAAAAATTGGGGCATGGGTGAACGCCGAACTTGCCCACTTCACGAATGAGTGGCGGCGCCATTTCCGCGGCGAGGCGCGAGTGAAGGATGACACGAACGTAACCGATGCCGACATCGCGAATCACAATTTGATTCTCTGGGGCGATCCGGCGAGCAATCAGTTGATCCCGAAGATCGGGTCCAAGCTGCCGATCACATGGGACGCGCAGCAAGTCAAAGTCGGCAGGGAGGATTTCAGCGCATCGCAAAACGTTCCCGTGTTGATTTATCCAAACCCGCTGAACCCGAATCGTTACGTGGTGCTCAACAGTGGTTTCACGATTCGTGAATACGATTACCTCAACAACGCGCGTCAGGTGCCGAAGCTTCCTGACTGGGCGGTGATCGACATCAGCACGCCGCCGAACTCACGCTGGCCGGGAAAAATCGCGGAAGCCGGCTTCTTCGGCGAGCGATGGGAACTCACGGATCGCCGCTGAGGTTCAATTCAGCACAGAACCGGAGTTCGCGCCCGGGACATTCACCCGCGCGGTAGTTCCACACTTCGCCTGATGCTCGACCAACTGAGTGGTGGGTAAGTTGATTCCGTCATTGATCGAAGATGGTTCATTTGAACCGAAGGAGGGCTTGGAGAAATGACGGGCAGGCAGGGGAGTTCAAATCAGAGGGATGCCCGCTCGAAGACGGAGACGCCGGGCATTCGTGCCCGGCGTTTTCTTGCGCTGGAGGACGCTCGTGGAGACGTCTTTCCGAGCAACGCTTATCGGAGGCGCCATGTGATTCGCGCCTTGTTCAGATCGTAGGGCGACATCTCCATCTTGACGCGGTCGCCTGTGGTAATGCGCACCCAGCGTTTCCGCATCTTGCCGCAAATGGTGGCAAGCACGACGTGGTTGTTATCAAGCGTCACGCGAAACATGGTTCCCGCGAGCACCGACGATACGACGCCTTCTACTTCAATATGTGATTCTTTTGTCTCGTTCATGCTGTCTTCTCGAAATGGTCTGCCGGACTTGTGGCGGACGCCCCGGCGACCATGAGACGCAGCCGAATAAAAAAGCGAGGCTCGGTTCCCCGAACCTCGCTTGTGAAAAAAAAATTTAGTAGCGACCGCCGCCGCGCTGTTCGCGACGCTCACGGGAACCTCCACCGCCCCCGCCCCCGCCACTGCCGCCACGGCCACCGCCGTAGCCACCACCACCACCGCCGCCGCCTCCGCTGCGCTCTTCGCGCGGACGCGCTTCGTTCACCGTCAGGTTGCGACCGTCAATGGAGGCGCCATTCATCGCAGCAATGGCTTTCTGCGCTTCTTCCGGCGTGCTCATGGTCACGAAGCCAAAGCCGCGTGGGCGGCCCGTGGCGCGATCAACCATCAGGTTCGCTTCCAGAACCGTGCCGTGCGCGGCAAACGCGTCCTGAAGATCGTTTTCGGTAGTGTTGAAGGAAATATTTCCTACGAACAATTTGTTACTCATGTTGTGATGTCCGAGACTAACCCCGTGCTTCCAGACTGTTCCCGACCGTCGGGTTTCTAATCATCACTGAACCGAGTTCACTTGAGGATTTACCAGGCCCTGAAACTGACAAGCTATCTAACAGACGGCGAGACACTCGGCTTTTTCGCCGAAATAGCAATACTTTGTTGCAGGAGTTTTGGGAGAATCAGGGGCGAAAGTGGAGCGAAACGCAACTTACATTGCGGCAGCGCTCCTTCTTGTGGCTGGAACCAGCCTCGCGGCAAACGACGGCAAGAATGACGATCGAAACGATCAATAAAGTCCAAAGCACCACGCCCCGCGTATCCGGTGTGGCCTCGCCCATCGCCTCGAGTTGCCACTGCACAAAAGCCGTCAACAGGCAGCAGACTGGAATCAGCACTGCCAAGCCGCCCAAAAAGAAAAACACCCTCTTCACGATGATTTAATCGGCAGTCGGAAAGTATTTCTTGACTGGTTTAACTCTGGATGGCTGCTCCGCATGTGCCAATCGAGCGCATCGGTGCTTCGATTCCAGGTCTGGAACGGCGTGGGAGGATCAGTTGCAGCCGGTTGAATTCTGGGTGGGTTGGCGCTACTTCAACACAACCTCCGCCATGGCCGCGATGAGTTGTTGTCCGAAAGTCATCCGATCTTCAACCGTGGGACGGCGCACCAGCTTCTTACTCGTGCTCACGCGCTGCTCCATCAGGAGCACGGGAACCTTGCGTTCGTTCCAGAGCGAGTTCGTCGTGTTGCCGGGTGTTTCCTTGATACCCAGTTTCTGGCTGGGATCGAAGGTGGTATCGGTGACGAGCGTTTCGTAAAAGCGTCGCATCAGGTTCAGCACGACATCGTCGTTGACCTGTGTGTCGAGGTGCTCGCCGGATTCCTCGTTGTGCATGTTCACCATCAGGTTGATCGGGTGGCTGGCGTCGACGTAGGCGAGCACGGCTTGCTTCACGTACCAAATCTCCGGCATACGTTCCAAAAACTCTTTGCGTCGCAAGTCGACCTCGTTCCAGTGGCGGTTCATGTCGTAACCATTGGCGTTGAAGCGCACCTTTCCGTTGACGCAGCCGTCTGGATTCACCATGGGGGTGAATTTGAACACCACTTTCTCGCGCAACTCCCGCGCGCGCGGCTGGTCCGAGGTGATAAATCGCAGCGCTCCCTCCATGACGAACGATGTGCCGGACTCCCACGGATGCTGGCGCGCCTGCAACCACACGGTCTTTTTCGGCCCGTCCGGTTTTTCGAAATCCGTCACCGTCACCATGTGCAGATCACGTCCTTGCACGGATTTCCCAATCACCTCCACGCGCGTTGAAGCCGACTGATTCACTTCAGTGAGCAGGCGCAGCAATCGCGAATGCGTGTACGGAGCGAGGTGAGCAATCCAAATTCGGTCGCTCGCAGGATGGAACTTCAGCGTGGCTTCCTTCTTCTGGTCGTCCCAATCCATCGCAGGGAAATGCTGCCAGTGCTCACCGTCGTTGCTGAACACAGGCACGGTATCCGCGTTCATCGCGCAACTGCCGGGCTTGTCGTTGTACTCGCCAACGAAGTCCGTGAGCGTGAGCGTCACGTCACGCCCGCGCACGTTGTCCATGCGAAAGTAATACCAGTTCGCCTGCCGATTGCGTCCCCGTTCGTCGTGCTGGCCCTCGACGTAACATCGAAACGCGGCCTCGCCGAGCTTCTCGATCTTGCCGAGCGACGCGCCTTCGAAGCTCGTATTGAATGTGATGGCGGGCGGTTGTTCAGCGGCGTGAAGCGTGCATGTGAACGCGGCGACGGCAGAAAATACGAAGTGCTTCCACATAGGCGTGCTGTGGATCGTGTCCAGTCCACGCAGGTTTCTCAAGGCGCATACTCGCGACTTTCGTAAGAAGGAGTAACAGTTTCTGCATGAGCGAGGATTTCAGAATGGAACGGGATACCATGGGAGAAATGCGGGTGCCGACCCACGCGCTCTACGGCGCTCAAACCGCGCGCGCGATCGAGAATTTTCCGATCAGCTCGCAGCGCTTTCCGCGTGGGTTTGTTCGCGCGCTGGGTCTGATCAAGAAACACGCGGCGCACACGAACGCAGAATTGTCGCTGCTCACACCGCAACTTGCTGACGCGATTCAACGCGCGGCTCAGGAAGTGATCGAGGGAAAGCACGATGCAGAGTTCGTCGTTGATATTTTCCAAACCGGCTCCGGCACCTCGACGAACATGAACGCCAACGAGGTGATCGCCACACGCGCGACAAAACTGCTTGGCGGCAATCCTCGCGTGCATCCAAACGATCACGTGAACCGCGGCCAATCGAGTAATGACGTGATCCCGACGGCGATTCACGTCGCGGCTGTGGAGGCGATCGAACGTAAATTGATTTCGGGCCTTGAGACGTTGCGGGAGGCACTCAGCGCGAAGGCAATAGAGTTTCACGACGTGCTGAAGATCGGACGCACACATCTTCAGGACGCCACGCCGATCCGGCTCGGCCAGGAATTCAGCGGCTATGCGAGCCAGGTGGAGCATGGCATCGCGCGGCTTCGCGATGCGTTGCCGCGCCTTGGCGAACTGGCACTGGGTGGCACGGCCGTTGGCACTGGCATCAACACGCATCCTGAATTCGCGCGGCGCACAATTGAACGAATTGCCACCGAGACAGCTTTGAAACTTCGCGAGGCGTCGAACCACTTCGAAGCACAGGCGGCGCGTGATGCGTGCGTCGAGACGAGCGGCGCGTTGAAAACGATCGCCCTCAGCCTGTTGAAAATCGCGAACGACATTCGGTTCCTGGGTTCTGGTCCACGACTCGGTTACGGCGAGTTGAAATTGCCGGCTACTCAACCGGGTTCATCCATCATGCCGGCCAAGGTGAATCCCGTCATGTGCGAGATGCTCATGCAGGTTTGCGCTCAAGTGATTGGCAACGACGGCGCGATCACGGTCGGCGGAATGCTCGGCAACTTCGAGTTGAACGTGATGATGCCAGTGATCGCTTACAACTTGCTGCAATCCATCGAACTGCTGTCGAACGGCGCGCGCGTGTTTGCGGAGCGCTGCGTCACTGGAATCGAAGCCGATCGCGAGCGATGCGAACGCAGCATCGAACAAAGCCTCGCGCTCTGCACTCCGCTCGCCCCGATGATCGGCTACGACAAAGCTGCCGCGATCGCGAAGGCGGCCTATGCTACGGGCCGCACCGTCCGGGAAGTCGCGATTGAACAGTCGGGTTTAAATGAGGACAAACTGGCGCAGTTGCTCGATCCATTGCGGCAGGTCGAGCCGCACGAATGATCAGCGTTGCGTTAATTGCTCGGAGTCGAAAATGAATTTCATTCCCACTGCGAGCGACGCGGCCAGCCCGAAGTAGAGGAACGCCATCAATCCACGCTGAGCCGGCGTGACCTCGTAATAGCGTTTCTCTTCATCCGTGCGCTTGCGGAAGAGCGAGAACAGCCGCGGCAACGACATGATGAGGATGAGTAGAAGCAGTGGGTTGAAGTGATAAAACATCATCGCGACTACCGCTCCCGTGCCCACCAACCAAAGCCACGGTGAGAGAGCGGTGACGATGCGTCCGCCGTCCAGAAACCCGATGGGTGCCAGATTAAACAGGTTCAGAAAAAAACCAGTGTATGCCAGCGCCCTGAAGATCGGCTCGCCCGTCACCAAAAACATTCCGTAGCACACGATCGCCCCGACAGATCCAAGCAGTGGTCCGCCGATGCCAACCTGCGCCTCGATCCACGCGTTCTTGGGCGCTTCCTTCAATGCGATGATCGCACCCATGAACGGGATGAAAACCGGCGCGCCAACGGGCAGCCCAAGCCTTCGCGCCGCGATGAGATGTCCGCACTCATGCACGAAGATCAGCAGCACAAAGCCGAGCGCGAACCACCAGCCATACACCATGGTGTAGATGCCGATGGTAATAATCATCGAGCCGCCGGTCTTTAGCGCGATGGGGAGAAATTTTATCAGCGCCGGAAAAACGAACTTCAGCTTCGCCAGCCATTTGAAGCCGAAGACGAGGATGAGCAGGATAGGGCCGCCGATTTTCTTCAACGTCGCGGCGAACGATTTCTTCGGAGGCCCATAGCGCATGGGCGGCAGTTCCGGCGGAGGATTGCCGAGAAGTGGCGGCAGCGCGCGCGGCCTTTGTGACTCGTCCATGGCGGAACTTATCGACAGCAATGGTCGCGCGGTCAACTCACGTTCTCGCCTAAGCGTGCCGCCGGCATCTTGCCGGGTCCGAGCGGCGAACCAGACGAGAAACAGAGTTGCGAACGTCTCCGCCCGGCAAGATGCCGGGGGCACATTTCTCACGTTCCACCCGCAACGGTGAATCCCTGAGCGCGCAAATCTTCCGCGAGCTCCTTCTCCATCTGCGCGGCGGCCTCGAAAGGCATCGGATTCAAGTGGGCGAAAAGTTCCGGCAGGAGCTGAACACCGAACCGCTTCACGATGCGCGCGGAGTGTTCGCCGTTCTTGTGATTCCAGAATCGCTCTTCCGGCTGCAAGCCCGTCATTCCCACGTAAACACACGGCTTCTTCGGATCAGCCTTCTTGTTTAATGCGCGAACTTTTCTGTCCTTCGCCGCCGCAGGCGCGAGCAGCACGACGTAAACGTGATGATGAAATGCGTCCGGCTTCGCGGCGACACGCGCCTTCAGGTTTCGGAACGTTCTGCGCCGCATCGAAAGGGTCCCGCGAAGACGCGAAGTCAGCGAAGCTCTTCTTCCCTTCGTCCTCTTCGCCTCTTCGCGGGAACAAAAAAAATCACTTCGCCGCGAACTTGAACACCGTCGTGCTCTTGAAGGTTTCGCCGGGGCGCAACACCACGCTCGGGAAACTCGGCTTGTTAATCGCGTCCGGGAAGTGCTGAGTCTCGAGGCAGAATCCACCGTGCTTCACATACTTCACTCCGCCCACGCCGATCAGCGAACCATCCAGCCCGATGCCGTTGTAAAGCTGCACGCCCGGCTCCGTCGTCGAGACTTCCAGCACGCGGCCGCTCTTCGGCTCGTAAGCGCGCGCGGCCAGCTCCAGCTTCTTGCCGCCGCCGTTCAACACGAAGTTGTGATCGTAACCACCGGGAAACGTCTTCAACTCCTCCAGCCCATTCGCCATCGGCTTCGCCTTCGTGAAATCCAGCGGCGTGCCCTTCACCGGTGCGAGTTCGCCCGTGGGGATCAACGTCTCGTCAGTCTTCGTGTAACGATCCGCGTTGATGTAAATCTCCGTGCCCAACGTATCGCCCGAACCCGCGAGATTGAAATAACTGTGGTTCGTCACATTGATCGGCGTCGCCTTGTCCGTCTTCGCGCGATAATCGATGCGCAACTCATTCTCCTCCGTCAGCGTGTAAGTCACCGTCACCTCCAGGTTGCCGGGATAACCCTCCTCGCCATCCTTGCTCAAATAATGAAACGTGACCGCGTTCTGCGCCGCATTCGGTTCCGCCTGCCACACCTGCTTATCAAAACCCTTCTTGCCGCCGTGCAAATGATTCGGCCCGTTGTTCACCGCCAGCGAGTAAGTCTGCCCATCCAGCGTGAACTTTCCCTTCGCGATGCGATTGGCCACGCGCCCGGCGATGGCGCCGAAGAACGGATGCCCCGCCTGATACTGCGCCAGATTATCGAACCCGAGCACGATGTTCCCCAGCTTCCCGCTGCGATCCGCCGTATCGATCTCCGTGATGATCAAGCCGTAATTACTCACCTTCACCACCGTGCCCTTGCTGTTCGTGAGCGTGAACAGCTTCACCGCCTTGCCGTCCACCGTGCCCCAATTCTGTTCTGAGATCTGCGTCATAACTTTTTTCCGAGGTTCAATCTGTTTCGTCGCGCAACCTGCGGAGAAGCAGGCGAGCAGCGCGACACTCGTGCAGGCGCACACAACTGATTTCAAGCGAGATGTCTTCATGGCTTGGCCGAGTGATTACGAATTCCGGCGGGAAAGAGCAAAGCGAATCAACACCCCATTCCCACTCGCTCGCTCTCAATAAACCTCGTCGTGCGTGCCGACGTTCAGGAGATGGATTTCCGTTTCACCACTCTTCGGCGCATGAACAAAGTCGAACACGACTCGGAAATCATATCCTGCCGAACACGCCCAACAGCCGGCGAATTCTCCCGAAAGTTTATGCGTGCGGAGGGAAGGGTGATACGGATCAGCTTCGACTTGCTTGAGTGCTGAGGCCGGATCGTCGAGCAATGCGGGCTTGCGCCTTGCCAGCTTCCGGGTGGCGCGGGTGAATTTGGACGACCAGACGAGCTTCATTTGCCGCGCAAGGCCCGCATCACGTCCGCAGCGGAGCCGCGCTTGACCTTGCCTTGGCGCAGGTCAGCGCGCGCGGCGGTGATCTCTCGCGACATCTCGGCCCGACGCGTGGCGGCGATGCGCTTGTGGATGACATCACGGGGCGCAAGGCGCGTTTCAACGTGGGAAATGGTATCCGACTTGTTTTATTTCGGGACGCTGCGCTGCCGCGCGGCTTCGTAGAGGAACACCGAAGCAGCGCTGCCCACGTTGAGCGAATCCACATCGTTGCTCATCGGAATGGCCACGGCTTCGTCGCACACGGCCAGGACGTCGCGCGAGATGCCGGGGCCTTCGCTGCCGAGGACGAGGCAGCAATCGGTGCGGAAATCGGCGTCCGCAATGGTGCGCCCGCCCGCTTGCGGATGCGCGGCGATGATGCGCACACCGGCAGCGCGAAGTTGCGCCAGCGCATCGGTGATGCGCGCGGGTTCGACGATGGGAAGTTTGAAGATGGAGCCCATGGAGTTTCGCACCGCGCGACGCAGGAACGGACTGGCGGAGGTGCGATCGACGATGACGGCTTGCGCACCGAACGCTGCGGCGTTGCGAACAATGACACCGACGTTTTCGGAGTTGGTGAGTCCATCGATGGCGATGAAAAGACGCGGGGCAGGGGAGGATTGGAGAATGGTTTCGAGCGGTGGCGTCTGAGGAACTTTGCCGACCGCAAGCACGCCCTGGAAAAAGGGAAAGCCGACGAGTTTCTCCAGCACGCGAATCTCGATCACATAAACGGGAACGTTTTCATGCCGTGCGCGGATGAGCGGTTCGAATTCCGCCAGTCGTTTCTCCGGCAACAAAACGGAGGCCACGCCAAAGTGGCTTTGGAGGAGGCGCGCCACGACCTTGTCGCCTTCCGCAACGAAGAGTCCCGCGCGCCGGTGTTCATCGACTTGCTTCAACGTGCGATAAGGCGCGAGTTCCGGGAGGTCGAGCGATGGAACACGATGGATTTGCACGCGAATGGTTTAACGGTTGCCAGTCCACTCGGGCAACTCGGCGAGATATTTCGGCGACACGCCGCGCAGCCAGATGAATTCCTTCGTCATTCGTTTCGGAGTGACGAGTCGCGTGCGCACCGCACCGAAGATCAGGCTGATGATGAGCAGACCGAGAAACGAGAAGGCGATCGTCATGCCGAACGCGCTGCGTCCGATGACGTTGATGCAGAACACGAATGCGATCACCGACACGATGGCGACGAGCACGACGATGGCGGTGTCGCGGTTATATTGTCGCAAGTGATGTCCGCAGATGCCGATGGAAACGTCAGCGCGGCGTCGCACCAGCACGCCGAGCAGGATGAAGACGACGAACATCACGAAGCCGACGGGCGTGAGCCAAATCCCGAATCGCCCTTGCAGCGCGATTCCCAGAGCAAACGACACCGGAGCAAGGACCGCCGGCGCAAGCATCCACCAAGGGTGCCAGTTTAACTTGCGGATAAGAGTTCGTCCCTCGGCCGCCTGGTTGCACTTCACGCAGCGATCCGGCAGTCGCGATTCCTGGCGCGTCACGAGAAACTTTCCCGAACGCCATGCTTCAATGGGCTTGGCAGCGACGCCTTCCTTGAGCCGTTGAAAGAACACCGGCTTGCACTCGGCGCAGACGAAGCAGTTCTCGTATCGCAGGAGATCGTCACGCGAGAAGATGCGATCGCACACCGCGCAGGTCGCCTGGCCTTGGAGCGGTGTGGGTGGTAAATCCTGCGGAGGAAAAACTGTCGTGAAGGGAAGCCATTTCTCCATGCCTTCGCGCCACACGAGCGTCTCAGTCGGCACCGAGCCGATGCGCACGAACTCCTTGAGATTGTTTTCTGAGACAGGCCCGGTTCGCTGGCCGTCTTTGGCGTAGAACCAGTCCATGACCCGCTCGCCCGCGCGCCAGACTCAGTCCGCGACGGCCATGTCCATGTCGCGAGTGAAGTAGAGAATGCGTCCGCAGTTGGGGCAGGTGACGATTTCCTGGTCCGCCTGAATCCCCACCACCACGCCGCGGCTCAGCTTCATGTGACAACCACCGCAAGAATGGTGATGCACGCCCACAACAACATTGCTGCCCTTGTTCTTGAGCAGTCGCTGATACTTGTCGCGCGTGGAATCATCGACCACGGAGGCGAGCTCGTTCCGATTCGCGGTGAGATCGGCGAGTTCCTTCTTCAACACCTGCTCGCGCTGGTTCAGCTCGGCGACCTTGCCCTCGGCGAGCTTCTTCGCTTCGTTCGCGGCTTGTTGCTGCACGTTGACTTCTTTCTGCGCCGCCTCGCCGTGTTCCATCAACTCGAGCTGCTGGTCTTCAAGTTTCACGATGACTTCCTTGGCCATCTCAATCTCGTGAGCCAGCGCGCGATATTCTTCGTTCTTCTTGGTCAGCAATTGTTGCGAGGAATACTTGTCGATCTGCTGCTTTTTGGCGTCGACATCCAGCTCGAGCTTCTTGCGATCCGACTCGATTTGCTTCACGCGATGCTTCGCAGCTTCGAGCTTCGTGGTGGTGGTGGTGAGCTTGCGATTGAATTCCTGGCGCTCGGGTTCCATGTGCGCGAGCTCGTCTTGCGTTCGAATAATTTTCCGATCGCGGTCCTGAAGAATCAGCAACTTTTCAATCACATCGAGCATGGGAGCCTTTCAAGTGGCGCAGAATGTATCGGCGCACTTCGACAGCGTCAATCAGCGTGAAGGCTGTGGCCGAAAATCTCACAAACTGCACGCGTGCGATGCCACGTGGCCCCCGGTGAACGGTGGTTCACTCGTTCGATTGCGGCGGCACCTGCGCAACTTCCATCCAAAACTTCAACACCGTCTCAAGGCGCGCGACCCATTCCGTGAAGCTGGAAGGCTTGATGACGAACGACGTCACGCCGCTCGCGTAAGCCGCATGCACTTCCGACGGGTTGACCGAATCGGAGTGGATGATGCACGGCAGCCTGCGGAGGCTCGGCTGCGCGCGAAGCCATTCGAGGAATGACAAGCCGTCGAGCCCGCGCAGGTTCAGATCAGTGAAGAGCACCGTGGGCAGCGGATGCGTCTCGCGATTGCCGAACTCGCCGGTGCCGAGCAGATACTCCTGAGCGTGCCGCGCGCTCGACACGTGTTGGAGATGGACGGCGCGGCCGATCTTATCCAGCGCGCGGCGGAACAGGAATGCGTCCTCGTCCGAATCCTCGACGAGCAGCGCCACAAATTTTCCCTTCGCGTCCACGACCATTCCCTGTGCCTCAAATCCGTTGCGCAAACTTCAACGCGCGGCAAGTGCGATCACCTCATTTTACGAGCGCGGAGTCGGTCTGCCGTCGCCTTTTGCCCGTAATGTCCAGGCATTGGCGAATGGCGCGTGTGAGCGCAGCAGGCTGATACGGCTTCTGCAAAAAATGATGCGATCCATTCACGAAGTCTGTCCCGATCACTTCCATCGGGTAGCCGCTCATGTAGAGCACCTTCAGCTTCGGTTCGTCGGAGAGAATTTTCTCGGCGAGTTCGCGGCCTGACATCGCCTCCGGCATCATCAAGTCGGTGAGCAGGAGATTGATTTCGCCGCGATGCTTGCGCCAGATTTCCAGCGCCTCGCTGCCGCATCCTGCGACGTAAACCCGGTAGCCCGAGCTTTGCAAAATGTTCAGCACCAATTCGCGCAGCGGCTCTTCATCCTCGACCACAAGAATCGTTTCCGAACCGCGCAACAACTCCTCAGTCGGCACGTTCTGACGCATTACGGGTGCCGGCAGGTTCGTTCCTGGAAGATAAATACGAAACGTCGTGCCCTCGCCTTCGAGCGTGTGGACTTCCACCCATCCATTATGTTGCTTCACGATGCCATAGACCGTCGCAAGGCCGAGACCTGTGCCTTTGCCGACTTCTTTCGTTGTGAAGAACGGCTCGAAGATGTGGCTGAGCGTTTCAGCGTTCATGCCGGTGCCAGTGTCTCGAACGGCGAGACAGACGAATTCTCCGGCCCGCGCGTCGCGCTGGCTTTTGGCGTAGCGTTCGTCCACTGCCCGGAACGAAGTCGAGATCGTGATCTTTCCGCCACGGGGCATGGCGTCGCGCGAATTCACGGCGAGGTTCATCAGCACCTGCTCCAACATGCCTTCGTCCGCATTGATGGCGGGTGCCTCTTCATCGAGTTGGAGTTCCAGCACGATCTGTTCACCGAGCAGCACGCGCAACATTTTCGAGACCTCGACCACAACCGCGTTGAGGTTGATGATGTGTTTCTGGGCAAGCTGTTTGCGACTGAAGAGAAGGAGCTGCCGCGTGAGACCTGCACCGCGTTCGGACGCAATGGAAATCTGCTCCAGCGCATCGCGCGCCTTCTCATCCATCGCCTGATCCTGCAAGAGCATCCCCGCGTGACCCTGCACGATCGTCAGGATGTTATTGAAATCATGCGCGAGCCCGGCGGCGAGCTGGCCAATCGACTCCATCTTCTGCGACCTGCGCAGTTGCATCTCCAGACTCAGCCGATCCGTGATGTCTTCCGCGTAGCAATGGACGGAGTCCGTCGGACGAATTGGATAAAACGTCCATGAGATCGTTCGATTCGAGATGGTGGTATCGAGGCGAATGTGGCTTTCCTTCACAGTCAAACATCTGGCCACGACTTCGGCGGTGTCTGGAGGAAGTAAGTCGCGCGGATGATCCTCGCCGAATGTCTCCGCCATCGCCTGCGCCGCATCGTTGAAGTAAGCGAGCGCGCCATCGGCGGTGAACGCGAGCACCGGGTTCGGGTTGAACCACGGAAATGCCGCGAGGTGTTGAATCTCCTGCTCCGCGCGTTTGCGTTCCGATACATCGCGGGAAACGATCACGACCCGGCGTGGCTTTCCTCTCATATCCGCGGGCAGGCTTGCCGCGGCCTCAAAGAACTGCCAGCGCCCCGTGCGATCCCGATAGCGCAGTTCCGCTGTTCGTTGTTGTCGCTGCTGGCGCGCCTGGTCGAGCGCTTTTTTCGCTGCGTCGACATCGTCGGGATGAATCAGATCGAGAAAGCGCGTGCCCTTCAATTCCGAGTCCACGTATCCGAGGACGAGCTCGTGCGACGGGCTCACGTAAACGAATTTGTCCTCTTCATCGAGCAGGCAGATGAGGTCGCGGGTGTTCTCCGTGATGAGATGGTAATGTTCCTCGCTTTGCTTGAGCGCGAGTTCGGCGGCTTCCTTGTTGCCCAGGATCTCGCGTTTGCGAAGCGTGCTCAGCAGCGCCCTGGGAAGGCGAGTGAGACTGGCCTTCAGTATGTAATCGTCGGCGCCTTCCTTCATGCACTCGACGGCGGCCTCTTCCGAGTGCGAGCCGGTGACAAGGATCACTGGCACGTTGCGATGCTGCGCTTTCAGCAGGCGCAACGCCTCGATCGCGCTGAACTGCGGCAGCGAATAGTCCGCGAGAATGATGTCCGGTCGGAATTGATCGAGGGCAGCGAGGAATTGCGCCTTGGTCTCCACGCGCTTGAATGTGTAATCGATGCGTGCCTTGCGCAGTTCGCGCTCCATCAACTCTGCGTCGTAGGCGACATCTTCGAGCGACAGAATGCGCAAGCCAGATGTGTTGCCTTCCATGAGCGAAGATTCACCAGCGCGCCTGAACTGTCCAACGTGGTGAAGCCAAACGGCACGATATCAACCCGCAAAATGAAACGTCGAGAACCGGAACCCGGCACTCGACGCTCAAAGATGAATGAGAAATTACGGAGCGATTGCGCCGCCTGTGCGCCACGCCTCAACCGTGCCCCAGAGATTCAACGGTGAAAGGGATCTGCCATACAGGAGGAAGCGCACGCTACCGTCCGCGAAGGTGAAGTTCGATCCGCCTGCTTTCCCATCCTCTCGTCCAGCGCCCGCGCCGTGCTTCGTCTGGTCCACGTCTTCGAGATCATTTCCTGGTCCCTGACTGTAATCCATGTGCATCTGGCCGGAGGTCTTGAGCTGCTCCCCGAACAGGATGGTATCGCTCGGCTGCGGGATCGCGGTCTCTCGCATCCCGTCGGTGACGGCGTAGGCCATGTAAGCCGGAAAGTTCGTCGCCAGAACCTCCATGAAAAAGTCGTTCCATCCGTTGATGATATACGTGCGCGACACCGTCGGGCCGGCGCTTGCCGCATCCGCGGCACAAAGCAGAATTCGATCGTCGCGGTAATATTCCTTCAAACGATCCGGCCAGAGGGGCGCTGAGCGCGGCGGGAATTGTCCGTCATGGTCGTCGGCGTACATCATTGCTGACAGGCCGAGCTGGCGCTCGCCATTGACACACGACACGCGTCTTGCGCTCTCCTTCGCCTTGGACAGCGAAGGCAACAGCATGCTCGCAAGGATGGCAATGATCGCAATGACGACGAGCAGTTCAATCAACGTGAATCCAGCCGCTCGTGCCGGGCTGCGATAACTTTGTGTGCGTATGGCTTTCATAAAACTGAAAAATCTTTGGACTGGTGCCGGTGGCCGGTCGTGCGCTCCGATTGCGTCCTCTGACACAGTTTTATTCGGCGATTTTCACGCGAAGCTGAAGTGCCTGATCCTTTGAATGATCTCGCGCCGCTGCGGCGTCCAACCGCTCCGTTAACATTATGAAAACGCATTTCCATTTCGGATTCGCCTCTTTGATTGCCGCCGCAACGCTGTGGACCTCGTGTTCCACAAGGCCCGCGGCCGTCACAACGAGCGCTGCCTCGACGGCCGCCAGCACCAACACCGCCATCATGCCCGTGCCGCGCGACACCAATTGGGTGAAGCGTCACGAAGGCTTTGTGGCGCGCGCGAAGCAGGGCAATGTGGACATTCTCTTCATGGGGGACTCGATCACCGACGGCTGGCGCGGCCAGAAATTGTGGAAGGAAAAATACGAACCGATGAAGGCGGTTGACTTCGGAATCGGCGGCGACAAAACGGAGCACGTCCTCTGGCGCATGAAGAACGGCGAACTCGATGGCATTAAACCGAAGGTGATCGTGCTCATGATCGGCACGAACAACAGCGGCAGAAATTCCGCGCCCGAGATCGTTGAAGGCATCACCGCGATCGTGAATGACTTCCGCAAACGCTTGCCGAAATCGAAGATTTTATTGCTCGGCGTCTTCCCGCGCGCGGAGAAAGCGGACAATCCGATTCGCCAGAAGCTCAAAGACATCAACACACAGATCGCGAAGCTGGCCGATGGCAAGACGGTGAAGTATCTCGACATCGGCGATAAGTTTCTCGATGCGGAAGGAACCTTGCCGCGCGACATCATGCCCGACTTCCTGCATCCAAACGCGAAGGGTTACCAGATCTGGGCCGATGCGATGGACCCGACCTTGCAGGCCATGCTGAAGTAATTCGCTCAGGGCAAGCGCACCGCCACCGTCCCGAAGACCATGTGTGCGGTGTAGTCGTTGAAGCCGTGCACGGTCGGTTCGCTGTATTCGAAGAAGCCGTAGCCGAGCGACGCGGTCACGTCGGGGCTGAAGGTGTGCTTCAACGAAGTCTGAATTCCATGCAGGTCGTAGTCGATCCCGAGCGGCAGACCGCCGGCGAAGTGGTGCTGACCGTATCGACCTCGTGAAAAGCTATAGCTCGCCGAGAGGTCAGTATCAGGCGCCACGGCGTAAGTCGCGCTCGCGAGCAAGCTCCACAAATCGCCGGAGTACGGCGCAATGGCGGTGCTGCCATTGTCGTGCGTCGTCACGCGCGAGTCCTGATACGAGAGCGTGGTTGAAAGGTAGAAACGGCGAAACGGTGTCACGGTGAGGTTCGCGCTGTACGTTGACGCGTCGCTTTGTCCGGCGAGCACCTCGCCTCCGGGCACACTCAAGCTGGGCGCCGAATGGGTGCGCGTTCTGTAATCCGTGCTCGCGAGTTCGTAGGAGAGAGTCGCCTTGATCCAACTCGTCGGCCGTAACACAACGCGCGCGTCAAAGAGATGCGACTCGCTGTCGCGCGAACGGATGAAAGCGGGATAGCCTTCGCCGAGGGTGCCGTGAGGTTGCTCGTCGCGTCGATCGTCGAAATCGCTGGAATGGTAACGCCACTTGTAACTCGCGTTCATCGACAGCCAGCGCAGTGGTGAGATGTTGAACCCGGCTTCGTATTCCTGCCAACGAACCGAGTCATCCGTATCGCGCAGGAAATCGTTTTGCCCGCCGACTTGTTCTTCAAATTTCCCGATCTCTTCCTGTTTCAATCGCGCCTCGGCGAAGATGACCGAGTATGGAATTTTCGTGTAACGCATCAGGAGCGTTTCGTTGATGCCGGTTTTGTTCCGGTCGCTTCGCACAAACGTCAGTTCCGGAATCACGGGAATCGTCGGGTCGTTCGGATCACCCGCCCGGTGGTTGGCGTCGCCGAAACCTTCCTGCGTCGTAAAATCACTTTGCACGCCCGCTGCCGCCGCGAAGCCGTCCCACGGTCCACCGAGCGCGTTGAGGTTCAGCACGTGTGATGATTGCTTCAGCACGACTTCACCGTTCCAAAACGTTCCTGCCGCTGACCGGCCCGCGGCATCGGCGGTGGACTGGTTCAACGTCGCATCCGCGTCGAGCCGCGAATAAAGGTAGCCGGCGGATACGAACAGCCATCGGTTCAACGCGCGCTCGGCGTGAAGCGTATTCGCGAAGAGCAACTGGTCGTGCGTTTCCTTCGTGCGCGTGAACGCGGAAGGAAAGTTGGCGCCGGCAGCATAATGCGTGTCACTCGCACGGGTGGTTTTCAGATCGTAAAACTCGGCGCGCATGTTGTCTTCCACGTGCGTGCCCGCGATGTCATGCGACACGTCGAGCTTCAGGATATGCACATCCTCGTTCACATCCTTCCACGCCGGATAAATATTGCGCGTGAAATTCGTGCCGCCGGTGGTCTGCGTCACTGGTCCCCATTGCTCGGTGGACTTGGTGCCGTTGCGATATTGAAACTCGTAGCCGAGTAACACGCGCGGCCAATCGGGAATGGTCAGTCCAAACTCCGCGAAGGCTTTGCCGTCATCGAGATGCAAATCCTTGCGGAGGTCGTATTGCGGTGCGGCGAACGTCGCGAAACCGCTCGGCTGCCAGCGATAGTAAGGTCCGCGATCGTCGTAGTAATGCCGGAACTGCTCGACGCCAAACCGCGCGAAGCCAACGTCCTCCTTCCGCACATCGAAAGTGATTTTGTAATCGTCGGTGAGCGCGTGGCCCTCGACGAAGAGTGAAACGCCGTTCGTGAATTTCTGCCCGAGCCGAAATTGCGAAGCACCACCCGTGACGCCGCGCTGAATCCATTGATGCTCCTGGAACTGCTGGCGATTGCCGCTCGTCGTTGTCCATCGCACCGCGGGCGTGAACGAAAAGTGCGCCGCGTATTGAGCACTCGCGTTGACTTGTTCCCACGCAACGCCTTGATCGATCCACGCGCGCAGCAATGCGATCTCTCGTTCGCTGAGCGGATCGCCTTTGCCGTCAGGCGGCATTTCCATGTCAGGTACCAATCGCGCAACGTAATGGATCAGAGGGCTCTTCGCGCTGTCGCCGGGAATGATGTCGATCCCATTCTCGCCGCCACGCAACGATGCCTCGCGCGTGATCAACGAGAATTTTGATTTGGGCTTTTCCGTCCCGTGACAGCGAATGCACCGGCCGTCGATGATCGGCTTGATGTCGCGCGTGAAATCAATTTGTTGCGCGGCTGATGGCGGAAGTTTCGTTGCATCGATTTCGGCGGCTGAAATTAAACCACCAAGACACCAAGACACCAAGAGGGCCGATGTCCCCGCTAACCTTGGTGCCTTGGTGTCTTGGTGGTTCATCTCAGTAGCGCAGGTAGGGATCGACGTTTGATCCATGCACCGCCGTGTGACAGGTCGAAGTCCAGCATGTGCCGCGATTCACGAGTGCGCTGTGGTCCGTCTTGCCGATGATCAGTCGGCCCGGCCTGATTGCGGGTCCGGCAACTTGCGCATGACAGCGCAGGCACATGTTCTGGTCCGTCTGCGTGAGCAACTTCTTATTGATTGACCCGTGCGGCTGATGACACGTGGTGCAACCTTCGCGCAGTGCTGCGTGCTCAAACACCACCGCGCGCACCTGTTCGCGATGACACGAGGCGCATTGCTCGTTCACACGCGACATCGCGAGCCCGCGCGCCGGTTTCATGATGTCGAATCCGTGCGGGTCATGGCACTGGACGCAGTTCATCTTTCCCTCGGGCACCGGATGATGCTGCGGCAGATTGAACTGCGCATGCGTTTCGAGGTGACACGTGAAGCACGCCTGCGGATCGCGCCCCGGGTTCACGATGAACTTTCCGCGTCCACCTCCCGCCGCCACGTGAAGGCTGCCCGGGCCGTGGCAGGATTCGCAGCCGGAGTTCGCCGGCATCAACGCCGTGGGGCTGTGAATGCGCGCGTGGGGCGAAAAGGGGAACGCGCGCACGTAATTCGTGTGGCAGTCGTAACAGGTTTGGTTGCCGACGAACTTCGCTCCGGGAATTTCGGGCGGCGCGACGATGTCCCGATTGAACGTCGAACACGCCACGAGCACTGCGGCGAGAACCAAAGTCCCCGCCGCAAGCAGCGCATAGTGGCGCAGGCGTCTCGCCTGCGACCGTCCACTGGACGTCCCGTCTGGTGTCGCCATGTGCGTGTCGTTCGGCACCGCCGCAAGCTATCGATTCAGGCGCTCCGCCGTGAATGCGGGTTTGCCCGACTGAAGTTCTTGGGCTGATGCACGCGCCATTGAATCCCGGGAGGCTACGGTGGCTTCAAGAGTTTTCCGTATGGCATCGCGGTCGTCCCTCGCGTTTAATCGCGGCGTTTCGTCTCAAGCACGAAACAACTTAGAATGTATTCACCGTCGCAATCTGAATTTTTGAAACTGGCCGAGCAGGGGAATCTGATCCCCGTCACGCGCCGTTTGCTCGCCGATTTTGAGACGCCGCTCTCGGCTTACACGAAGATTCGCGGGCAGGGTGAATCGTTCCTCTTCGAGTCGGTGGAAGGCGGCGAGCACATCGGGCGCTACTCCTTCGTGGGCTGCAATCCGCGCGCGGTGATCAAGCAGACCGGCAATCGCATCGAGGTGATCGAGGGTGGCAAGGTGACCGAGAAGTTTGCGATCCCCGCGAAGCCGAACGAGCAATGCGACAACTGCGTGCGCGACGGCCTGGAAGTGATCGAGCGCGTGCTCAAGCGCTTTCGGCCCGTCACGCTTCCCGGTTTGCCGCGATTCACCGGCGGTGCTGTCGGCTTCATCGGCTACGAATTCATCCATGACGTGGAACCAATCGTTCCACGTCCGCCGCACGATGAACTCGATACGCCGACGATGTATTTTCTGATCGCCGATGAGTTGCTCATCTTCGATCGCGTCTCGCAGACAGTGACCGTGCTCGTGAATGCGGTGATCGACGATCCAAGCAAAGCCGTCGATGCCTACGAAGACGCCGTCGGCGAAATCGAACGGCTCGTTTCATTGCTGGAACAACCTGTCGAGAACACGCCGGTGAGCGTGCCGAACGAAGTCGCCAGCATTCCTTTTCAGTCCAACGTCACGAAGGAGAAATTCGTCGCGAACGTCTTGAAGTCGAAGGAATACATCACCGCCGGCGACATCATTCAGGTTGTCGGTTCCCAGCGTTTCTCCGTCAACACGACCGCCGCGCCGCTCGACGTCTATCGCGCCGCAAGATCAGTGAATCCTTCGCCCTACATGTTCCTCTTGGAACTGAACGGCTTCGCGCTCGCGGGTGCTTCGCCGGAACTGCACGTGCGCTGTGAGGATCGCAATGTGGAGATTCGGCCCATCGCCGGCACCCGTCGCCGCGGCAAGAGCGAAGCGGAAGACGCGGCATTGGAGAAGGAACTTCTCGCCGATCCGAAGGAACGCGCCGAACACGTCATGCTCGTGGACCTTGCGCGAAACGACATCGGGCGCGTGTGTGACTTTGGCAGCGTGCAGGTGAAGGATCTGATGATCATCGAGCGTTACTCGCACGTGATGCACATCGTTTCGCAGGTCGAAGGGATTCTCGCGAAGGATCGCACGCCGTACGACTTGATGCGCGCGACGTTTCCCGCAGGCACGCTGAGCGGCGCGCCGAAGATTCGCGCGATGCAGATCATTTCCGAACTGGAGCAAACCGCGCGCGGACCCTACGGCGGATGCGTCGGCTATTTCTCCTTCAATGGCAATCTCGATTGTTGCATCACGATCCGCACCGCGTTGCTCAAGGACGGCAAAGCGTACGTGCAGGCCGGCGGCGGCTGGGTGAACGACTCCCAGCCTGAGGATGAGTATCAGGAGACGGTGAACAAATCGAAGGCGATGCTCAAAGCCGTCGCGCTGGCAGAGACGTTCGCGAAGGCAAAGTAGCTTTGCGCGATGACTTGCCGAGAAATGCCGGCGCGCTTACGCTCGCCGCATGGTTGGCGATATTCGAAAACACATCGAAGCCACGCCGTTCGTTCCGTTCGCAGTTCGCATGGCGGATGGACGCGAGTATCAGATTCCCACGATCGATCATGTTTGGCTTCCGCCCGGTGGCGGTCGAGTGGCGATTGCCGACGACGAAGGAGCGGTCGTAGTCCTTCCCGCTTTGTTGATCAGTGGGCTGGTCCATAAGACAGGACATGGCAACGGCAAATGACCACACTTTCCAAAGGGCGCAATCGAGTTTGTCTCTCCGCCGCGTGTGGCGCATACTGCCTCCGAGGTCGCGCATGGCTTTCAAATCTCTGAAAGGTCAGTTGCTGCTGGATAATGGACGGCTCCACGGCTCGTTCTTTCACCGCACGGTTTTGCTCATCTGCCAGCATGACGCAGACGGTGCCTTCGGTCTGGTTCTCAATCGCGCCATGGGAAACAAAGTTGGCGACGGAATCACGGCGAAGCTCTCCGAGACGATCAAGTCGCAGGAACTATTTCTCGGCGGTCCCGTTCAACCGCAGGCGTTGAGCTACCTGCACTCGGATGCGTTCGTCCCAGACGCCAACATCATTCCAAATCTCGGCTTGTCCCATTCGCTGGATGACTTGATCGAACTCGGCGAATCGTTCTCCGCCGCGCAGCAGGTGAAGGTCTTCGCGGGTTACTCAGGTTGGAGTCCCGGCCAGCTCGACGACGAGATGAAGCGCAACACATGGCTCACGCACCCGGCCTCGCTCGAACTCGTGTTTCATCCAAAGGCGGACGAACTCTGGCCCATGATCCTGAAGGAAAAGGGCTGGCAGTACAAGCTGATCTCGGACCAGCCAGAGGACTTGTCTTTCAACTGACGAGTCTCTGAGGATTACGATTACGAGTTACGATTGAGATTACGAGTTACGATTGAGATTACGAGAAGGAGTGACTTCGTAATCGTAACTCCTGATCGTAATCGTAATCCGTTCCTGTCTCAGTGCTTCACGTCGCGCAGATGCTGCCGCAGCAAATCTTCGCCGAAGTCGTTGTCGAAATCGCGCCACACTGCGTGGATGTGATTCGCGTCGTTCTGCGTGTTGTCGTATTCGAGCAGGAACGTCGGACCCTGCACGCGATAGTAATGCGGCTGATATTTTTCCGCGCTGCCTGCCCACGCGAACTGCACTTTTTCCCAGCCCGCCTTTTCAATCTTCGCCCAATCCAACTTCGCCAGATCGCCGCGCAAACGCTGCACGTAAACCTGCACCAACTTCTGCAACGCCGCCTTTTGCTCCGGGTTCAGCGCGCCGGCCATGATGCCCGCTTTATCGAGGGGCGTGACTTTCTGTTTGTTCGTGGTGAGCACATCCTTTGGCGCCGTGGATTCGTAGATCGCGGTTTTCTGCTGCTCTTCGCTCAACGATTTCAGCAGCGAACGCCCGAGGTCTTCTTCCTCACCCAGCACGCGGAAGCCTTTGCGCGGTCCCGTCTTCACGTCCGCCGGATTGCTGCCATAGAACGACGGTGTGCCCGAGAACATCTCGCCGTTCACGATGGTGAAATTCGCCGACAGATGATGCCCCTCCACGCGCCAGCCCCATGTGCCGCGCGGCTCGGGTGTGCCGAAGATCGAGACGTAGTACAACTCTGGATCGCGCGTCGGTCCCTTGCCTTGCTCCACTTCGCGCAGGATCAAATCGAGGCTCATGATGTTCGTGGCCTTGCCGTAGCCCATGTCGCTCAAGCCCGAGTGCAGCAGCGCCATCGCGAGATTCCTTTGCTGGGGTGACATTTCCTTGAGCGTGAGTCCCTTGCGCACTTTGGGAATGAAATACCAATCCTTCCGCTCCTCGCCGTTCAACTTGAACGTGGCTTTCTCCTTTAACTCCGTCGAGAGCGAGTTCAACAACTCATTGGCGGCCTTGGACATTTCCACGGCGGCTTCGTGAGCGGAACAAATGGCCGCGGCGGAAAACAATACGAGTGCAATGAGTGTTCTTTTCATGGCGTGCGGCAATCCAAGACGAGCCGTGCGGAAAGGCAATTCATTTCTGCGCAGCGTTCGACAGAATTCACAAAATCCATTTTAGAATTCTGTCATTTCGCCACCGCTGCGGCGAAGGCTTCCATGTCTTTGAAGTTTCGCACCCACGTCGTGTACATCACGCCCTCGACGCCGGGATAAGGTTTGGCGGCGTCGAGCCAATCGCGAATCTGCTCGGGCTTGTGATCGTAATAGCCTGCAATCACCTGGCGATGGCTGCGGTCGGCGAAAAATTTCAGGCTCTCGGCGCGCTTCTCGAAATACCACGGGATGATGATGACATCCTTATCGAGTCCCTCCCAAGAACCTGCCAGATCACCGCGCACGAGGTAGTAATCTTTGTGCGCGTTGTGATGCGGATCGAACATGTCACTCCACACATAGATGCGTCCACCGGGATTCACATCGCGCAGGATTTTTGTGCAGGTGCGGACGTTGTCGGCAAGGATCGCGCCCGCATTGAGGTTTCGTTTCTGGCAGGCGTCGCACCAGTTCAACACGCGAATCTCGTCGTGCGACATCATGTAGCCTTTCGCGCCCCACGCCTTGTGCATCCGCTGCGCCTGGTCGCGCAGTAACTCGATCGTCCTCGGCTCGCTCGGACAAATCATCGCCTGCCCGTCGTGAACTGTGGCGACGTGGAAGTAAGAGGCGCGCAGTTTTGTTCCGTCCGCGAGCGATGTCTTCAGCACCGGCGGCGCGTGATAGACGTCGTATTCACCGTTCCACGGCTTGGAGCCCATGAGCGGATCAACGATGCGTTGAAAATCCGTGCCCTCGTTGAGCGCCTTGCCTTCCTCCGTCTTCACGACCAGCGGCGCGCCCGGACGGCGGATCAGGTTCACGAATCCCATTTCTTCGATCGTGAGATCATCAAACCAAAGTGAACCGCTCTTCGCGCCCCAAGCACCGAGGTAAAGTTGCGCGGTCGAGTTCGAGAGCGAATTGAAAACCACATGATGCGTCTTCCAATCCTGCGTCGGCTTCACGCCGAGATCGCGGTGATTCAGCGAAAGCTTGCCGGCGAGCAACTTCACCTCGGGCGTGCCGCGAAAGTCCGCCGTCTTCACGCGCACGCTGATGTGATATTGGCGAAACGGGGTGAGCTTCAGCTTCTGTGAGATGCGCGCGTTCTCACCGGCAGGATCTTTTATCAACGCCGCCCCGTTGTCCGTGCGTACGGTCTTGTCGAACCAATCCCACTTTTTCAGATCTGAAAAGTCGCCACCCTTCAGCACCGGATTCTCCGGCTGCAATCGAGCCTCACCATTTTGCACCATGAACAACGCATCGCGCACCGGAAGCCCTTCGATGAGATTCGGGTCATGCCACAGCAGGTCGTTCGAGTAGCCGACCGAGAAGAGCGCGGGGACGATTTCGAGGTGGTTCTCCGCCGCCAACTTCTTCACGCGCTCCACGTTCTTGAAGTAACGAGCGTCCATGTCGCCGAGCTTTGAGAACTTCGAGTCCGCGAGCAGCACATGCGTGTAACCCGCCTTCGCGGCACGGGCGAAGAGCGTCGCCATTTCATCGACATTCTGGTCCACGAGCAAATTATTCTGGAGATAAAGCCACTGCTGCATCGGCTTCGCGGCGCGCAATGGCAGGGCAAAGAGGGCGGCAAAGACGAAGAAACGAAAAAGGCTTGGCATCATGTGATGCTAAGCCTGACGAATGGCGGCGTGCGCTTGTTCACGCGCGCCGCCTGGCGCGTCCGTGTGGCGGCAACTCAGGAAATCTTCTTCTTCCCTTCCTCTGGCGCAGTGAGTTTCGTCTTGCCGACGTCTTTGATCTCAATCGTCGTCGTGCGGTTCATGTTGAACTCCTGATCGTCGCGTCCGAAGATTTTACCCTGCACGTTGAATTCGTACTTCGAGAGCGAGCCGTCCTTGACCCAGAATTTTACGGAGCCTTTCGCATCTTTCGGTGCGGGCCGGGCAGTCGCCGCGTCCGCATTTGGACGACGACCGCCGAATGAAAGAAGATCCTTCACAGCGTCTTCCGTGAGATCACCGATGATCGCGTCGCCGTCTTTCTTCAGCGATTTGGCTTTGTCGGCGAGATCGGCCGCTTCGAGCGCGGGTGCCTTGTAAGTCTTGAGGCGGCGCGCCATTCCTGCGCGATTACCTTCCAGTTCATCGACGTTTTGCCAGCCGTCCTGCGTCTCTGTCGCCACTTTTTCGCCCTTGATGACGGATTGAATCGTGCGATCGCCGAAAGTTGATTTGAGATAAACAAATCCATCGGCGACCTGACCTTCGGTGGGGCCGGGACGGAAATTGCCGCCGCCGGGACCGCCGTCCATTTTCGGCGTGCTGGTCCAACTGTAGTTGGCGCCAAGTTTCTTCGCCGCCGCTTTTACGTCGGCCTTTGCATCGGCCTCTGCCGCGATGAGCGAGCCGCACACGAGAAGCGCGCCCGCGATGAGTGAGAATTGTTTCATGATGTGAGTCTTTGAGTTTGTTTCCACGGAACCAAACTCAATGACGGCTCACACCACGCTGCGGTTTCAAACTTGTTTGGTGATTCGCACCCCGACTTCGAGCAAGCGCTTCGCGCCGGCTTCGGTTTTGGTCTCCGCGTAGATGCGCAGGATCGGTTCCGTGCCGGAGCCGCGGAGCATGAGCCACGAGCCATCCTGCGAAATGAACTTCACGCCGTCGTAGGATTTCACTTCGGCGACGGGCGACTTAAGGAGTTTTGCCGGCGGATTATTTTTGCAGAACTCCATCAGCGCCGCGCGTTTCTCCAGCGGGAAATGAGTGTCGATGCGCGCGTAACGATGCGGACCGAAATCCTTCTCCAATTTCTCGATGAGCTTGTTGACGGATTTCTTCTCGGTCGCCAGCAATTCAAGCAGCATGAGTCCCGCGAGAATGCCGTCGCGCTCCGGAATGTGGCCGGGGAAACCAATGCCACCGCTCTCTTCCGCGCCGAGCACGTAGTTGCCCTTCAACATTTCCGCCGCGATGTATTTGAATCCCACGCCGGTTTCGACGAGTTCCAATCCATACGCCGCGCACATTTTGTCCACCATTGATGTGGTCGTGAGTGCCTTGATCATGCGGCCCTTCATGCCGCGATTCTTCACGTAGTGCTGCAGGAGCAGGCAGATGAGTTGGTGCGTGCTCAGCGCGTTGCCTCTTCCGTCCATGCCGCCGACACGATCCGCATCGCCGTCGGTGACGAGGCAAATGTCGTGCGGATGTTTTTTCAAATACTTCTGCGTCGGCCCGTAATTTTTCTCGATGGGCTCGGGATTGATGCCGCCGAACAAGGGATCGTGTTGGGCATTCAGCGTCGTCACGCGACAGCTCGTGCCCGCCAGCAAATCCTCGAAGCAACCTGCGCCCACACCGAAAAGCGGTTCATGCGCGAACCGCAGTTTCGACTTTGCGATCAACGGAAAGTCCACGAGCTTTTTGATCGCCTTGTAGTGCGCCGCCCGAATGTCCGTCGTCTTCGCGCAATGTCCGTTCTTATAGTGCAGCGGCAGCGACTTCACCGGCGCCTTGTCGAGCAACGCTTCGATGGCCTGGCACGTCGCCGGTTCCGCCGAGCCGCCAAAGTGCGCCTTGAGTTTGAAACCGTTGAATGCCGGCGGATTGTGGCTCGCGGTAATCATCACGCCGCCAACGCCACGTTGAGCTTTCACAGCGAACGACACCGCAGGCGTCGGTGTGGGAACCGACGTGAGCGTCACGTCGAAGCCATTGCCAAGCATGATCTCCGCAGTGCGCTTGCCGAATTGATCGGAGAGAAAACGCCGATCATAGCCGACGACGACGCGCTTCTCAGTGTTCGCAGGCTGATTGGCTTTCCAATATTCCGCCGTGGCCTGCGCCACGCGCTCCAAATTAGTGAAGGTGAAATCTTCCGCGATGATTGCACGCCAGCCGTCCGTGCCGAATTTGATTTGTGCCATGTGAATCTTTGTTCGCGCGGACGATATGCGCGGACGCATTTCTGGAGCAAGGAGGGGAATGCACGAGCGAAAGCATCCGTGCCAACGGGAAGGAACTTCCGTGTGCGTACTAACCGGCAGCGAAGGGCACGTTGACCGGCGTTTCCAACTTGAACGGGCTTTTCGGTGCAGCCGCCGTCACGAGGCGGCGCATCTTCGCGACGGCTTTCTTGAGATCGCGTTGGCCGAAAATGCCCGTGCCGCTGACGAAAGTATCCGCGCCGGCCTTTGCACATTCGACGGCAGTCTCGAAATTGATCCCGCCGTCCACTTCGATGCGGTATCGAAGATTCATCTTCCGCCGCCATTCGGCCGCCTGCTGAATTTTTGGCAGCGTCTCGTAGATGAATGACTGCCCGCCGAAGCCGGGATTTACGGTCATGATCAACACGAGATCGACTTGTTTGAGGAATGGTTCGATAAGGCTCACCGATGTCGGCGGGTTCACGGCGATGCCGACTTTTTTGCCGAGCGATTTGATCTTCCAGATCAGCGGATTCACTGTCCCTTCGCCAAGCTCAGCGTGAATCGTCATGCGATCGGCACCGGCTTTCGCAAAAGGTTCGAGCAGAATTTCCGGCTTGCTGCACATCAGGTGAACGTCGAACTCCAGCTTCCGTGCCGCAGGGCGAACCGCTCGCACCACTTCCGGCCCGAAGGAAATGTTCGGCACGAAATGGCCGTCCATGATGTCGAGATGGAGCCAGTCCGCCTTGGCACGCTCAACGCGCTGCGCTTCGGAAGCGAACCGGCCGAAGTTGGAAGCGAGCAGCGAGGGCGCGATAATCATTGCGGGACAAAAGTACGAACGCGGTCACTGCGCGTCAAAGCAATCGTGGCGTACAGCAGAAACCGGCGACCGCGTGCGGCGGACGCCGGTTCGAAAGTGCCTGCGAATTACGCCGGCGCCGGCGCCGCATCCCCGAGGCCCGGCAGCTTCGGCGGGGAAGGCTTCATCACTTCTGGAAGCGGTGTTGCGGCCTGTGCGCCCATGGGCGCTTCGGCGCTGGGGGGCGGAGGTGGCGGCGGCGTGAACTTCCCCGTGCGGATGATTTCTTCCACCTGCGCGCCGTCGAGCGTCTCGTATTCGAGCAGCATGGTGGCGATCATCTCGAGCTTGTCGCGGTTGGTCTCGATGATGTCCTTGGCGCGATTGTACTGCTGGTTGATGAAGGCGCGCACTTCGCCATCGATCTCTTCCGCAGTTGCTTCGCTGTAAGACTTGCGGCGCATCATGTCGCGACCGAGGAAAAATTCTTCGTCCTCGGCGTATTGAACCATGCCGAGCTTGTCGCTCATGCCGTACTGGCAAACCATCGCGCGCGCCATGTTCGTGGCTTGCTGAATGTCGCCACCGGCTCCGGTGGAAACGTCGCCTGAGACAATCTGCTCGGCGATACGGCCGGCCATCGTCATGGCGATCATGTCTTCGAGTTCCTTCTTCTGGTAATTCAGAATGTCCTCTTTCGGCAGCGACATGGTCGAGCCGAGCGACGGGCCGCGCGGAATGATCGTGACCTTGTGCAGCGGATGCGTGTGCTTCAGCATCACGTTCACCAGCGCGTGGCCGGCTTCGTGCCATGCCGTGAGTTTCTTTTGCTCGCTGGTCATGGCGAGGCTGCGGCGCTCACGTCCCCAACGCACCTTGTCGCGCGCTTCTTCGAGTTCAGCCTGGCAGACGGCTTTCTTGCCCGTGCGAGCGGCGAGGAGTGCAGCTTCGTTCAACAAGTTCGCGAGTTCAGCGCCGGAATACCCAGGCGTGCCGCGAGCGACGACTGAGAGATCAACCGTCGGGTCGAGCTTCACGTTGCGCGCGTGGACTTTGAGGATGGCTTCGCGACCGCGCACGTCCGGCAGGTTCACCGTGATGCGTCGATCGAAACGGCCCGGGCGGAGCAGGGCGGGGTCGAGTACATCCGCACGGTTCGTCGCCGCGATGATGATGATGCCTTCCTGCGTGTCGAAACCGTCCATCTCGACGAGCAACGCGTTGAGCGTCTGTTCGCGCTCGTCATTACCACCGCCGAGGCCCACGCCACGACTGCGACCGACGGCGTCAATTTCGTCGATGAAGATCAAACACGGCGTGTGCTTGCGCGCCTGCTCGAACATGTCGCGCACGCGGCTCGCGCCCACGCCAACGAACATTTCCACAAAGTCCGAACCGCTGATGCTGAAGAACGAGGCATCGGCTTCGCCGGCAATCGCCTTGGCGAGCAATGTTTTGCCCGTTCCCGGCGGGCCAACCATGAGGATGCCCTTCGGAATGCGGCCGCCGAGCTTTTGAAACTTCTTCGGATCCTTGAGGAACTCGACGAGTTCGGAAACTTCCTCCTTCGCTTCTTCGACGCCGGCGACATCCTTGAATGTCGTCTTGTTCTTCTCCTTGGCGAGCAATCGCGCCTTGCTCTTACCGAAGCTGAGCGCGCCTTTGCCGGCCATCTTGATCTGGCGGATGAACACGAACCAGATCAGCAACGCCACCAAGAGGATCGGCAGCACGCTGAAAAGCATTCCCTGCCACAGGGTGTTCGGCTTCTTGCGGTCAAACTTGTTCGAGTCGCGCAATTCCTTGTTCAGCGAGTCATCGAGATCGACGAGCACGCTGAATTTCTTCGAGGCCTGCGCGCCGCTGTCGGTCTTGGCCAGGTACGTGCCGGTGATCTCGCGGGACGTCGGCCATTGCGGGTCGATCCAGATGGTGCCCTTCTCGATGGCGTCGGCGCGGAGCAGTTCCATGAACTTGGCTTCGCTCAGCAGCACATCTTTGCCGGTCTCCGGGCGCTCCTTGAACAGCAGCAGCAACGGAATGGCTCCGAGGATCACGATCCACAGAATCCACGTGCGGGGCGGGACTCGAAATTCTCCGCCCTTCTTTGGGTCTTTTTTGTTTTCTTCAGACATGAAAAAGTATCGGAAACTAACACCCACCCACGGGCGCTGCAACCGCGATTAACCTCGTCGCCATTTCCACTCCAACCGTTGCTTCGTTGCCGGCTTCACTTTGAACCGTTCGCCAATGCGCAGGCGTTCCACCCAGAAGACTTCGCCGCTCGAAGTTGTGGCCACCACCAGTGTATGTCGGCGTTCTCGCGGAATCTTCTGATTCGTGAAGATGTCTTGCAGCTTCACGGGACACTTCGTGCCAATGGGTTGGAAGCGATCTCCGGGCCGCCAGTGACGGAGAATCACAGTCTTGCCGATCTCCGCCGCATCGAAGAATTCGCGACCGGTTTTTGTCTTTGGAACCAATGCGCCAGTGCGCTTTGCCCAAGTCAACGTCATGCCTTGGAACCGCACTGAATGTGTGCCAGTAATGTTCACTCTTAACCCGCCCGGGTTGAAATCCGCTGCGGCCCCGGTTTTGGTCTCGATGCCTCCCCTTTCGTCACGCCGGCAAAACAAATTGGCATCGACGGAGGCCCACAAGCCCACGCTGATTCGCAGTTGCTCGATCAACTTGAAATCAGGCGTGATCCCGGCGCGCACGAGTTCGGCGTGCAGTACCCGCCGTTGCAGTGCCACCGGCATGGCGTCGAATTTTTTCCGCGATCGAATCGCTTGGGTGGCTTCTGCCGCGATGTAATCCGTCTCATCCCGCAACAAATCGCTTTCCCGCAACAGGACGTTGTCGATCCCCGGCTGATACTCCCGCCGGAGCAATGGAAGCAATTTATGCCGGATGCGATTGCGCAGAATGTCCGCGCTCGCGTTCGTCGCGTCCTCGCGAAAGCTGATTTTCTGATCATCTGCCCAGACCTTGAGTTCGCGCTTGCGGAGATTTAGCAACGGGCGCACCAGCGTGACGCGCGCATCTGCTGGCGAAGGCGTGCTCCAATGCATTCCGGCAAGCCCGACACCGCTCGCTCCTCGCAAGAGCCGCAAGAGGAACAACTCGACTTGATCATCCGCATGATGTGCCAGTGCTACTTTGCCGACGCCAAGTCCACGCGCGGTGCGCGCGAAGAATTGATGGCGCAACGTGCGAGCCGCCATCTCGATCGAAAGCTTTTGCGCCTTGGCGAACGCCTGCACGTCCGCACTCGCCGACTCGAATCGTACGCCAAGTTCTTCCGCTGCGCGCGCGACGAAGCGTTGATCCGCAACTGCTGTGCGACCGCGAATGAGATGATTGAAGTGCGCCGCCGTGAGCGTCCATCCATGCTTTGGCGCCAGAGCGTGCATGACGTGGAGCAACACCATGGAATCCAGTCCACCTGACACAGCGACGAGCACGGAGGCGCCGTCCGGGAGCAATCGCTTACTGACGATTGCCTGCTCAACCCGCTTGATGAACTCGTCCACCACGCGGGCTAAGCGACATCGAACGACTTCCTCAACATCGCGATGCTTTTGGGCACCGCCGTGAGGGGAGCTTCTTTGCCTTCGAATTCCAGCGCGACGTATCCGGTGTAATTCACGTCGGCGAGGATGCGGGCGATGCGTTTGTAGTCGAGGTCGAGCGTGTACCATTCACCGCCACCGTTGTAGGTCTTGGCCTGCACGTACACGACCTTCGGCGCGATTTGCTTCAACTTGTCGTAGGGATCTTCGAGGAAGTTGCCGGTATCCATCAAAGCACCAAGCCACGGCGAGTTCACGGCGTTGACGATGCGCAACAAACCTTCCGGCGTGCGGCTCAGGCCCCAATGATTTTCCAGCGCGAGAGTGACGCCGCACTGTTCCGCCTTCGGCAGACACTTCTGAATGCAGTCGATGCACCACTGAAAACCTTCGTCCTCGGTGCGGCCCGGCAACACGGGTTCGATGCCGCGCGCTTTCATCAACTCGTCGAAATCCTTGATCGTGTTCCATCGGCCCGAGTTCAGGCGAATGCATGGCACGCCGAGTTCGTAGGCGATCTCGATGCACTTCTCGGTGTGAGCGATTTGTTGATCGAGATAAGCGCGATCCGGGCTCACAAAGTTCTGGTGAATGGAAAGCCCGACCAGCCCGACGCCGCGATGCAATGCGTGTCGTTTCAGCCGGCGCAAGTAGGCGCGATGTTCCGCTGTGAGCGGCTCCTTCTCCGGCAACTCCATTTGCCGGTGAAGGATGTCCACGCCGTGCAGGCCGAGTTCGCCCGCGTGATCAATCACGGTTTCGATCGGCACCTTTGCGGTCTTGAAGTGCCAGTAGGAATAGCTGGCGACAGCGAGTTTCACTTTGGGCTTTGTGATGCTGGCGGAAGCGGCGTGTGAAATGGCTGACGGCAGCGAAGCGGCCAGCGCAGTGGCAGCCGAGGCTTTTAAGAACAGGCGGCGCGATGTGTTCATGGACGGATTGTTTAACGGGGAAGAATCAAGAATACGAATAAGAATACAGCGTGCCCCCCAAAGTGCCCAAGGCGTCTCGCCGGGTGAAACCCACGGCGAATCGAGCAATGCCATATTGGCAAACGCTGCAGCCCGGCAAGATGCCGGGGGCACGTTTTCCTCTTGCTGCTCCGTCCTCATCCACCACAATCGCCGCCCAATTCGCGGGCCGCGCCTGCGTTCTGAACGTATGACAAAAATTCTGTTGATGGGCCTCGGTCGCTGGGGCGCCAACCACGCCCGTGTCCTCAAGTCTCTCCCCGTCGAGCTCTTCGTGAGTGACATCAACCCGAAGAGCTACGAGGTCGCGAAAAAGAACGGCGTGGCCGAAGACCATTTTTCGACGAACTACAGGGACTTCGCGGACCGCGTCGACGGTGTCGTGGTGGTGACGCCCGCGCAGTCGCACTTTTCGCTCTGTCAGGAATTCCTTAAGGCGGGCAAAGACGTCTTCGTCGAGAAGCCGATCACGCTGGTATCTGCGGAAGCGAAGGAACTCGCCGAACTGGCGGCGCAGAGGAAACGAATCCTGCAAGTCGGCCACATTTTCCGCTTCGACACGGCATCGACTTGGCTTCATGAAGCGATCAACGCCGGGAAGTTCGGCCGCATCCAGATTCTGCGCAGCAACTTCAGCGGCTTCAAACGTCCGCGCAACGATTCCGGCATCATGTTTGCCGACGGCATCCATTTCGTTGATCTCTACAACTACTTCCTCGGCACCACGCCGCGCCGCGTCACGGCGCACGTGCAGGATTTCATGGGACGCGGAATGGAAGATGCATCACTTCTTTCGCTGGAATACGAGACGCCGCAAGGCATCGCGTGGGGAATCATCGAGACGAATTATTTTCTGCCAGGGAAATACCGCGAGTTGGCGGTCACCGGCAGTGAGATGAGCGCGCTCTGCGACTTCAACGTATCGCAGTACAAGATTCGCACGTTCGCCAACAAGCACGTCATGGCTGGCGGCAGTGACGTCAAGGCCGAGGAGGGCGTCATGCATCAGGTGGAGTGCCCACCAGTCGAGCCGTTGTTGGCGGAGTTGCAGGCGTTCGTGGAATCCATCGTGACCAGGGCGCCCGCGCTGGCAGACGGCTGGGCCGGCTATCATTCCGTGCGCGTGCTGGAAGCGGCGCAGCAGTCGATCCGTGAAGGCCGGACTGTTTCTTTGGCGCCCTAATTCGGGCGAATCCATGAACGAGCCGCCGTGCGTGATGATGAAAGTCTCGCCGCTGAAGCGCTGAATGTAGGGCAACGTTTCGAGCAAAGTTGTAGCTTTGGCGATGAGGTCTATATGTAATTCAGGATGAAGGTGCAGGCAAAATCTTTTGATAGGCATAGCTAAACATCCCCGTCTTGCCCAAAAAATAACCGAGCACGGCGTCGCCGCTTCGCAGCTTGTCCGACAGCAGCCAATTTGCGCCGCTCTTTTTCAGCACCAGCCAGTCTGTCTTTTGCGAAAGTGGGTCGGCCGCGCGAAGCAGCAAAATGGCGTAGTCCCCGTAGCGCACCACCTTGATCAAACTTGACACGGGCTGGAGCGCGAGCTTGGCGGAGAGTTTCGGCAGTTCATCCTTCAACTTCTTCCGAAGCGGCACACCGAAATCGCTGACTGATTCACGCTCCTCCGGGGTCACCAAAGATAAATACCAATCAAAGTCTGCTGTTTTAGCTGCAGAATAAACGGCGGCCAGGGCCGCTTCCGGGGTTGCAAGATTTTGATTCCCTTTAGTCACCGTATTGGTGAAACGCAGGGAGGGATTGAAAACCTTGCCCTCGAACTGAACGGTAACTGGCGGCGGCAACTGGGGTCCGCTCGGAGCAAAAACCACCTCTTCCATCAGGTTGGATGAGACGGATGGTTTGTTCGGAACGAGGATCGGTTTTTGCCCGAACAAGAAAGAACCTGCGAAGAGTTGGTAGGCTGCATTTGTATTCAACAATGCATCCGTCAGGAAAAACTTCCCTCCCACTTGTCGAAAGGCCATTGGTTGTTGAGCAGCACCGCCTGAGCTTTTCACTTCGCAGAGCAAAATTACGAGTCCTCCAAATGAAAGTTTTGCTGTCGCTGCCACTTTGACTGATTCCCCTTTGGATCCGTCGGCCAGAAAACTGGATTGTTCCCCGGCGACGTAGAGGGAGTTGTAAGCGTTGGTGTCCCCATCGTAACCGGCCTTGATCATGCTGGCCACCACAGCTTCTGGCGTAGAGTGGTCAACTCTGGCTGACGACGCTCGCTCAATCACCCTCGGTGGCTGAAGTAGTTCGCCTTCAAAAACCAGAGACACAGGAAAAGTGCGATGGCCCTCCGGCAAAAAGTCGTAGCGGATGGGACCGGCAAAAACTTGGGAAAGAAAAACTAAGAACATCAGCAAGTTGATAGCGACCATAAACTTACACAAGAGCCCGCGCACGTTCACGACCGGGATGAAAACGGGCGAGACCGGCGGACGCAACCCATTCCTTCAGTGCATCGAAGGCCATCTTGTCAAATTCTGTGCCTGCTGCGACAATCCTGGCATGACCGCAGTCGAAAAGCCGCCGCTGCTCACCGTCGAGGAATATCTCGAAGGCGAAAAGCTGAGCGAGGTTCGCCACGAATACATCGGCGGTTTGGTGTACGCGATGGCGGGGGCGAGCGATGAGCACAACGCTATCAGTCTTAACCTGGCCAGCGCCCTTCTGGCCCATCTGCGCGGCAAGCCCTGCCGCGTGTTCATGGTGGATTCCAAGGTCCGCTTGCAAGCAGAGGCGGAAGACATTTTTTATTATCCCGACCTGATGGTGGCGTGTGACCCCCGTGACACGGATCGGTTTTTCAAACGCTACCCGCGCGTGCTGGTTGAGGTTCTCTCGGAATCAACTGAACGGATCGATCGGCGGGAGAAGTTTCTCAGCTACACGCAGATTGAGACACTTGAAGAATACGTCCTTGTGGCGCAGGACAAGATGGAGGTCACACTGTTTCGCCGGGCCAATCGGTGGCAGCCGGAAGCTCTGAAGGACGCAACGCAATCGCTCCTGCTGGCTTCAATTGATTTCACCGTGGCCCTGCCGGCGATTTATGAAGGCGTCCAATTTCGGGGGCGCAGCTAAGACGGGCAAGTTCAGCTACCAGCCGCCTCCTCCTCATCCTCCCAGCGTCGTCGGATCGCTCACGTCGCCCTTGTTGAACTCGACGTATTCCTCAGTGAGATCCGCAGCATACATCAAGGCACTCGCCTTGCCGAGGTTCAGATTGACGTGCAGGTCGAATTCCTTCGCCGCCACGGCTCGGCAGAGTTCCTTGAACGTGACCTTGGTCGGCTGCCCGGCTTTGAGGCTCCAGAGAATCTTCGTCGATCCCGGTGCGCTGTATCCAATGTCCACTTTCTCTTCCACGATCGTCGCGGGTGAGTAGCCAAGCGCATCAATGATACGGCCCCAGTTCGGATCTCCACCGAACCAACTCGTCTTCACGAGCGCGCTGTTTGCCACGGCGCGTGCGGCGGCATCGGCATCTGTAAAACTCTTCGCGCCGTTCACGCGCACCGTCACGAAGCGCGTCACGCCTTCGCCGTCGCGCACGATCTTCTTCGCCAGTTCGAGGCAGACGTGGTCCAGCGCAGCCTGAAACACCGGAAGGTCGCTGGAGCGCGTCTTGATGGGATCGTTCTCGGCGAGGCCGTTCGCCAGCACCACCACCGTATCGTTCGTGCTCATGTCGCCATCAATGGTGATGCGATTGAAGCTCTGCGCCACGGCTTGTTCGAGGCACGCCTGCAGCGCCTTTGCCTCGATGTCTGCATCCGTCGTGATAAAGCAAAGCATCGTGGCGTGAAGCGGCATCGCAGCGGGGCGTTTGCCGTCGGAACTCATGCCGGGCTGAATCATGCCTGCGCCTTTGCAGACACCCGCAACGCGCACCGGTCTGCCGCCGAGCGTGAACTCGATGGCGACCTGTTTCGAACGCGTATCGCTGGTCATGATCGCTTCTGCGACTGCGTCTGCACTGGTTTTGCTCGCGCTGACCACTTGCGAAGCGGCGCGAATCCCGCGCTGAACATTTTCCATCGGCATCAACACGCCGATGCGTCCGGTGGAAGCGACAAGGACATCTTCGGGCCAAAGACCGAATTGATTCGCCGTGAGCACCGTCATCGCTTCGGCGTCGAGCCAGCCTTCATCGCCGGTGCAGGCATTGGCATTGCCGGAGTTCACGACGATCGCGCGAGCGGTCCCGCGCTTCACGTGCTTCATCGAAACCTTCACCGGCGCGGCGCAGACTTGATTCGTCGTGAACATGCCCGCCGTCGTCGCGGGAACTTCGGAGAGAATGATGGCGAGATCGCGCTTCGGACCTTTGTTTGAGCCCTTGCCTGTGCCGATCCGCTTGATGTCGCAGAACACCGCTCCGCCGACAAATCCGCGCGGCGCCAGCACGCCACCGGAAATTTCCGTGAACTTGAATTTCATGGGGCGCGAAGTGTGTAGAGGCGCGCCTCGCAACGCAACTTCTTGCTAAGGCACGAGGTCGCCGTCGATGAGCAGAGCGCCAGCATACCAATTGTGACCGACGAACTTTTCCGGTCGCGTGATCTTTTCGTTGCCGCGCGCGAGAATGGCCGCCTTGTCGAGCGGCGTTGTGTCCACAGAAATTTTCACGACATGCACCGAGTTCGTCAGGTTGGCGCCAACCCACAAAGAGCCGAGCCGATGATACGTGCAGTATTGATCGAAGCGTGGCTTCAGTCCCAAGTCTTTGCCGTCGAGCACGACACGAAGCTGGCCGCAGTCCGGACCCAGCAAATCGTAAATCGAAACGGCAGTGCCTCGGAATTTGAACTCCAGGGAATCGCCAGCTTCGCCCGCGCGCCAAACGCCGGGCATACGCTTGCTGAACGATTTGGCGAGATTGTTGGTCGCGGCGTCCATCTGCTGCCAGTTGCCTTGCAGAAACTCGCGGCGAAGCGGAAACATTTTGGCGTTCTCGAAATTATCCGTGCGCACCGGTGCGCCGAGAACGCGCTTCACAGATTTAGCGGGCATCGAACGCATCTGCTCGAACGCGCCCGCGACTGCCTGCCGGTAAAGCTCATGGCCGGTGTCTGCGTGCGGATGCACTGCATCGGATGAGAAAATCATTTTGTCCGCGAGCGCGGCGCGCTGCACGTCGTTCGTCGGTTTCGGCGCTTTGAAGACGAGCTTGCCCTCTTTCTCCAGGCGCGCGACTTCGAGGCCGAAATTGATCGACGGGATGTTGTAATGGGTGGCGAGTTCCTCCATGGCTTCGATCGAACGCGGCAGTTTGCCGGCCTGCTGCGTCTCCAACATGTTGCCGGCGATGGTGTAAACGAAGCAGATGTCGCACTCAGGAAACGTGCGCCATGTCTGCCGCACGATGCCTTCCATGGCACGATGAATTTGTTCGCGTGCCGCACCACCATCGTTAACGGCGAACTCCACGAACACGAGATCGGGCTGGAAATCCAGCACGTCGTGTTGCAGCCGAAACACTCCGAGGTCCGATCCCGTGCCGCCGATTGCGGCGTTGATTTCAGAAAATCTGGCGCGAGGAAACTCCTGCTGAAACCACTTCAACGTCTTCGGCCGCCACCCGTCTGCGGCGGTGATACTTCCTCCGAAATACGCCACGCGAATCTCACCCGTGTTCTGGATTTTCGCGAAGAAGTTCGGCACACCGCCGCGCGGTGCAAACTCGATCAGGTTTGTGGCGGCAGAGGCGAACAGGGTTGCGAACGCGAAAACAGCGGCAGTGAACAACTTCATGTTTACCCAGACGCAATCACACGGCGTCACGATCAATCCACTTTTCAATTGTCGGCGGTTGAAAGCCGTCCATCCGCCGCAGCAGCCGTTCGAAGGAGGTCTCGACAAGCACGAGTTCGCGATGCGCGGCACGGACAAAATGTTCGGCCACAGCGTGATCGATGAGTTGAAGCAACGGATCAAAGAAGCCGGCAACGTTCAAGACGCCGCAGGGTTTTGGATGAAGACCGAGTTGCGACCACGTGAGGATTTCAAAGAATTCCTCGAACGTTCCGAAGCCGCCCGGCAGCGCGACGAATCCATCGCTGAGTTCTGCCATGAGTGCTTTGCGTTCGTGCATTGTTTTGACGATGCGAAGGTCGCGCAAGCTGCGGTGCCCAATTTCGCGCGCCATGAGGGAATCTGGAATGACACCGATCACTTCGCCGCCCGCAGCAAGCGCGGCGTCAGCGAGAACCCCCATCAGGCCGATGTTGCCACCGCCGTAAACGAGCCCAATGCCAAGGCGTGCGATCTCGCGTCCCACCTGCTCCGCAGTGCGTGCGTATTCAGGGTTTCTGCCTTTGCTCGAGCCACAGAAAACGCAAAGCCGTTTGAGCGTAATCACAGCAACCCCGCCGTTTCGGGAAAGCCACACATGATATTCATACTTTGAACGGCCTGTCCGCTCGCGCCTTTGACGATGTTGTCTTCCGCGCTCATCACGATGAGGCGCCCGGTGCGCGGATCGATCCGCCAGGCGATTTCGATCATGTTGGTGCCCACAACGTTCTTGGTGTCAGGAAGCGCCTTCCCTTCGAGTAGTCGGACGAAAGGCTCGCACGCATAAGCGGCGCGATAGCAATCTTCGATTTGCGCGGCGAGCGCGCTCATCTCGGCGGCGTTTCCGAAATGCTTCGAAGGAGCGGCGTAGATCGTGGTGAGAATGCCGCGATTCACCGGGATCAAATGCGGCGTGAACTGAATTCGTATCGCTTCGCCAGCCGCAAGCGAGAGTTCCTGCTCGATCTCCGAAAGATGCCGATGCTTCGGCACGCCATACGGCCGGACGCTCTCGTTGCACTCCACGAAAAGGTAATCGAGTTCAGGCTTGCGGCCCGCGCCGCTTACACCGCTGAGCGAGTTCGCGATGATGCTGTCCGGCTTGATCAGCTTCGCGCGCACGAGCGGCACGAGCGGAAGCAGGATGCTGGTCGGATAACAGCCCGGTGACGCGATGAGCAACGCTTCCTTAATCTTGCTTCGATAAATTTCCGGCGCGCCGTAGATCGCCTTTTCAAGCAACTCGGGCGCGGGATGATCGTGCGCGTAAAACTCCTTGTAAGTTTCCGCGCTGCGCAGCCGGAAGTCGGCGCTCAAATCGATCACGCGCACACCGGCGTTGAACAGGGGCGCGGCGAACTCCGCGGCGACGCCATGCGGCAGCGCGAGGAACACCACGTCGCAGGCCCTGGCCAGCAGGTCGGCGTTCGGATCGCTGAAACGCAGCGTCTTGGCGAGCGGGTATTGGGAAAATTTTGGAAACACCTGGGCCACGGTCTGGCCGGCGTATTGTCGCGAGGTCACAGCGCTGAGTTGCGCGTGGGGATGCACCATCATCAGGCGCACGAGTTCCTCGCCCGAATAACCGGACGCGCCGACGATTCCAATCTTCACTGAAGTAGCCATTTCAAAATGATTCGTTGCTTATTGTGAGTAACAGCAGTTGCCAAGCACTGACAACGATCAACTCGCTGGAGATCATGAAAACAAAAACCCCGCTGACATTCGCCAGCGGGGCTTCGAAAACGATCGTTCCAGAATTAACGCTTGCTGAACTGGAAGCGCTTGCGTGCGCCGGGCTGGCCGTATTTCTTGCGCTCCTTCATGCGCGAATCGCGCGTGAGGTAACCTTCCGCCTTCAGCACTGCACGGAGGTTCGCATCCACTTCGAGCAGCGCGCGGGCGATGCCATGACGCACCGCGCCAGCCTGGCCGTTCAATCCGCCGCCGTTCACGTTTACGCGGGCGTCGTACTTGGTCAGCATCTCAGTTTTATGAAGCGGCGAGATCGCCGTCTCACGCTGAGTTTCGACCGTGAAATAATTTTCGAGATTACGGCCATTGACCGTGACCTTGCCGGAGCCGGGCGCGAGGCGCACACGGGCCACCGATGTTTTGCGACGGCCAGTGCCGAGAAATTCCTGAGTCTGCGTTGCCATAGAAATTAAGCTTTGATCTTCACCGCTTTGGGCATCTGCGCTTCATGCGGATGCGCACTGCCTTTGTAAACTTTCAGCTTGGTGAGGAGCTGGCGGCCAAGGCGATTCTTCGGAATCATTCCCTTGACGGCATGATGAATCAGTTCCTCAGGTTGACGCGCACGCACGTCGGCGACGGACTTGAACTTCTCGCCACCTTTCCAGCCCGAGTAGGACATGAAGAATTTGTCGGTTTCCTTCTTGCCGGTGACCT
>JBBRBM010000018.1:0-50032 GCA_038205745.1 Verrucomicrobiota bacterium | reverse complement strand
GGGTGGATCAAGTATCCTTCGGCGTCGTTGCGCCCACGATCACCGCGCAGCCATCGAGTGTGACGGTTCCGGCCGGCAGCGGCGCCAGCTTCAGCGTCGGTGCCGCGGCGACGCCGCCGCTCTTTTACAATTGGCTGTTCAATGGCGCTCCGCTCATCGACGGCAACGGAATTGGCGGCGCCACTTCGGCGACACTGATCGTCTCCAATGCGCAATCCGGAAGAGTGGGCACTTATTCCGTAGAGGTCAGCAACAGCGCCGGCTTTGCCACAAGTTCCAACGCCTCGCTCGTGCTCGGCGTCGTGAACACAAACACCGGGCCTGTGACGCTGAACGAATCCCTTGATGGCGGTTTGAGCTTCACCACGGGTGGCACCGCCCAGCCTTGGACCGGCCAGCGCACCGTCACGCATGACAATGTGGACGCAGGCCAGTCGGGCACTGTCGGTGACAGCACCTATGCCTGGATCAAGACGACCGTCACGGGCCCTGGTCCTCTCACGTTCTGGTGGAAGATCTCATCGGAATTAGATCACGATTACCTGCGCTTCATGCTCGATGCCGTGGATCAAACGAAGATCTCCGGTGAAGTGGGCTGGCAACAAATCACTTTCAGTGTCCCTTCCGGCAGCCATGAGTTGCAGTGGCGCTATTCCAAAAACGCCAGTCTCGCCGACGGTCAGGACCGTGCCTGGGTTGATCAGATCTATTTCGGCACAAGCCAGCCGACGAACGATCCCGGAGTCGTCGATCCGCCTGTCATACTCATTCAGCCTGCGGGCAAGACGGCTGAAGATGGTGATACGGTCGCCTTGAGCGTTGCGGCTGCGAGCTCGCACCCGCTCACATACCACTGGTACTTCAACGGCACGAACTTGCTGGTGGATGGCGTCAAGTTCTCCGGCGCGGCCACGGCACAACTCACAATCCTCGACGCGGGTCCGGCACAGGCCGGCAATTACTCCGTGATCGTCAGCAATGCTGGCGGCTGGATTCCGAGCGCGAGCGCCCGCCTCTCCATCAACCCCGCGATCGATCTCGCCGACGCGATCGACACGCTCGAATTGTTCGTCACCACTGACGGCGACGTTCCGTGGACTGGCCATGGCGTCGTGACGCACGATGGTGTCGACGCAGCTCGCAGCGGCACCGTGGGTGATGGCCAGTTCAGCGCGATGCACACAACGTTGATCGGCCCCGGCCTTCTGAGTTTTTGGTGGAAGGTTTCATCGGAGACCAATGCCGACACACTATTCTTCTCCGTCAACGGCACACCGGCTGACGCGATCTCTGGCGAGGTGAATTGGCGCCAGCGCCTCATCCGTGTCGGCAGCGGAGCGCAATACCTCGATTGGATTTACGACAAGAACGGCTCCGTCAGCTCCGGTTCAGATCGTGGTTGGGTCGATCAGTTGACCTTCCTCGAAGACGGAGCCATTGAAGTGACTCCTCCTCCCGTCGGCGCGATGCGGCCTGGCATATCGATCTCAGAGACAAAGACCCGCCTCACCTGGACGGGCCGCACGGACAAAACTTACAAGGTGTTCTATAAGGACAGCCTGTCCGACCCGCAATGGACGCAAATTGACGGTGAAGTGTTCGTGACCTGGCGCTTCGTGAACGGCGTCCCCGTCACTGACTCGATCGCGGCCACATTTGAGGAAGCGCTTGCCGGACGCACACGTTTCTATCGCGTGTTTGAATACTGACCGAACCGGCAAACCCCCAACTATGTTGAATCACAAATCCAAAGCAGGAACGATGCATCGCGAACAGGGCGTTGCGGCGCTTCTGCGTTGCGGCGCAGTCGTGCTGACGATTGCGCTGGCCTCGACCGTTTCGGCAGCGACGAACTTTACAGATCTTCCCGGTTGGCTCACGCAGCCCCTCTCGCTTGCCGACGCCATCCGCACCGCTGTCTCACAAAACGGAGAAATTCTGAAGTCTGCGGCCGACCTCGAAGCCGCGCATGGCATCGCTGTGCAAACGCGGGCCATCGTGCTGCCAAAGGTCCGTGGCGGCGCCTCCTTCACGCATGACGAAGCCGTCGAGAGTGACCCTCGCGGCGGTGGCATCAAGCAACCAGAAGATCAGTGGAGCGGCAACATCCGCATCGTGCAGTCGATCTATGAAGGTGGGCGCCTTCGCTCTGCATTGCGCGTGGCGAAGCTGACCAAGGAACAGGCGTTCCTCGAATATCAAACGGTTGTTGCCAATACATTGCTCGACGTGCGCACAGCGTACTACGATGTGCTCCTGGCCCAGCAACAGATCGTGGTGCGCGACGCCTCGGTAAAGCTGTTGGAAGAGCAACTGGACAAGACGCAAAAGCAATTCGATGCAGGCGCGGTTCCGCGGTTCGACGTGCTGCGCGGTGAAGTGGAAATCGCGAATGCGAGGCCCCGGCTGATCCGCGCAAAGAACACCTATCGCACCGCGAAGAACAATCTCGCCACCCTGCTCGGCTACGACATCCCGACCAATGTCTGGGACGACATCCCGCTCACGCTGACGACGAGGCTCGAAGTCGAGCCCTTCGCAATCGATCTCCCCCGCGCTGTCGCGCTCGCGCGCACCCGCCGTCCAGAACTCGGAGCACTGCGCGCCCAGGTGGACTTGCAGCAGGAGCGGATCATCACCGCGCGTTCGGGCTACAAACCGTCGCTCGGCGTGTTCGCAGGCTACGGCGCGCGCAACAGCGAGTTTCGCGACGATTTTTACCAGGATGTCGCCGGACCAGTTGCCGGCGTGACCATGAGTTGGGACATCTTTGACGGGCGCGCCACGCAAGGCCGCATCACCGAGGCGCGAGCGAAAGAGTCAAAGGCGGTGTTCAATCTGGAAGAGAACACACGGCGCATCGAACAGCAGGTGCGCGTCGCCTATTCCAGCTTCGTCGAAGCGCAGGAGGTTCTCGAGTCGCAGAAGAAAGTTGTCGAGCGCGCCGACGAAGCCATCCGCCTCGCCAGTTCACGTTACGAAGCCGGCTCGGGCACCCAGCTCGATGTCCTCAATGCCCAGACTTCGCTGACGGAAGCGCGCACGACGCAAATCGAAGCAGCGCGGGATTATCTCGTTGCCCGCGCACGCGTGGAGCGAGCCACTGGCTTGGACGTTGAACAGGAACATGCAAGTCCGCCTCCCAAGGGGACACAGAAGCCTTGACCATGAATCGGATTCGTCTATCAGCGCTGATCCTCGTTGCGGCATTCGCCGCAGAGATCCTGCGCGCCGACGAATACGATGACATGCGGGTGAAATGGCGCGAGGCACTCACCTTCGGCACGAACGCGGTGATGTCTGATCCGCTTTATTCACCGTGGATTTCCACACTGACGGCGAACGCCACATCGTACCTGAACACGATGAGCAACAGCCCGAGCCGCACGTTCCTATGGAAGACGTATTCCAGTCTTTCCAATAATTCGAGCGACATCACCGGCACCTATTCGCGATTGCGAACCATGGCGCTGGCGCATTCTGTGCAAGGATCGAGCCTCCGGGGCGACGCCACTCTCCGCAACGCGATCATCAGCGGGCTCGATTGGATGAACACCAATTATTACACCACCAACGGAGTCGTGTATGACAATTGGTTCGACTTCAACATCGCCACGCCGCTCGCGCTGAACGACACGGTCGTCCTCCTTTACTCAAACCTCGCGCCTGCTCAAGTGACTGACTACATGGGCGCGGTCGATCACTTCACACCGGCTCCTGATCTTACTGCGGCGAACAAAGTCTGGAAGGCGATGGCCGTCGGATTGCGCGGCGTGATCGTAAAGGACGGAAGCAAGATCGATCTCGCGCGACTCGCATTGAGCGATGTGTTTCCGAATGTCACGTCCGGCGACGGCTTCTACGCCGACAGCTCATTCATCTTCCACAACTATTTTCCGTACAACGGCGGCTACGGAGTCGAGATGCTGGACACCATCGGATCGTTGATGCAGTTGCTGCAAGGATCGACCTGGCAGGTGACCGACCCGGCACAAACGAATTTGTTCCGCTGGGTTTACGACGGTTATGAACCATTCATTTACCGAGGCGCGCTGATGCAGATGGTGGACGGACGCTATCACACGCGCACGGGAAACGATCACGCGGAAGGTCACGATTTGCTTGGCGCCGTCCTGCGCATTGCCCAGTTCGCGCCTGCGGCTGACGCAACGGCTTACAAGAGCTTCGTCAAGGCTGCGATTCAAGCAGACACGTTGCGAAGCTTCGTTGGGAACGAATTGCCGCCTTACAACGTGTGGGCGAACGCAGTTCTGAGCGACAACAGTGTTGCACCAATTGCCGAAGTTCAACAACACCGGCAGTTCCCCGGCATGGATCGTGTCGTTCATCGCACGCCAAATTGGGCGCTCGGTCTCGCGATGTGCTCCAGCCGGGTCGCGAACTTCGAATCCACGCGCGGCGAAAACCTGCGCGGCTGGTTCACGGCGGAAGGAATGACGTATCTCTATAATTCGGATCTCAGTCACTACACCGACAACTTCTGGCCGACGGTGGATCCTTATCGCCTTCCCGGAACTACGATCGACACCGCTACGCGAACGAATGGCACGGGTGATTTCGTTCGCAGCCCGAACGCGCAAGTCGGGGGCGCATCGTTGTTCGGACTGTATGGCGTGGCGGCGATGCATCTCAACGCATGGAACAGCACGCTCGCCGCACGCAAGTCGTGGTTCTTCTTCGACAATGAGATTGTCTGTCTTGGCAACAGCGTCAGTTGCACAAATGGAAGCGCGGCTGAGACCATTGTGGAAAATCGAAGGCTGAACCTTTACGGAAACAACGCCTTCACGGTGAACAACACTGCCAAACCAGCCAACCCCGGCTGGTCGGAAACCATGGCCGGCACTTCGTGGGCGCATCTCGCCGGCAGCGTGCCCGGCGCGGACATCGGTTATTATTTTCCGGCGCCCGCCACGGTGAAGGTATTGCGTGAGTCGCGTTCGGGTTCGCTCTACGAGTTGAACACGACCTACGGCACGACCAATCGTTCGACGCGTCATTTCCTCACCATGTGGTTTGACCATGGAACTAATCCGTCGGGTGCAACGTATTCCTACGTCCTCCTTCCGAATAAATCTGCGGCGGAAGTCTCAGCTTATGCCGCTGCTCCAGAGATCACCATCGTCACAAATTCCTCCGCGGTCACCGCCGTGCGTAAGAGCAAGCTCGGGATTACCGCAGTCAATTTCTGGCGCGACCAATCGAACTATACCGCCGGCATCAGTTCGGACCGCAAAGCATCCGTGATGCTTCGCAACGACGGCACGTTTCTCGACATCGGCATCTCGGATCCAACGCAGACGAACACGGGCGTGATCAACATCGAACTGGGATCGTCCGCGACAACGCTCGCGTTCGCAGATGCAGGCATCTCCGTTCTTCAAACCTCACCGACCGTCAAGCTGGCCGTGAGCGTGAGCAATAAGCTCGGCGCAACGCTTCGCGCTCAGTTTGCGCTGGTCCCGCTGCAAACCAACGTCTTCTCTCCTGTCGCGGACTCCTACGTTCAGAATGGCGCGCAGTCTCCGACGAATTTCGGCATGGCCACCACGTTGCAGGTGAAGACCAACGCGACGGCAGGCCAGACCCGCGAAAGCTATTTGCGGTTCGATCTTTCTTCCATCAGCGGGACCATTGTCGACGCGAACCTTCGCCTCGTGCCCATTCTAACCCAGGATCCACTCTATCATGCGGTCGCTCTCGTGCCTGACAACTCGTGGACAGAGACGGGCATTGTCTGGACGAACAAGCCCGCATCGCTCGGCGAACACGCACGCTGGATTGCTCCCGCGGCATTCACGCCCGTGCTCGTTCCGGTGACTGGCCTTGCCCAGCAAGCGATCAACGGTGACAAAAAGTTGTCCGTGTGCATTTACAGCACGGGCTCGCCCACACCGGCGAATGGGGGCCTTACCTCGTACGGTTCGCAGCAGCAAAGCGCGCCTTTGAATCGCCCGCAACTTTCAGTCGTGTTCATGCGGACACCACCGACGGTGACGCTTTCCACTTCCTCCGATACGATTTTGAATTCACCGACGACAGTGACGCTGAATGCGGATGCGCAAGACAGCGACGGCGTTGTTGCGGGAGTCGACTTCTACAACGGCTTGACCCGCGTCGCGCAATCGTTCGTGCCGCCATATAGCGCCACGGTGCAAAACCTCGCACCGGGCACCCACAACTTGACCGCAATCGCCACCGACAACTCCGGCCTCACAGCGACGAGCGGGCCGGTGACGATTTCAGTATATGCACCCCAGCCGGCAGGACGCGGCACCGGCCTCAACGCTGATTACTTTTCGGATCGAAACCTTACGACGCTGGTTCTGTCGCGGATTGACACCAACGTAAACTTCACGTGGGGAAGTCTCGCTTCACCGGCGCCACAAGTGCCGCCGGATTTCTCCGCCCGCTGGACCGGCAAGGTGCAGGTGCGACGGGCGGGCTTGCATTACTTCCACACCATCACCGACGAAGGCGTGAGATTGTGGGTCGGCGGCAGGCTCCTGATCGACAATTGGAGCAATCACTTTCAAACGGAAGACACCGGCAGCATCACGCTCGTGCCGGGGAACTACTATGACATCGTCATGGAGTTCTATGATGCGAATGCGAGCGCCGCTGCGCAGCTCTACTGGACCCAGCCGGGCGGCGCGAAGGAAGTCATTCCACAGAGCCAGCTTTATCCCGCGGACCTGGGCCTGCGCGCGACCTACTTCAACGGCACCAACTTCGCGAGCCCCGTGCTGACGCGTGTGGACGAGGCGGTAAATTTCAATTGGGGCACGAACTCACCCGAGCCCACGTTGCTGTCCGGTGCGTTCTCGGCCCGTTGGACCGGCAAGATTCGCGCAAATCAATCCGGCAATTATTCCTTCTTCACATTGAGTGACGACGCAGTCCGTCTGTCGATCAATGGCCAGTTCATCATCAGCAATTGGACTGCGCACGCACTGACCGAGGACAGTAATTCTGTGTCGCTCGTTGCCGGTCAGTACTTCGACCTATCTCTCGAATACTTCAACGCCACTGGCCCAGCCGCGGTCATGCTGATGTGGCAACCACCGGGGGGCGCGAAGCATGTGATTCCACCGGAGAACCTGACGCAGCACCGGTACAACACACCGCCAGCGCTCACGCCCATTCCAACGCTACTCGCGGCACGGACCTCCCTGCTCACTTTCACTGCCAGCGCGGCTGATGCCGACGTGCCGGCGCAAGTGTTGACCTTTTCGCTCGATCCGGGTGCGCCGACGGGAGCAACGATTCATCCCACCACCGGCGTGTTTTCCTGGACCCCTTCGAACTCGCAGGCGCTCGGGCCCAATAACATCACCGTTCGTGTAAGCGACGGTGGTTCACCTGAAATGGTGGACTCTCAGACGTTCACCGCCGTGGTGCTAACCAACATGGCTGGCGCCGACGTGGCGCTGATCCCGACAGGGGCAGTGTGGCAATTTCAGGACAATGGCGTCGATCAAGGCACCGCGTGGCGCGCCATCGGTTTCAATGATGCCGGATGGAAGAGCGGCGCAGCGAAATTCGGTTACGGACTCGGCGATGAAAGCACGATCACGAGCTACGGTCCGAACGGAGCAAACAAATACATCACGACCTATTTTCGCCGCGCGTTTTACGTTCCCGATCCTTCACTGGTGCAAAGCATCACTGCCCGGCTGATGCGCGACGATGGCGCGATTGTCTATTTGAACGGTTCCGAAGTGTGGCGTGAGAACATGCCAGCGAGCACCATTTCGTTCTCGACGCTGGCTTCATCCGAGATCTCTGGACCGAGTCAAACGGAGTTTGTTTCACGAGCGCTCAATTCGTCTGCACTTTTGTATGGCGCAAACGTGATCGCAGTGGAGATTCACCAGGATTCGCCAGCGACGCCCGATGCGCGTTTTGATTTCGAACTTAAAGCGAGCGCATTCGTCCCCAGCGACACGCAACTCACGACATTGCGTCTGCCGAACACCACGGTGCTCACGTGGCCCGCGGCGGCGGGACTCATGCGTCTCTGCGTGGCCACGAACCTCGTCCCGCCTGTCGTGTGGCACCCAGTGACCAACACGGCTGTGCTTTCGAACGGCCAATGGTCGCTGGCATTTCCTTTTACAACCAACGCAACCCTTTTCTTCCGTCTGCAAACGCCATGAGCGCACGAAATTTGAAAACTCCAAAACCCATCCACCGTGAGCAACCTATGAAAATCAAGGTTCTAGTGGTTGACGACGATCCGTACGTCCGGGAGGGCGTCCGTTCCTGTCTGCGCCGGCACAAACAGTTCGATGTTGTTGGCGAAGCCGCCACCGGCCCCGAGGCGATCCAACAGGTCCAGAAACTCTGTCCTGACGTCGTGGTGATGAGCGTATCGCTCCCCGGCATGGACGGACTTGAGACCACCCGCTTCCTTCGCCAGTCCAGTCCGCGCGTGCGCGTGCTTATCCTGGACGGCAACCGCAGCAAGGACATTGTTCGCGATGTCGTGCGTTCTGGCGCTCCCGGCTATCTGAGCAAGAGCGCATCGCCAAGCGAACTGATGGGAGCCATTGAGCGCGTGCATCGCGGAGAAACCTTTTTCTCAGCAGACGTGGCGCAGGACTTTTTCAACGAGTTCGTCCAGAACGGCGGACAAGTGAGAGAGGTGGACCCGAAGCTTTCGATGCGTGAACGCGAGGTGTTGCAGTTCGTCGTCGAGGGCCTTCCAAACAAACAGGTGGCCGAGAGACTTAAACTGAGCGTGCGCACGGTGGAAAAGCATCGCCAGCGCGTGATGCGCAAAGTCGGCGCACGGCGTGCCACCGAGTTGGTGAAGATTGCGATGACCCGAGGCTGGGTCGATATGGCGGCAGTACGATGAATGAGTTGACCTGGAGTACAACCCCCCGCCCGTGTTCGAAATGCATCGACACCTCGCGGACCCGAGTTCGGCGCCCGATTTCATCAACGCGGCGGGCCGCAGGTTTGTTCTCCGGGAAAGCCCGACCGACTACGCATTACTGCGTAATTTCGGGCTTCGCGTTTTACCCCGATAGGCGGTCGAAGATTGGGTTGTTACCGTTGGGCAGTAGTGCGGTGTTGCGTCGGTGTGAAAACGCAGCCCGTGCTGAATTTCCTGCAACGCACTTTGGTGTAAGTGCCGTCACCCTGAGTGACTGTGCATCAATGAACGGGGATGCTTCCCCCCGGATTGAAAAAGTCGTACGCAGGTTTCGTGGATCGATGTCGTGCTGCAGCCTTGGTGGGCTGCCTCGGGACTGAACGTGCGCCGTCGATCCGCATTTATTGCATGCACCGTATATTTCATTATTGGGACAAAGTCATCGCGCCGGCTTATGCGCGTGGTTTGGTGGATTGCCTCCGTTCGGCCTTGATCGTGGCCGCAATTCTGGTCAGCGCTTTCGCCAGTCCGTGTCGCGCGCAAAGCAATGGTGTGTTTCGTGAGATCTACACCGGCCTCAGCGGCAGTTCGCTTTTGAGCTTGACCAACAACTCAAGCTTTCCCAACTCGCCTGCGACGAGCGAGATCACGATCAACTACTGGGAAGGCCCCGGCAATTACACCAATTACTACGGAGATCGCTATCGCGCATTGCTGGTTCCGCCAGTCACCGGAAGCTACACATTTTGGGTGCAGGGCGACGACGCCGCCGTTCTTTATCTCAGTCCCGACGAAAGTCCTAACAACAAGATCCAGGTGGCTTACAACACCACGTCTGCTCTCTTCCGCGCGTGGTACACTTATCCGACGCAACAAACGCCAAGCTTCTACCTGGAAGCTGGCCGGAAATATTACATCGAAGGCATCCACAGCGCCGGCGCTGGTGACGACGCGTTCGCAGTCGGATGGAAGCTCCCAGACGGCAGCTACGAGCAGCCGATGACCACGACCTACTTGTATCCATACGGCCTCGCAGCGGTCACCAAGCCGGTCATCACTGCGCAGCCAACGAACGTCGCCGTTCTCGATCAGACGCCCGCGGTGTTTCGCGTTGGCGTCAGCAACTTCGACGCAGTGACGTATCAGTGGCAGCGCAATGCCACAAATCTGCCGGGGGCGCGCGGTGCCACATTGACGATTCCCGGCGCGATGCTGGCCGATCATGGCGCGAGCTTTCGTTGCATCGTGAGCAACTCGTTCGGTTCCGTCACCAGCGTGACCGCCGGATTGAGCGTGAGCGCCGACACAGTGGCCCCGGTCCTGAGCGACGTGGCAAATCTCAATTCCAATCTGGTTCAGGTGACCTTCTCCGAGCCGGTGAGCCCGGCGACGGGAACAAACTTCGCAAATTATTCGCTCAACAATGGCGCGACGGTTTTGTCCGCAGCCGTTGGCTCCACGAATACCATCGTCGTGCTGAAGACGTCTGCTTTGCAGCGCGGGAGCAACTATGCATTGACGGTAAGTAACGTTCGCGATTTGTCAGCCGCGTCGAATGCCGTCACAGCGGGATCACAGAAGTCATTCACCGTCCTGCTGAAGGGTATTTACCGCGAGGTGTATACGGACATCGCCGGCAGCTTCATCTCTGAACTCACCAACAGCCCGGCATTTCCGGCCGCGCCGTCAAGCGTGGAACTGATGACCAATCTCTGCGAGACGCCGAGCCATACGCTGAACAACTTCGGCCAGCGCCTGCGCGCGTTGATCATTCCCCCCGTTACGGGCAGCTACTCGTTCTGGATTGCGGCGCACGACTCAGCCACGCTTTCGCTCGGGACGAGCAGTTCACCTTCCAGCGCACAAGTAATCGCCTCGGTCACCCGTAATGGAGACGTCGCGACGCGCGAGTGGACGATTCAACCCAACCAACATTCAGCCACCATTACGCTCACGGCGGGCCAGCAGTATTACTTCGAAGTGCTGATGAAGAGCGGTCTCTCGCAGCAGTTTCCGCCGGACCATCTGGCTGTTCGCTGGCAATTGCCGGACGGCACCATCGAGGAGCCGATCTCCGTTGCGCGCTTCACGCCGGTGGGATTGACCCTGCCGACGATTGCGCGTCAACCCGCGAGCACCAACGCTTTCGAAGGCGGTTCCGTGACGTTCTCAGTCGCAGTCAGCAATATCGATTCAGTCACATATCAATGGCAGCAGAACGGCACAAACCTGGTGGGAGCGACAAACGCGACTTACACGAATCCATTGGTTCCGCTTGCGAACAATGGCTTCACGTATCGGTGCCTTGTCTCTAACGCTCAGGGCACGACCAACTCAAGCGTGGCGACACTGGCGGTCGCAGCCGACACAATCCGCCCGACGATTGTCAGCGTGGCGAACAACAGCTCGAACAAAGTGGTGGTGACGTTCTCAGAATTGGTCGACCCCGCGACTGCGGCAACGCTGAACAATTACGCCATCGGTGGCATCGCGGTGGCATCGCCCGTCCTCGCGGCCAACGGACGCACCGTCACGCTCAATACCTCGCCGATGCAACTCGGCAGCAACTACACGATGACGATCAATCGCGTGCGGGATCGCGCTGCGACATACAATGTCATCGCCACGAACTCGCAATTCACGTTCACCGTCGTGGACTTCTTCCCGCAGGACGTTGGCGTGGCGGCTGGAACTGTGACACCGATTGCCGGGGGCGCTGACATCGCGGGCGGCAACAATGATTTCTCCGGCACGAACGACTTTTTCAACTTCGCGTATCAGAAACGTGTTGGTGATTTCGACGTGAAGGTGCGCGTGGCGAAGCTTGATTTCGCTGACACATGGTCAACGGCGACTTTGATGGCGCGCGAGGATCTGAACGCAACAAACCGCTATGCGGCTGTGTGCGCGACGCCGAGTGTGGCCGGCTGCTTCTTCCAGTATCGGACCAACAACGCGACGATCCCCGGCGGCTCAGGAACGTTCCCGGTCAACTTTCCTTACACCTGGTTGCGACTCCAACGCAGAGGCGGCAGCACGTTCAGCGGTTACGCCAGCGTGGACGGCAAAATGTGGACGCGTCTCGGCACGGTCACGATTACCGCCTCCGCCACGATGTATGTCGGGTTTGCCGTCACCAGCCGGAACGCGACAAACAACACGTTCGCACAATTCCGTGACTTCTCGGACAACACGAATACGACGATCGGTTTCACGACTGCGAACGTCGAACCGTTAGGCGCGTCCAGCCGCCGCACCGGCCTCGTTTTCACAGAGTTAATGTATCACCCGGCGCCACGCACGGACGCACGCAAGACCGAGTTCGTGGAACTGCACAACTCGAATCCCTTTTCGGAAGACATCAGCGGGTTCCGCATTTCCGGAGACCTGAGCTACACGTTCCCGGAAGGCACGGTCATTCCGGGCGGCGCATTCATCGTCATCGCTCGCAGCCCTGGTGACGTCCAGACCGTCTATGGCATTTCCAAAGTGATGGGGCCATATACCAACAGCCTTTCCAACAAATCCGGCACGGTGCGCCTGCGCAATCGGGTCGGCGCCATCCTGCTCGAAGTGAATTACGATTCGAAGCCACCGTGGCCGCTCGCTCCTGACGGCACGGGGCATTCGCTGGTGCTCGTTCGCCCGTCGCTCGGTGAGAATCATCCGGAAGCGTGGGCGCGCAGCGATAGCGTCGGCGGCTCACCCGGCCAAGTGGACGGCGTATTGGTGGAACCCGCGCGCAGCGTCGTCCTCAATGAGATTCTCGCCCACACCGACCTGCCGGATGTCGATTACATCGAGCTCTACAATCACAGCGCGACACCCGTGAATTTGTCCGGCTGCTGGCTGAGCGATGATCCCTTCACGAACAAGTTCCGGATTCCCGACGGCACGATCATTGGTGCGACCGGATTCGTTCACTTCACGGAATCGCAGCTTGGTTTCTCCACTGCGTCTGATGGCGAAACGATCTATTTCTTAAACTCAAACCGCACTTGCGTCATCGACTCGCTGCTGTTCGAAGGTCAGGAGAACGGCGTGTCACTCGGCCGCGTGCCGGATGGTGGCGCTGGCTTCTATCGCCTCGCGGCGAAAACTCCCGGCGCGCCGAATGGAGCCATCCGCACGAAAAACCTCGTGATCAACGAGATCATGTATCACCCCGTGTCTGATGACGACAACGACACATATATCGAGATCTATAATCGCGGTCCCGGTTCGGTGAACCTTACTGGCTGGCGATTCACCGACGGCATCGACTTCACTTTCCCGACGAACACGATCATCGCTTCCAACGGCTACGTCGTGGTCGCAAAGAATGCAGCGCGTCTCATGTCCAATTATGCCGGCCTGAGTGCAGCGAATACGTATGGAAATTTCCAGGGCACGCTGTCCGGTTCGGGCGAACACATCGCGCTCTCGATGCCCGACGTGAACATCACGACAAATCTGAACGGCACGGTGGAAACGAACAGGTTCTTCATCCCGGTCGAGGAAGTGACTTACGGCACCGGCGGACGCTGGGGCAAATGGAGCGATGGCGGCGGCAGCAGCCTGGAACTCATTGATCCGCGCGCCGACAATCGACTCGCAATGAACTGGACGGACAGCGATGACACCGCCAAGAGCGTCTGGTCCACTCTCAGCGTCACCGGCCTGCTCGACCACGCCGCGGACGGCAACAGTCAATGGAACGCACTGCAACTTTATCTGTTGGATGCCGGCGAATGCCTCGTGGACAACGTGAGCTTTCGCTTCGGACCGACCGTCGGGAGCCTTGGCCTGAACATCGTCACCAATGGCGGCTTTGAAAACAACGGCCTGCTCAATTGGTTTCCCCAGGGGGACCATCGTTACTCGTTTTTGGAAAACGCAGGTGACGCCAGTGCGCACTCGCTCCACGTCGTGGCGCAGGACCGAGGCGACACGGGGGCGAACCGCATCTTCAACCAACTCATTGATCAGTACACCACCAACGTAATGGGCGTGATCAGCACGCGGGTGAAATGGCTGCACGGCCGACCCGAAATCATCTTCCGATTGCGCGGCAATCATCTGGAGCTTGCCGGTGTGATGCCCGTGCCGAAAAACCTCGGCACTCCGGGCGCCCGCAACAGCCGCTACATCACGAATGCACCGCCGGCGATAACGGACATCATTCCGAATCCAGTGCTGCCCGGGGCAAATGATCCGGTCGTGGTATCTGCCCGCGTTCACGATCCGGATGGCGTGGCGTCGGCACAGTTGGTCTATCGCTTCGATCCGTTCCCGCTGGGCTCGAATGTTTTGCCGATGAACGACAATGGCACAAACGGCGACGCGGTTGCCGGCGACGGCATCTATTCCACGCGCATCCCAGGTCAGGTGAACAACACGATGCTTGCCTATTACATTCAGACAACAGACGGCGCTGCTTCGTCCGCCACATCACGCTTTCCGAACGGCGCGCCGACCAATGAATGCCTCGTTCACTTCGGCGAGATACAACCGATCGCGAGCTTTGCCAGTTACCGTTTCTGGATGACGCAGGCCACGCTGGATGACTGGCAGACGCACGACAAATTCAGCAGCGAGGTTTACAAGGGAACGTTCGTTTACGGCAACAGTCGCGTGATCTACAACGCCGGGAGCCACTACGCCGGCAGTCCCGCGCACGCGAAACTCTACGACTCTCCGCTGGGAACGAACTGCGATTACCAACTCCTCCTGCCGGCTGACGACGCTCTGCTCGATGAAACTTCTTTGCGCATCCAGGAGCCTGGCCTGTTCGGCGCGGATCGCACCTGCCAGAACGAATCGCTCGGCTACTGGATCGTGGGACAGATGGGTGTGCCGGCGCTGAATCGCCGCCCGATCAATATGTTCGTCAATGGCCAGCGCCGCGGAATCATCTACGAAGACACGCAGCGCCAGAACCGCAGCTTCAATCAGCAGTGGTATCCGAACGCTGACGAGAACGAAAACGACCTGTATCGAATTGGTTATTGGTACGAATTCGGCAACGATCCATTCACTCACCGCAATGACACAACGCCAAGCCTGCGGCCATTCACGACGGCTGGCGGCGTGAAAAAGCTGGCGATTTACCGGCAGACGTTCAACAAGCGCGCCGTCCAGGGTTCACCGCACAATTACACGAACCTGTTCAACCTCGTGGACGTGCTGGACACCACCGCGACTGGAGATCAATACGCGGCGGAAGTTTTCCCGTGGATCGACGTGTGGGAATGGGCGCGGTCATTTGCGGCGGAACGGATCCTGAACAACACCGACCTTTATGGCGCGAAACGAATTGTCAGCGCCACGGAAACGAAACCCGGCGCCCAGAACTCGTTCATCTTCAAGCCGGGCGGCGACACATGGAAGTTTCTCATCTGGGACATCGATGCCGCGTTCCTCGGCACCCCAGTAGATCCGCTGTTCGACTTCACAGATCCTCCGATCTCGAATCTCTTCGCGCACCCCTATGTGCTGCGCACTTACTGGCAGGCTTTGCAGGACGCGGCTTACGGACCGCTGATGCCGCAGAATCTGCACCCGGTGATGGATGCCAAATTTGCGGCGTTCCAAGCCGTGGGACTCGACGCCACGTCCCCGCAGCCGATGAAGACTTATCTCGGCATTCGTCGCGATTACATCCTGCAACTCTTGTCCGAAAACAATGCACCGTTCTCCCTCACGAGCAACAACGGCAACGATTTCACGAATCTCACCACCCTCGTGACGCTGAACGGCACCGCGCCGTTCGGAGTGCGCACGATCACGATCAACGGGGTCGCTTACAATCTGTCCTGGAGCAGTGTGAGCAACTGGTCGGTGCGCGTTCCTCTCACGGGGCAGACGAACCATTTGGCGATCAAAGGACTCGACGCGAACGGTGCCGACATCACCAACGCCTCGAAGACATTGACCGTGTACTTCACCGGCCCGGTCGCGCGCGCAGAGGACAGCCTCGTGTTCAACAAGGTCATGTTCCAGCCCGCCGTGTCGAACGCGCACTACATCGAGATCTTCAATCGCTCGACCAATACAACGTTCAGCCTCGCAGGGTTCCGCTTGAAGGGTGTCGATTTTGATTTCGGTCCGCAGCACGTGATCTCACCGCAAAGCTTCTATGTCGTGGTGAAGAACATCGAAGCTTTCGACGCGGCCTACAACACCGCCGTTCCGGTGGCCGGCGAATACAGCGGCGATCTCGACCGCGACGGCGAAACGATCACCCTGCTCCGCCTCGCGCAGAACACGAACGAAACCGACACGGTGATCACAAAAGTGAAGTATCAGATCACCACGCCGTGGCCGAGCCGCCCGGGCACGACGAACGGCGGCGTGGCGCTGCAGCTCATTGATCCGTCGCAGGACAATGCGCGCGTCAGCAATTGGGACGACGGCACGGGTTGGAAATTTTTCACCTACACCGGCCGCCCGCAAAGCCAGCGCCTGAGCGTGTGGCTCGATACGATCGGCGAGGTGTTCATCGACGAGATTTCGCTCGTGCTCGGTGACGTGCCCGGCGTCGGCCCGAATTTGCTGAACAACGGGAATTTCGAAGCACCGCTCGCCACGGGCTGGCAGTTCGTGAACACCTATCAAGGCAATACGCTGATCACGAACGCGTTCCCGAAGTACGGGAGCAATTGCCTGCGATTCGCACCGACGAAGAGCGGAAGCTCCAGCACGGCGATGGTGCAGGACGTCATCCCGACGCTTTCTTCTTCAAGCGATTACACGATCAGCTTCTGGTACAAGCCGACCACCAACGCGAACAACCTCACGGTGCGCATCGGCGGCAGCGCGTTCCAGGCGACGACCAGCGTTCGCCCCGTCACGCCGATCCCCGGCGTGATGAACCCGATGGCAGGCAACGTTTTCCCGTATCCAAAACTGTGGATCAACGAAGTGCAGCCCAACAACGTGAACACGCTGCTCGACAACACGGGCGTGGCGCAGCCCTGGATCGAGCTCTTCAACAGCGGCACGAACACAATCCCGCTCGACGGCCTTTCGCTTTCGAAGAGCTACACGAACCTCAACATGTGGTCCTTCCCACCGAACACACTCCTGTTGCCCGGACAATTCCGCGTGGTGTTCGTTGACGGAAACCCGCTGCTCTCGACGGGCTCGGTATTGCACACATCGTTCCGCCTCGATCCGACCAACGGTGCGCTCGTGTTGTCGATCTCGAATCAAATCCTCGACTACATCAATTACGGCGCGCTCGCCCCGGATCAATCGTACGGATCGACGCCCGATGGCCAACTCTTCACACGGCAGGCGTTCTTCTTCGCCACGCCGGGCGCCAGCAACAACGCGACCCCTGTGCCGGTCGTGATCAATGAGTGGATGGCCAGCAACACGAAGACGATTGTCGATCCGCTCACGAGCCAATTCGAAGATTGGTTCGAACTCTACAACGCCTTCTCGCAGCCAATCGATCTGTCCGGCTATTTCATCACAAACGAAAAGGACAATCACGACAAGTGGCAGATCCCGAACGGGACGATCATTGCCCCGTACAGCTTCCTGCTTTGCTGGGCTGACAACGCGGTCACAAACAACATCACGACGGGCAACGCCCTGCACACCTCGTTCAAGTTGAGCAAGAGCGGCGATTATCTCGCGCTCTACACGCCCGCCCAGGTGCTCGTCGATCAGGCTGACTTTAGCGCGCAAACCAACGATGTCAGCGAGGGCCGTTTCCCGGACGGCAACGTCAACGGTGTGTTCTTCAAGATGCGCTCCGCCACGCCGCGCACGAACAACGTCATCGCGACGAACGGCTTCGCACCGCTACTTTATCCGATCGCCAACTACATTGTGAATGAAGGTGCCACGCTGACGTTCACCAACCGCGCGTTTGACCCTGATCTTCCCGCGCAAGTGTTGACCTTCTCGCTCGCGCCCGGCGCGCCGGAGGGCGCCCAGGTGGACGCCAACACAGGATTCTTTTCGTGGCAGACTTTGGAGATTCATGGGCCCGGTGTTTATCCGATCACGGTCGTCGTGTCGGACAACAGCGTGCCATCTTACACGGACACCAAAACCTTTCAGGTCACGGTGAACGAGAGCAATACGCCGCCGTCGATCAACACGATCACCGATCGTACGACATACGCGGACACACCCGTGGCGCTCTCGGTCATCGTGACCGATGTTGATTTACCGGCGCAGTCGTTCACCTACGAACTGCTCACCCCGCTGGCTGGCGCGAGCATCGATGCCTCGGGTCTCTTCACGTGGACGCCGACGATCGCGCAGGCTGGAACCACCAACCCGATCACGGTGAAAGCCACCGACAGCGGAGCACCTTCATTCAGCGCGACGCAAAGCTTCTTCATCGTCGTGAACAGCGGCGTCGCTTGTCCGGGTCTCAAGGGCAACGTCTCACCACGCGGCGCACCGGACTCATCGGTCGGCGCGAGTGACTTCACGCTGATCGGCCGTTTCTACGCGGGCCTCGCCACCATTTCGAATGCGTGCGAACTGACGCGGGCCGACTGCTCCCCTGCTCCATGCGGTGACGGCAGAATCCGACTTGGCGATTGGGTTGTCGCCGGCCGGTACGCGGCGCAACTCGATGTTCCGCCGAACCTCGCGAATTGCTCCGGCACCAATCCGATACCGCAATTCAACGGCGGGCCGGGCAGGATCAAGACCGCAGGCGCGCGCACGCTCTCATTCACGAACACAACGATCGCGCGGGGTACCACCAATTCGTTCTCAGTCATTCTGGACTCGCAAGGCAACGAGAACGCGCTCGGCTTTGACTTTATCTTCGACACAAACCTGCTGACCTTCGTGACGGCGCAGGTCGGAGCCGACGCCACGAGCGCGCAACAGTTCTTCGTGAACACGCAGGAACTTTCATCCGGACTCATCGGCCTCACGCTGATCCTGCCCTCCGATGCGACGTTCCCGGCCGGCCGTCGCGAAGTCGTGAAGGTTTCATTCCGCGCCCACAGCGGCAGCAACACCGCCTCGACTCCGCTGGTGTTCGCCGACGGGCCGGAAGTCCCGATCCCCGCGGACATCACCGACGTCATCGGCAACAGCCTGTCATTCACGTATCGCGACGGCAGCGCGAAACTGATCAGCGACACGGACTTCCTCTTCACCGGACTGGAGCGCCAGACGAACGGCGTGAAACTGCAGATGGAGGGACCGGCTGGCGTGTGGCAACTGCAAGGATCCTCAAACCTTTTCAACTGGGATCCAATCTTCCCCCTCACTAACACGAGCGGTGCGATGGAATACCTCGACTCGACGGCGACGAATGCGGTGCAGCGCATTTACAAAGCGGTGAAGCAGTGACGGAGAATCAGAAGATGAGAAACCAAATCAAGACACTCGGTTGGGCCCTGGCGGCACTGCTGGTGTTGGCGGCGGACGCAAGTTACGGCGCGTGTAACTACACGCTCTCACCGGCGAGCCGCAATCACGGCTACGGCAACACGAACAACTCGTTCATGGTCACGACCAGCGAGACGAACTGCACGTGGACGCCCACGAGCGACGTGGTGTGGATCACCGTCCAGCCAGGCTGGGGCGGCGTAGGCAGCAACGTGGTGAACTATGTTATCGCGGCAAACACCAACACCATCGGCCGCACCGGCACAGTGACAGTCGTCAGCCAGACGTTCACCGTAAGGCAGGATCCGGCACCGTGTAATTATTCTCTCTTTCCGAAATCGACGACGCACGGTTACGCGGGCGCCAGCAGTTCCTTTGATGTGAATGTGGCCTCAGGCTGCTCCTGGACTGCCACTACGTCGAACTTTTGGATCAACCTCACCGGCATCATCAGCAGCAACGCCACTGCGACGGTCCCCTACACCGTTTCGGCGAACACGACACCTCTCTGGCGCACTGGTTACGTAAACGTCGCCGCACAGGCCTACGTGATTGCTCAACGTCCAGCCCCTTGCATTTACGAATTGTCACCCACCAACACCACGCGCGGTTACTCCGGCGCCAGCGGCGCGGTGAATGTGGCGATCTCGTCGGGCAACAACTGCACCTGGTTTGTCGATAACACCAACACGTGGATCACCATCACGAACGTAACGACCACTTCCTTTGGTTACATCGTCGCGTCGAATTCCTCTTCGATCTCGCGCACTGGCACGTTGTCTGTTTGGGACCAGACGTTTCTGGTGGCACAGGGAGGCGCACCTTGCAATGGAGGTATTTCACCGACTTCTACTTCCCCCGGCGCTGAACCGGTGACGCGAGTCGTGAGCGTAGCCATCGCAGGCAGTTGCCCGTGGTACGTCACGAACAACAACAGTTGGATCACGGTTTTGCCGATGAGTGCCAATGGCAGCGACACAGTCAGCGTGATGATCGGTGGCAACACCAACTCGCTCGGTCGCACGGGCACCGTGAGCATTGCTGGACAGACTTATACCGTCCGGCAGGACGGCGCCGTCTGTAATTATCATCTGTCAGCGACGAATCGCCCCCATGGTTACGCCGCCACCTCAAGTTCAGTCACTGTCTTCACCCTGAGCGTCTGCGGTTGGACGGTGAACAACACCAACAGTTGGCTGACCTTTGCGGCCACCAACGGATTCGGCGACAGCAACATCACCTACTACGTGGCGGCGAATGCTGGCGCAACGGATCGATCGGGTTACGTGATCATTGGAGACCAGCAACTGCTCGTCACACAAAGTGGAATCGGCTGTGCGGCCAACCTTTCGCCGACCACTCGGTCGCACGGTTACCCGGCCACGAACAATTTCCTCACACTGACGATCGGCGCGTCGTGCTCGTGGAACGCCATCACCAGCAATGCATGGATCAATATCCTGAACCCCAGCGGCAGCGGCGTTACGCAAATCCTTTACACGGTGACGGCGAACACCGTCGGAATTCCGCGCACTGGATACATCAATGTGGGTGATGACTACGTGACGCTCACGCAGGCTGGCGCGCCTTGCACCAACGGACTTTCCACCAACGCCGCGACGCACAGTGCAGTGCAGGAAATTGGTTCCGTCGCGGTTGTCAGCACGGTCGGATGCTCGCTGACGATCACGAATACGAATTCATGGATCACGATCATTGCTGGTGAAGGCGACACGAGCGGCAGCACCAATGTGATTTACCAGGTCGACACGAATCTCACCGGCAGTGCGCGCTCTGGTGTGGTCGTGATTGGCAACCGCAACTTCACCGTCACGCAAAACGGTGTGACCTGTACCTACAAACTTTCTCCTGCCCAGCGCGGTCACGGCCCCAGCGCGGTCGTAGATACGTTGAAGATCACGGTCAGCAATCCGTGCCCCTGGTCAGTGATCAACACGAACCCGTGGATCACCATCCTCACCAATGCGAGCGGCGCTGGTTCCAACATCATTACTTACGCGGTGGATGCCAACACGCTGTCACCTTTCGAACGCATCGGAGTCCTCGTGGTCGCCAATCAATCTTGCATCATCACGCAACGGGGCATCACTTGTTCGTATTCGATTTCTCCCAACTCGCGCGCGCACGGGTTTGGGATCGCCTCGAACTTCTTCAGCATCACCACGACCAACGGCTGCCCGTGGGCGGCGAGCACCACCAACTCATGGATCACGATCACCAATGGATTTAGCGGCACGAATACTGGCGACATCGGCTACACCATCGAAACGAACACTAATCTGACCGAACGCATCGGGATCATCATCGCCGACAGCCAGACCTTCACGATCACCCAGCGCGCCGCCTTGTGTACATTCTCGCTATCGCCGACAAGCCGGAATCACGGCTATTCGCAAACGAACAACAGCATCTTTGTCAACACCGCGCCCGGCTGCGGCTGGCTGGTCGACAACACGAATTCCTGGATCACGATTCAATCGGGTGCCAGCGGCACGGGGACCGGGACTGTCACCTACGTCATTAATTCCAATCTCGATTCCACCCCACGCACTGGTTCGTTCCTCGTGGCGGACCGGACGTTTGTCATCACGCAAGCTCAGTATCTCTGCACGTTCAAACTTTCGCCAACGAACCGGCAGCACGGCTTCGGCCAGAAAACAGACACCGCTAACGTCACCGCGGGCCCAACCTGTTCATGGTCGGTGAACAACACGAACGACTGGATCATCATCAACACAACGACGGCCACCAATTTCACTTACACCGTCTATCCGAACTACGGCACGAGTTCGCGAACGGGCCTCGTCTTCGTGGCGGATGACACGCTCACGATCACGCAGCTCGCGGCGACCAACGGCCTTGCGATTGAATCGCTCCAGCTCGGCGGCGCTGGCGACGTGACATTAAAACTCAACGGTGGCCCGCCCGGAATCTGGGAAATCCATGGCTCATCCAACCTGGTGAGTTGGGACCGCGTCGGCTTCGCGACCAACGTCACGGGCAAGGTCGACTTCAACATTCCGCCGTCCGGAGCGACCAACCGGTTCTATCGCGCCTTTCTGCCCTGATCACCGAGAGAACTGAACATGACACGATTTCAAAATGTTTTGTTGCGAACGGGAGTGGTGGCGTTGGCGCTGTTGCTGACGAACTTCGCGCAGGCCGCCAGCCGTGCGGTGCATGCGCAGAACATGACCGTGGCGCGAGGCGAAACCAACCGCCTGTTCGTCAGCTTCGATACGCTCGGGGATGAATATGCAGTCGTGTTCACGCTCTGTTTCGATACCAACCAACTGGCGTTCGTCGGTGCGGTGCGCGGCAGTTCCGTCAGCAACATGGTGCCCACTCCCGGCTATACGCCGAACTTTAATCGCGCCAGCAACGGTGTCGTCTCCGTGCTGATCAACCTCAACATTCAGACCGAACAAACGTGGCCGCCTGGAACGCAGAACATCATGGAGTTTCTGTTCCGCGCCCTGCCCGGTGGCGGATCGACAACCACGCCGATTTCATTCTGCGCGGCCGGTTCGTCGGAAGTTTCCAACCCGTTCGGCGATGTGCTGCCGGCTTCCTTCATCGACGCGATGGTGACCATCCAAGGCACTTGCGCTTACAACCTCAGCACGAACGCAGCTTCGGTTTCTGATGCCGCGAACTCCGGATCGGTCAACGTTCTTGCCGATCCAGGCTGTGTTTGGAGCGTCACGAACACGAACACTTGGATCACGATCACCGCCGGCGGCAACGGCACTGGAAACGGAACGGTCAGTTACAGCGTCGATGCCAACACAGGCTTCACATCACGGACCGGCGTGGTAGTGATCGCTGGCAAGTCGTTCACGATCACGCAAGCCGGGTTTGTTTGCACCTACCTGCTCTTCTCGACGGAAGGAGTTCACGACCACGGCGCGGAAACGAATGCGATCGATCTTGCGACGGCGGACAATTGCGCGTGGACCATCACCAACACGAATTCATGGATCACCATTCTCTCGCCAACGAACAATTCGGGCAGTGGCGCAATGATGTATGCCGTCGTGGCGAACGACACGAGTCTCATGCGCACGGGCATTGTAATGCTCGCCGGGCAACCGGTGACCATCGTTCAGTTCGGCGCGCCGTGCGTGTTCGACGTGTCGCCCTTGAGCGCGAACTTTGGTTCGGCCATCTCCACCGGACAGGTCAGTGTCGTCAGCCCGATCGGCTGCGAATGGCAGGCGTTCACTGTCGATGACTGGATCAGTGTTTCCAGTCTGGTTCACACAACCGGCACCATCTTGACCTACACGCTCGCGGCAAACACCGCGTTAACGCCGCGCACGGGATCCATATTCGTGGCCGACCAGACGCTGGAAATCGTGCAGCAAGGAGCAACGTGTCAATTCACCCTGAGCGCTTCGAATCGCACCCACATTGCAGCGGCATCAACAAACGCAATCGATGTGACGACACTCGATGGCTGCACCTGGAATGTCGCGACCACCAATGACTGGGTGGCCATTCAGTCACCCATCCAGAACACGAGCAGCGGCACCGTCACTTACACTCTGACGGATAATAATTCGCCAACTGACCGAGTCGCGTTCGTCACTGTGGCTGACCAAACGCTCGTGATCACTCAGCGAACGTTTGTCTGCACTTACGCAGTCAGTCCCACGAACACCACGCGCCCCTCGTCCTCGTCGACGAACATTGTTTCCGTCACCGCAGCCGCTGGCTGCATTTGGTCCGCGAGCAAAAACGCTGGCTGGATCACCATGTTGCCGCTCACCAACAACAACGGGAATGGCACATTGACTTACATCGTCAATTCCAACCCCTCCTCGCTCGCCCGCACGGGCCTTGTGACCATTGCTGGCCGGACGCTCACCGTGGTGCAGCTCGGAGTGCCTTGCGATTTCTCGCTCAGCCCGACGGACATTGTGGCGACGGCCGATGAGGAATTGCAGCAAGTCGATCTCTACGGACCCGATGGCTGCGTGTGGACCATCTCAAACACCAACACGTGGATCACCATGGACCTGTTCCAGAATCGCGTGAGCGGCACAGGCAGCGCTTCCTTCCTCTATCGCGTCGATGCGAACCCTGCCGGCATATCACGGACAGGCCGGGTGCAGATCGCCAACCAGGTGCTTACGGTGATACAGCAGGCGGCCTGCATTTATGCGCTCGCTACGAACAACGCTTCATTTTCATCAGCCGCACAAAACAACACCGTCTTCGTGACGGCGGTGGCGGATTGCTCGTGGACTGTTTCGACGGCAACTCCGTGGATTTCGATTCTGTCATCCACGAACAACACGAATAGCGGCACGGTGAATTTCGCTGTGGCGACGAATACGACGGTGTCCGCACGCGTTGGCCTGATCCGTATCGCCGGTCAGGACTTCGCCGTCACCCAAGCCCCGGGATCGTGTTCGGTGTCGCTGCCATGGAGCAACTGGGTTCACCGCGCGAGTTCTGAAACCGGACTCGTCGGCGTGATCAGCGTCACGGGTTGCAGTTGGGGTGTTACCAACACGAACAACTGGATTTCGATCAATGCCACGAGTGGCGATGGGAACGGACATGTTGGATACACGCTGGCGGCGAACAATAGTCCTAACTCACGTTCAGGTGTGCTGAACATCAGCGGCGCACCATTTGCCATCACGCAATTGGGCACCGCCTGCACGTATCGGCTTTCAACAACGAACCGCATTCATGGCAATGGCGCGAATGCAAATACCATCACGCTCACCGTCGGAGCCGGATGCTCATGGAGCGTGATCAACACAAATCCCTGGATCACTATTCTCTCGAACTCATTCGGGTCCGGCACGACGACAATCGGCTACGGATTCACGAAGAACACGAATACGTTGCTGCGCTCCGGTGTGATCAATATTGGCGGCGAAATCCTCTACATCACCCAGTGGAGCACGAACTGCGGCTTCGCGCTGACACCGGTGGGACGCGAGCACGGGTTCGGACCTGAAGCAGGCTCGGTGAAAATCGATGCAGCAATCGCCACTTGCGTTTGGAACGTGGCAAATCCAACTCCGTGGATCACAATCCCGCCGGCTTCCATGACTGGCACGGGCGCCGTGACGATCACCTATAACCTGCTCACGAATGTGAACGGTCAGCCGCGCACCGGCACATTCACGGTCAGCGGAGTTCCATTCACAGTCATTCAGGCGGGTTCCCCCTGCTCTTTTGCGTTGTCCACGAACAACGCCAGCTTCAGCGCAACCACGGGCAACGGTTCGGTCACCGTGACAACGGGCGACGGCTGCGCTTGGGACGTGGTGAACACCAACTCCTGGATTTCGATCAGCTCACCTCTCACCATCATCAGCAGCGGCAGCGTGAGTTACACAGTCGATGCCAATCCCGCCGGACTGGCGCGTGCCGGCGTGATTACAATTGCGGGCCAGAGCTTCACCGTTACTCAGGCGGCCGAACAGTGCGTGTTCACATTGACCACGAACAACGCGGTCCATGGATATGCGCCAACGGGCGGATCGGTCGCCCTCAGCACTCTGGTCGGATGTGCCTGGGGTGTCACGAATACCAACACCTGGATTTCCTTCCCCATCACGAGCACCACGAACAGCGGCGCTCTGACTTACAACGTCCTTACGAATGCATTGATCACGGCTCGCACCGGCGTCGTCAATGTGGCGAACCAGACATTCACCATCGTGCAAGTGGGCGCACCGTGCAGCTTCGCGATCGGCACTAATTTCACTTCGCACAGCAACGGTCCGACGACGGGGTCCGTCGCGGTCGCAACCGCCAACGGCTGCATCTGGCTCGTATCGAGCGGCGCACCTTGGATTAACATTTTGTCTGGCCTAGCAGGCACAAACACCGGACTGCTCACGTACTCGGTGAACACGAACCCGACCGTTTTTATGCGCACCGGTGTGGTGACCGTCGCCGGGCAGACGCTAACCGTCGTGCAAGCGGGAGCGCCTTGTGGATTTTCCTTATCGCAGAGCAATGCGGTGCATGGCTTCGCCACGAGCACCGGGTCTGTGTCGGTCTTCGCGACAGCGGGATGCAACTGGACCGCAACGAGTCTTGATTCGTGGATCACAGTCACTTCCGCCACCAACGGGCTGGTGGCCTATGCCGTGGCGACCAACAGTGGCACGCTGCGCTCAGGAACAGTAACGATCGCGAACATACCATTCCGCATCACGCAGGCCGGATCACAACGCGCGCTGCGAGCGATCAACATGTCCGTGGCGCACGGGGAAACCAATCGTGTGCTCGTCGCCCTCGAAGCAACGGGCATTGAAAACGCGGTGGGCTTCACGGTTTGCTTCAACACAAACCAACTGAGCTTTGTCCGCGGAACGGGCGGCAGCGCTGCCACGAATCTGGGCGCTTCCTTGAATGTGAACGGCAGTCTGAGCGCGCAAGGCCAGGTCGCCGTCAGTTTTGCCTTGAGTGGCGGGCAGGTGATGCCGGCCGAATCCAATGCCATCGTGGAAATCTTCTTCCGCGCCGCCGCGGGAACGACGTTCACCAACACTATCGTGAGCCTGTGTGATGCGTTCCTTGAGCGCGAAGTCTCTGATGTCAATGGCTCAACGCTGCCCGCCACTTACTCAGATTCGACGGTGACCATCCTCGGTGATTGCAACTACTCGGTCACCCCCACTTCCCTTAATTTCCCTGCGAACGGTGGCGGCGACAGCGTCGGCGTGACAGCGCATTCCTCGTGCGCATGGGCGGCTTCCAGCGGCGCATCGTGGATTCATATCACACCACCCACGAATGGAAGCGGCAGCACAGCAGTGATCTTCAGCGTGGACGCGAACCCGACCGCTTCGCCCCGCAGCGGCACAATCACCATCGCGGGCCAGACCGTGACCGTGACGCAGGACGCGCAGACCTGCACCTATTCCCTCTCGCCAATCAGCCGTTCGCACGCGTTCGTCCCAGGAACGGGTTCCATCCACGTCACGGCCCTCGCAGGCTGCGCCTGGACGGTCAACACCGCGAATTCATGGATCACCATTACTTCGTCGACCAATGGATCTGGTGAGGCGGATGTGTTCTACAGCGTTGCCTCCAATTCAGTGGCTGTGGCGCGCACGGGAGTAATTGATATCGCGGGACAATCATTCACCATATTTCAAGACGGCGCGCCTTGCGTCGTTACGCTTATCGGCACCACGAACAAGCTCCATGGATTCATCTCGGAAACGGGTTCCGTGATCGTGACGTCTCCCAGCGGCTGCGATTGGACGATCAACAACACGAACGTCTGGGTGGTGTTCCCATCCGGCACGAACGGCACGGGCAGCAACGTGGTGAATTACCTGGTGGGTTACAACCCGAATGGCGTTGCTCGCACTGGCACGGTATTCATCGCCTCACGCCCCTACACAATGCGCCAGCCGGCAAATTCCTGCCCCGTCACGCTCGCACCGGGCAGCGGCAATCACGGACCGAATTGGGCGACCAACACCTTCACCATCATGCCAGGCAGCAGTTGCGCATGGACAGCGGTGAACTCGAATTCGTGGATCACGCTCTCTTCGACGAACGGAACGGGCAACGGAAGCATCACCTATATTGCGCAGCCGAATCCGGTCGGCTCCATCCGCATCGGAGTGATCACCGTGTCCGGTCGTGAGTTTGTAATTACACAAGCGGCGGCCACGTGTTTCTTCACATTGAATCCGCCGGGCGGATCATACGGCGCTGGAGCAGACATTGGATCCATCGTTCTCAACACAACCCCGGCGTGTGATTGGAGCGTTCAGAACACAAATACCTGGCTGTCGTTCACGACGCCGACCACTGGGACTGGCAACGCAACCCTTTCATACAATATCGCGGCGAATCCGGGCAGCGTCGGTCGTAGTGGAAACGTCGTGATTGGAAACCAGATTTTCCCGATCAGCCAGGCCGCCACTCCATGCACGACTACCTTGTCGTCCACGAGCACGAATTTTTCCTTCGGAGCGCAGACTGGTACGGTCGCGGTGTCCACTCCGGCGGCGTGCGGTTGGAACGTGAGCACGACCAACTCATGGATAGGATTGGCGACAAACCGATTCACGAACAGCGCCATCGTCACATTTACAGTGGCTTCGAATGCAACGGGATTAACGCGCGTTGGATACATCCTGATCGAAGACCAGGTGTTCACCGTCACTCAAAGCGGCGTGCCCTGCGTGTACACGATCAGTCCTACGAACACCACGCGCCCCTCGTCCTCGACGACGAACATCGTTTCCATCACCGCAGCGGCTGGCTGCGACTGGTCCGGGAGCAGCAGCGCTGGCTGGATCACCATGCTGCCGGGCACCAACAGCAGCGGGAACGGCACGCTGACGTATATCGTCAATTCCAACCCCTCCTCGCTCGCCCGCACGGGTACCGTGACGATTGCCGGTCAGAAACTCACCGTGGTGCAGTTCGGAGTGCCTTGCGATTTCTCGCTGAGCCCGACAGGCATTGTGGCGACGGCCGATGAGGAATTGCAGCAAGTCGATCTCTACGGACCCGATGGCTGCGTGTGGACGATCTCGAACACCAACACGTGGATCACCATGGACCTGTTCCAGAATCGCGTGAGCGGTACAGGCAGCGCTTCCTTCCTTTATCGCGTCGATGCGAACACTGCCGGCATATCACGGACGGGCCGGGTCCAGATCGCCAACCAGATCCTGACGGTGACGCAACCGGGGCAACCCTGCTCGTTTACGCTGGCTTCGTCGAATGCGTTCGTCGCTTCCATTCCGACGACCAATACCGTGGATGTGGGAACGCAGACAGGTTGCAATTGGGGAGCGAGCACGACGAACAGTTGGATCCAAATCCTGGCCGGCAGCACCAATTCCGGCAACGGCATCGTACGCTATGCCGTCGCCACCAACTTCCTATCCACCGCCCGCACCGGCATGGTGACGATCGCAGGCCAGCAATTCATCGTTACGCAAGCCGGGGCCAGTTGCAGCTACAGCCTTATCCCGACAAGCGACATACTCACCTCCGGCAACGTGACGGGACTCGTCAGAATCGTGACGACCGGCAACTGCACCTGGGCTGCGGTGAAGACGAACTCGTGGATCGCAATCAAATCCGGCGGTGAAGGCACAAACGGCGGGTTATTGCGGTACACGCTCGCCCAGAATGATTCACCGAACACGCGCGTGGGTTACCTGACGATTGCAGATCAGGTATTCACGGTGACCCAGCAAGGCTCGCCATGCGTCTACAATCTTTCCTCGACCGGACGGCTTCACGGTTCTCTATTCGACACAGGTCAGGTCAGCGTCGTGGCTGTCTCGGAGTGCAGTTGGACGATCGATAACACGAATGCCTGGATTCAATTCCAATCCCCGACGAATGGAGCCGGCACCGCAGTGATCACATACACGGTGCAGCAAAATCCCAACTCCGTCGATCGCACCGGGAGGTTCATCATCGGAGACCAGATATACACCGTCACCCAACTGGGTTCGGTATGCTCATATACCCTCGATAGCATTGGTGCCACGCACGGAGGACTACCCGAAACTAATCTTTTCGGTGTCAACACACTGTCAGGTTGCACGTGGACTGTCTCTGAGACAAACACTTGGATCAGCATTCTTTCTGGGAGCACCGGAACTAATAACACCGCAGTTTTCTACTCCGTCAGCCTGAACGTGAGCGGGGCAGCGCGCACGGGCGTCATTCGCGTGGGTGGACAACCCTTCACAGTAACGCAGGCACCCGTTGCATGTTCATTCAATGTCGTGCCGGGCAGTTTCAACCACGGCTTCGAAGCCGAAACGAACTCCATCTCCATCACGACCAGCAACGTATGCCCGTGGGTTGTCTCCAAGACGAATTCGTGGATCAACATCGCCACGAACACGATCCAAACCGGCAGCACAAACATCAGTTTCTTTGTCAGCGCGAACCCGAGTTCCACAGTACGCACTGGTGTGGTGATGGTCGCCGGGCAGCCTGTCACTATTCGGCAGGCGGGACTCGTGTGCAGCTACGGCATCACGCCGCAGTTTTATGCTCATGGATATCGCGAGGAGACAAACCAGATCTCGGTCTCCTGCCCCAGCCTTTGCACCTGGGGTGTCGGCAACACCAACTCATGGGTCCACATCATCACGGCCACCAACAACGTCGGGCCGGGGATAATGCGTTACTGGCTCAACGCCAATCCAACCACCTCCACGCGCTCGGCAAATATCAATGTCGACGGCCAGGTCTTCACGATCTCGCAAAACGGCATGCCGTTCATCATCGCGTCGAATAAAACCGTTCAGTGCAACAGCACCTGGAACTTTGATCCACCGGCGGTTTCCGGGACCTGCGTTACTCCTGGTTCCGCAAATGTGTTCATCACGAGCACCTCTACCAATCCTGGGTGCGGATTGAGCTATATGGCCAAGCGCATCTGGGACGCGACCGATGCTTGTGGCGTTCACATAACGGCCACGCAAACCGTCACCGTCGTTTCACCGGCGCCGATAATCACTTGCGCGCAAGACAAGAACGTCGAATGCGGCGCGGTGTGGACATTTAACGCCCCCACCGCGGTCGAGTTTTGCGGTGGAGCCAGCGCCAGCATTCGTGTCGTCAGCACCCTTACCAATAGCATCGGCATGTGCAGTAATACCTACGCCGTCACCCGAACCTGGGAGGCGACGGATAGCTGCAGCAACAAGAGCACTTGTTCGCAAACTGTGCGCATCGTGGACACCACGCCACCGGTAGTCACCTGCGCTTCGAACAAGACGGTGGAATGCGCCAGTGTTTGGATCTTCGATGCGCCCACGGCGACCGATTCCTGCGGTGGCTCCAACGTGACAATCCGTGTCCTCAGTGGTGCCACCAACTCGAGCGCCAACTGCGGTCTCATCGCGACGCGCATCTGGGAAATTCTCGACCTATGTTCCAACCTCATCACCTGCACGCAGACGGTCAACGCGGTGGATACAACGCCGCCTTCGATGACTTGCCCGCTGGCGAAGACAGTCGAATGCGGCACGCTCTGGAATTTTGATCCGCCGACGGCAAGCGACACGTGTTCCGGAGTTACGCTTTTTGTGTTGGGGACCGCCACGAACTCAGCCAGTTCGTGCGGCAACACCTTCACCGCCACACGCACGTGGCAGGCAATCGACGGCTGCGGCAACGTGAATTTCTGCAGCCAGACCGTCGTGATGATCGACACCACACCGCCGGTCGTCAGCACCGTGAGTGATAAGACCGTGGAGTTTGGTCAGGCGTGGGACTTCGACGCGCCCACCGGAACGGATTCGTGCAGCGGAACGAATGTGTCGATTCGCATCGTTGCCACCAGCACGAACAAGGCAGGGTTCTGCGGTCCGACCTTCACTGCAACGCGCATCTGGGAAGTCGCTGACGGTTGCACGAACAAGGTCACGCGGGTTCAGACCGTCACGGTGCGCGACACCACGCCGCCCGTGATGAACTGCGCGGCGAACAAGGTCATCAATTGCCAGTCCGCCTGGTCGTTCGACACCCCCACTGCGATCGATCAGCCCAGCGGAGTGGCGGCAACGGTCACCGTGGTAAGCACTCTCACGAACGGAATATGTGGCACCAACTATTCCGCGACCCGCACATGGATCGCGACTGATCTTTGCAGCAATACCGTGACATGCAGCCAGACCGTGTTCGGGCGCGCGCTCGTGAACGTCTCCGGCACCATATACGTGCCGACGAATTTTCCTGCGGTCCTTTCTGACAAACGCGTTGCCGGCGCCACCATCCTCGCACCGACGAATGCGACCAGCGCGCAGGATGGCAGCTATGTCTGCACATTCGACGCCATCACAACAAATGTCGTTCTTGCGCCAGTGCCACCCGACACGGGAATTCCATCCGCGGGTGTGTCAACGATCGATCTTTCGCTCATCCGCCGCCACATCCTGAGCGTCGTTCCACTGGATACTCCCTACAAGCTTCTCGCCGCGGACGTCGACGGCTCCGGCACGATTTCAACTCTCGATCTCACTTCGATGCGTCGTGTGATTCTCGGTTCCACAAATCGGTTCCCACGCGGGCTGTGGCGTTTCTTGCCGAGCGATTTCAGCTTCCCGAACGCACAGGCGCCTTGGACGGCACCGACGAATCGAGTTTATCAGAACGTCGCTAACGACATGACCGGCCAGGATTTTATCGGGATCAAGCTCGGGGATGTGGACAACTCCTGGAGCGCGGGCGGCAGTGGAGGCGGCGGCGGCAACGGTGGCGTGTCGGGTCCGCACTCTGGGCAGACCACGAAACCGATAGTCACATTCACGGTGAGCAACGTCTCAACCTTGCCAGAAACGAGCGCCGTGATTCATGTTAAAGCGGCTGGCTTCCAACGAGTCACCAGCATTCAAGGCACGTTGAACTGGGATCCAGGCGTGATCCGGTTCACTGGCACCGAACAGTTCGGCGTGGCTGGAATGTCCGGTTCGAGTTTCGGGATAGCACTTACGACGAACGGCAGCGTCAGTTTCTCGTGGGACGACCCTACATCCGGAGGCACGACGCTCGCGGACGGGACCGTCGTCTTCGCCCTGCGATTCGACGTTGTCGGATCGCTCGGCAGCAGATCGCGCGTGGCGGTCGTCGATTCCGTCACAGTGCGAGAGGTCGGCGTCGATTTCACTCCGGCGATCTTCCAGACCGTTGACGGCCAACTGAGCGTCACCGATCCAAGCGCGACGCAAGTCAGCTATCAGACCCAAGGCGCCACACACGGCGTCACGGTGCCGACGGTGGTCGGTAAAAATTACATCCTCGAATTCAGCGATGTTATTCCCGGCACGAACTGGACGGCGCTGCCGACCGTCTCCGGCGATGGCGAGATCAAGACTCTGAGCGATCCAAACCCGGCATCCCCCCAACGATTTTACCGCGTCCGCATTGAGTAACTAGAAATCGAAACCGACCAACGCTATGAACATGCTCCAGGTAACATGGAAGTGCATCGAAGGAAGGTGGGGCGCCCTTCTCATCGCTGCGCTTTGCTGCGCCACGACAACGCGAGTTGACGCCGCCAACTTGACTTTCATCGTCGGCGCAACAAACGGCGTCACGAACTCCGAAGTCGTGGTGCCGATTCAGGTGCGTCAATTCACGAACGTGAGCTCGTTCCAGTTCTCATTTCACTGGAACACAAACATCGCCACCTATGTAGGTGTCGAGCGGTTCGGCCTGCCGGGACTCACGAACAACAATGAATCGTTTGGAACACCGTTCACACCGATCGGCACGCTGACGGTCGCATGGTTCGATCCCGATGGCGGCGCGCAAACATTTGCCGATGACGGCGTCGTTTTCGGTGTGCGTCTGCGCCTGATCGGGCCTGCGGCGTCCACGAGTGTCACCACGATCGATGGAACCCCCACGGCAATCGACGCCGGAGACGAAAGCCTCAACCACCTCTCGGTCAGCATCACGAACGGCGTGTTGAGCGTCGATCACACGCTTCTGTATCTCTGCCCGAACAACAAGACGGTCGAGTGCGGCACGCCATGGGGATTTGATCTTCCTGTCGTGTTCGATAGTTGCAACGCCAGCACGAATGGAGTTTCCATCACCGTGCTCAGTTCCGGCACCAATGTCACCAGCACCTGTGGCTACACCGCCACTCGCACTTGGGAAATCGTGGATCAATGTGCCAATCGCACCACCTGTTCGCAGCTTGTGACGGTCATTGACACAACGCCCCCGGTCGTCAGTTGCGCCGGCAACAAGTCTGTGGAGTTTGGATTGGCGTGGAATTTCGATGCGCCGATTGCGAGCGATGCATGCACGGCCACGGCGAATCTCGTCACTCGAATTGTCTCTACCGACACCAACTACAACGGATTCTGCGGACCAACCTTCGCTGCGACGCGCATCTGGCAGATTCTGGATGGATGCAGCAACTCCACCAGTTGCACCCAGACCGTGACTCTCCGGGACACGACGACGCCGCAAATTACCTGCGCGCCCTCGAAGATTGTGAACTGCCTTGCCTCATGGTCGTTTGACACGCCAACGGCGATCGACGTCGCGAGCGGTTCGAACATTCCGCCGGTGATCGTCAGCACCGTGACAACCGGAACTTGCGGCAACAATTTCTCCTCGACGCGCACATGGAGCGCGACGGACGCCTGCGGCAACAGTCTCACATGCAGCCAGGTCGTGCTCGGTCGTGCACTTGTCGATGTCAGCGGCACGATTTTCACTCCGACGAATTATCCGGCCACCATCTCGGACAAGCGCATCCCGGGAGCCACATTGCTCGGGCCATCGAACACGTTGAGTGCGGTCGACGGGACCTATCACAATGTCTTCGACGCCGCCAACAATGTCGTCATCACACCAGGGGCGCCGGGCGGCAACCCGCCCGACGGCGTGACGACGCTGGACATTTCACTCGTGCGCCGACACATCCTGAGCGTCACGGCACTCGACAATCCGTACAAGTTCCTCGGAGCTGATGTGGACGGATCCGGATCAATCTCAACACTCGACCTCTCATTCATGCGCCGACTGATTCTCGGCACCACAAATCGTTTTCCGCTCGGTTTATGGCGGTTCATTCCAGCCAATCACGCCTTCATCGATCCGCTGAATCCTTGGAACCCGCCAACCAATCGCGCTTACGCAAACGTCGCTGCAGATATCGGTGGTCAAGACTACGTCGCGATCAAGCTAGGCGATGTGAATACATCCTGGACTCCCCCGCTCACCGGCGGAGGATCAGGCGGTGGCCCCTCATGGAATGCGAACTCGGGATCCGGCGGTGGAAATCTCTCCACCACGCCGGTGACATTCACGATTGGTTCATCAAATGGACTTCCAGGTTCGGATCTTTTGATCCCTGTTTTTGTGCGCGGCTTCACAAACGTTAATACCTTTCAGTTTTCGCTCCACTGGAACACCGGCGTGGTCACGCTTCTCAATCTGGAGCAATTTGACTTGGCCGGTCTGACTGCCGGAAATTTTGGGATTAGCAGCACTGGGCGACTGTCAGCTTCATGGGATAATCCCGACCCCGCCAACGGCGCGCTCAGCCTGCCGGACCGCAAGCCGATATTCTACCTGAAGTTTCGTTGCAGCGGATCACCTTCTAACTTTACCAGTCTCACTCTCGATGGAAATCCCACTCCTGTTATAGTGACAGACGGGAATGACCAAGAAATTCCAGTGACTACGGAGAATGGCCAAATTTCGATCGATCAACCGAGTCGCGCTCCATCGCTCGCCAACATCACCGACAAGACTGTCGATGAAGAAACGACGCTCAGCTTTACGGCCTCGGCTACCGACATCGACGTCGGGGAGACACTCACATTTACCCTGGATCCGGGCGCTCCAGCGGGCGCGAGCATCCATCCCGCGACCGGCGTCTTCACATGGACGCCGACCGAAGCGCAAGGCCCAGGCACTTTCCCCGTCACCGTGCGCGTGACCGACAACGGCAATCCCGCGCCTCTTTCCGACACCAGGACGTTTACGATCCACGTCAACGAGGTGAACACCGCGCCGGTCGCATCCTCGGAGAATTACAACGTCAATGAAGACACAGTATTGAACATGGGCGCGCCGGGTGTGCTCGTGAACGATTCGGATGCAGACGCCGACACCTTGACCGCGGTGCTCGTGAACCCGACGGCGAACGGCACCCTCACGCTGAATCCAAACGGCTCTTTTACTTACAGGCCGGCAACGAACTTTCACGGCAGCGACTCCTTCACGTACCAGGCGAACGACGGCCTCGCAAATTCACCAACCGCAACCGTGACCATCACCGTGAATTCGGTGAACGACGCGCCGGTGGCCTTGAACGACAGCCTATATTCCATCGCCGAAGACACTTCGCTGCTCGTGCCAGCCACCCTCGGCGTGCTCACCAACGACTTCGATCCGGATGACGATTTCTTCAACGCCTTGCTCGTGAACACCACGACGAACGGCACGCTCACGTTGCAACCGAATGGCGGATTCGGTTACACGCCGAACACCAATTTCAATGGCCTCGATCATTTCACGTATCGCATCACGGATGGCATCGCCACATCAGTCGTGGCGGTGGTGACGATCACCGTCACCCCGGCAAACGACGCGCCGATCGCAAGCGGCGAAAACTACACCACGGATGAAGATGTGACGCTGACACAACCAGCGCCCGGCGTGCTGGCCAATGACAACGACATCGATGGCGACACTTTGACGGCAATGCTCGTCAGCACGACGACGCGCGGCACACTCACTCTCAATGCGAACGGCTCGTTCAACTATGCACCGGGTGCAAATCTCGCGGGCAACGACTCGTTCACCTATCGGGTCACAGACGGACAGGCAACCTCGGCTGTCGTGACAGCCACCATCACCGTCAGGTCGGTCAACGATGCGCCCGTCGCGCTCGCGGATCTTTACTCCGTCAACGAAGACGCGCCGTTGCACGTCAACGCACCGGGCGTGCGAAGCAACGACAGCGATGCGGAACTCGACGCATTGACCGTCGCCCTCGTCACCAACCCGACGCACGGCACGCTCACCCTGAACTCCGACGGCTCATTCGACTATTCGCCGGTCACGAATTTCAACGGAACCGATTCCTTCATCTATCGCGCCAGCGACGGCCAGACCACATCGCCACCGGCGACAGTCACGATCAACGTGGCAGCCCTCAACGACGCACCCATGGCAAACAACGACAGCTACTCCACCGACGAAGACACGACGCTGGTGATCGGCGTGCCCGGGGTGTTGAGCAACGACACCGACGTGGACGGCGACACGCTGACGGTAACGCTCGTCAGTCCGCCCGCCAACGGATCACTCTCACTCAACGCGAATGGATCGTTCAGCTACACGCCTGTGACGAATTTTAATGGCAGCGATTCGTTCACATATCAGGCCGCTGATGGCGTTGCGAACTCCGCAGCCGCTACGGTGACAATCACAGTTCGTCCAGTGAACGATGCCCCAATCGCCGCCGACCAGACTTACACACTGCTTGAAGACTCGTTGGCAATCATTCCGCCGGCGACCGGCGTTTTGAGCAACGCCGTGGATGCCGATAACGATCGACTGACCGCGCTGCTCGTGACCACCACGACAAATGGAACGCTCACGCTCCAAACCAATGGCGCGTTCACCTATCTGCCGTCCACGAACTTCAATGGCACCGATCATTTCAGTTACCGCGTCAGCGATGGAACGACCAACTCCGCCGTGGCCCTCGTCACCATCACGGTCTTGTCAGTGAACGATATTCCGCTGGCGGGCAACGACAGTTACAGCATCGATGAAGACACCGTTCTCTCGGTTGCCGCGCCCGGAATTCTCGCCAACGACAGTGTTGGCGATGGTCAGAGTTTGACCGCCATCCTCGTTGGCAACCCTGTTCACGGCGCACTTTCCCTCAACGCCAATGGCTCATTTACCTACACGCCCGCGACGAACTATTTCGGCCCGGACTCATTCACCTATCGCGCAAACGACGGTGTCACGAATTCACCCGTCAGCACCGTCAACATCACCGTGCGGCCGATCAACGATGTGCCCATCGTGAGCGACGATACTTACGCCACACTGGAGGACACGACGCTCGCGGTGCCCGTCGCGCTGGGCGTGTTGACGAATGATTTTGATCCGGACGTCGAGATATTGACGGCATTGCTCGTGAGCACCACGACGAATGGCGCACTCTCGCTTCAGACGAACGGCTCGTTCGTCTATGTCCCGGACGCGAACTTCAACGGCGTGGATCACTTCATCTATCGCGTCACCGACGGCGTCACGATTTCCGGCTCGGCGGTAGTGACGATCAATGTCACCGCAGTGAACGACAGTCCGCTGGCAGCCGACGATAACTATTCAACGGCGGAGAATGTGCCGCTCGCCATTAGCGCGCCTGGCGTGTTGGCGAACGACAGCGATGTTGAGGGTAGCGCCCTGACAGCAGTGCTGGTGAGCGGTGTATCGCATGGCGTGCTGTCTTTGAATGCAAACGGCAGTTTTAACTACTCGCCCGCCGCGAATTACAACGGCGCTGATTCATTCAGTTACCGCGCGAATGACGGTGCCGCGAATTCAGGCATCGTCGTCGTGAACATCAGCGTCACGCCGGTAAACACCGCGCCGGTCGCCAACGCCGACAATTACTCAATCGATGAAGACACAGTGCTCACGGTGAACAGCGCCGGGGTACTCAACAACGACACTGACCCGGATGGCGATGCACTCAACGCGACTCTCGTCAGCGCACCTTCCCACGGCGCGTTGTCTCTGAATCCAAACGGCTCCTTCACTTACACACCGGCAAGTAATTTCGACGGCAGTGATTCATTCACTTACCGCGCCAGCGACGGCGAACTCAGCTCCGCCAACGCGACCGTCTCTATCACCGTGATCTCACGTAATGACCCGCCTGTGCTCGCGGCCGTCGGAACGAAGCGGGTGAAGCGCGGCAGCGTTGTGGCATTTACTGCTTCGGCGTCCGATCCCGATTCGCAAGTACTCACGTTTTCCATCGAAGGCGCGCCGGCTGGAGCGAGCATCGATCCGACGACTGGCTTATTCAGTTGGATGGCCGACGTACCTGGCCCCAAAACCAATTGGGTGACGGTGCGCGTGACGGACAACGGTTCTCCCGCGCAAAGCGCGACGGTTGCTGTTCCCATTGTGATTGACGAAGTCATTCATATCTCGATCGCTGACGTCGTGGTGCCGGGTGGATCGGACGGAAATCTTGAGGCAGTGTTCGACGTGACGTTGTCAGCGCCTTCATCGGAACCGGTGTCGGTTGAATTCACCACCGTTGATAACACGGCAGTCGGCGGCGCGGATTACGTGGTGACCGCGGGAACCTTGATATTCTCGCCGGGCGAAACGAATCAAACGATCGACGTGACCGTCGTTGGCAGCAGCGCAGTTCACTCGAACCGTTCCTTCTTCGTACACCTTGGCAATCCAACGAATGCAATTATCGATCAACCGCAAGCGATCGGGCTCATCACCTCCGAACCGGCCACAGGCCTGTCAATGAGTGATGTCGTCGTCACTGAGCCGACCGGGATAATCGGGAACGCGATGTTTACCGTCTCCCTCTGGCCGCCCAGCGACAAACTCGTGACGGTGAAATACGCCACGAGCAAAGGCAGCGCAACTCAAGGCCGAGACTTCAAGGCAAAGCGCGGCACACTGAAGTTCCTGCCGGGCCAGACGAATCTTTTCATCAACGTGCCGATCGCCGGGGACACCCTGAGCGAAAGCAATGAGACCTTCTTTATCACCCTGAGCAAATCCGTCAATGCAGTCATAGCGACACCACGTGTCACTGGCACCATAATTGATGACGATCCGTTGCCGTTTGTGAGGATCACGGATGTTGCCACGACGGAGATCGATGCCGGAGCGCGAGGGTTGGTATTCACAGTCCAACTCTCCGTCAAAAGTGGACGGACAATCACAGTGGATTTCGCGACAACCGATGATAGCGCGACCGCAGGTTCTGACTACATCGCCACCAACGGCACGCTCGTGTTCCCGCCTAAATTTATGAAAAGGAAGTTTATCGTTCCGATCATGGGCGACAAGATTTCGGAAGGCAGCGAGACATTCATCGTCAATCTTCTCAACACCGTAAACGGCGAGATTCTCGACGGCCAGGCTGTTGCCACGATCCGTGATGACGACGCGGTGCGTTCACGGGCCGCTGCCCAGCGCGTCCGGCGTGTGCGCATCCAACCATGAAGGATTCGACCTGGACGGAGGAGTTCGTCACAGGCGCCTCAAGGTTCACGGAAACGGCGACGAAGGCGGAATCCTGCGAGAGAATTGCGGTGGCACCCCTGTATTTTTACGACATCACGAAACGTAGGATTCCGAACAGGCGCAGTATTGCACATGAATCGTTGCGTCAGGAATCATGCGGCTCGGGCAAAGCCCTGAAAATGTACTTACGTCGATTCATCCTCATCGCCTGCGTGCTGACGCTTCACCTTGCGTTCTCAATCGGGGGTTATGCCGCCAACAGTCCGCCCACCGCCACGCCCGACAGCTACACGATCAACGAAGACACGACGCTGACCGTTAGTTCGCCCGGCGTACTCGCAAATGATAGCGATCCTGACGGCAACTCGATTACAGCAGTCGGCTGGACTTCGCCCACGAACGGCACTCTGTCGCCCAGCAGCAACGGCTCGTTCACCTACAAGCCGAACACAAACTTCAATGGCATCGACGGATTCACCTATCGTGCGAAAGACGCATCGAGCACTTCAGCGCCCGTCAACGTGACGATCACAATCAATCCAACGAACGACGCGCCGCGCGCAACGAACGACAGCTTCAGCATTGGATCGGACACAACTTTGGTCGTGAATTCTCCTGGAGTGCTCGCGAACGATTTCGATGTGGATGGCAGCCCAATCACAGCCGTGCTCGTAACAAACGTAACACGTGGCGCGCTCGCGTTGAATGCCGATGGTTCATTCACCTATGCGCCATTCAGCGGCTACCGCGGCAACGACTTCTTCACGTACGCCGCGTTCGATTCACTAAGCATGTCGGTTCCCGCCACCGTGGTCATCACAGTCGGAACCCCGGTCGAGTGTTCGATCGACGGCCCCGGGTCGGTCTGCGCAAACTCCGGCGGCAGTATTTTCTCAGCTCCGCCCAGCATGATGGGCTATGCGTGGTCCATTACGGGCCGAGGCACCATTGCGGGATCCACCAATGGATCCAATGTCACTATCAACGCCACGTCGTCGGGCACCTTCACTTTGAGCCTTGCGTTCACCAACGGAAGCGCGATCACCAATTGCAGTCGCGTAGTTGCCGTCCTTGCCAGACCCGCCGCTGCGGTGATCGGCAGCCAGACAAGCTGCGCCGGCGAAACTGTTCTTATCCAGGCGGCCTTGACGGGAGTTGCTCCTTGGACCCTGGCATGGTCAGACGGGTTCGTGCAGGAAAACATCTCGACCAATGTGGCCAGTCGGATTGTGGCGCCACTTAGCAACACCACGTACACCGTGACCAACGTGTTGGACGGGATTTGCAGCGGAACGGGGAGCGGCAATGCCGTCATTACTGTGAACGGTCGTCCGGTGGTAACATTGAGTCCCACGGATCGCACAGTCTGCCCCGGCACAACCGTCACGTTCAGTTCCGTGGCCATAGGGAATCCGGCGCCCGGGGTGCGCTGGCAGGTGAGCACCAACGGAGGAATGACCTGGACAAACCTCTGGCCCATCGTGGATGCGACCCAGACAAACTATTCGTTTACCGCTGCGAAAGCGGACGATGGCAAATACTATCGCGCCCGATTCACGAACGAATGTGGGATGGTGACGAATGTGCCCGTGCTGCTCCGCGTAGGAACGACAGCGAAGCCGCTGGCAGACCATGATGTTTGTCCGGGCAATGACGTGACGTTTTCGACCACAGCCTCGGGCTTTGGACCCTTCAAGTTCCAGTGGCGGAAAAATAACGCGGCGATGGCTGGCGCGACAAACAGCGTGCTCACTCTGACCAACGTCGGCGCGGGCAGCACCGGTATTTACAGCGTGGTTGTGACCGGAGCGTGCAACGTGGTGACGCAAAGCGCGAGATTGGCCCTGAGCACCAGCGTGAGCGGGACTCCCCTGCCCCATTTGGTCCGCTTCGTTGGCAGCATCGCCATCTTCGACGGCAGAGGAATCACCGCGGGTCCATTCACGTATCAATGGAGCAAGGGCGGAACGATTCTGGCCAGCCAGACCAACAGCACATTGATGCTCAGCAACCTCACGACGGACGACTCCGGAAATTATAGCGTTGTCGTGACCAGCGATTGCGGCAGCGCGACCAACAGCGGTTCGCTTACCGTGGCTGCGTGCTTTCCGGCCCTCGACGTGATGATGGTGATCGACCGCACAGGTTCGATGTCCGGCCAGGCTTACACGGACGCGCGCAGCGCTGCGACGAACTTCGTCCGCAACCTGCGCCTCGGCGCGACGAACGATCAGTTGGGCCTGGTGTCGTACAATCCCACCGCCGTATTGAACCAAACCATGACCACCAACGGCATTGCCGTGGAGCAGGCCATCAACTCGCTGGGGCCGGCAACAAACGGAACGTGCATTGCGTGTGGAATCACCGCCGGCCAAGCCGAGCTCGAGTCCTCGCGTCGCCGGCCCGATGCCTTGCCCGTGATGGTGCTGTTGTCTGATGGCGTCCCGAATGACTTCGATACGCCCAGCAACGCGTTGTATCACGCCCTACAGGCGAAATACGCCGGCACACGCTTTTTCACCATCGGCCTTGGTGCGGTGGACCACGACCTAATGGCGGGAATGGCTTCTTCCACGAATGACTATTTCTACACCGCGGATTCGTCAGGACTGGCCGGCCTCTTCGACGCCATCTCCGAAATCATCTGCCGTCCGCCGACGAACATCTTCGGTCCATTCAACACGACGGTATGCGCCGGCACGAACGTCACACTCGATGTGTCCGCGAGCGGTTGCGCGTCCTTCGCTTATCAATGGCGTAGGGACAGCAGCACACTGTTCGGCGAAACCAACAAATCGTTGTCGCTCACAAACGTTCGAGGAACGAACTCCGGCATGTATTCCGTTATTGTTTCCGGCAGTTGCCGCACGGTCACCAATAGCGCGCTCGTGACGGTGAATGAGCCTGCGCTGATCGTGACACCGCCCGCCAACCAGTTCGGCTATATCGCCAGCAACGTCGTGTTCACCGTCGGCGCCACGGGCACGGGATTAAGTTATCAGTGGCTCTTCAACGGCTCGGTCGTCGGCACCGGCAGCACGCTTCAACTCAATCAACTCACAGCGAGCAATGCCGGCACGTATTGCGTTACCGTGAGTGGCTCGGCGTGCGGCGACCCAACGAGCGTGTGTGCCTCGCTCACGTTGGTAAATCGCGCGCCGTTCGCGACGAACGATGCCTACACCACGGATGAAGACACGCCGCTGACGATCGTCGCGCCAGGCGTGCTCGTGAACGACAACGATCTCGATGGCGATCCGCTTAGTGTTTTGATGATCGATCCGCCTGCGCACGGAGTTGTGACCGTGAACGCGGATGGCTCCTTCACGTATGCGCCGACGCAGAACTTTCACGGAGTGGATGCGTTCACGTACCGCGCGAACGACGGCCAGGCGAGTTCAGATCTCGCCGTCGTCTCGATTACTGTAAACTCAGTGAACGACACGCCTGTCGCCGCGAACGATGACCATTACATCACGCAGGAAGACACCACACTGACGGTTGGTTCCGGCGCAGGTGTGTTGTTCAACGACATCGATGTGGATGGCGATCCGTTAAGCACCGTCCTCGTGAGCACCACAACCAATGGCACGTTGGCGCTCCAGGCTAACGGTGCATTCGCATACTTGCCTAACGCTCACTTCCATGGCGTGGATCAGTTCGCATATCGCGCCAGTGACGGGACATCGACTTCCGCTGTCGCCATTGTGCGAATCACCGTCACCCCGGTGAACGATCAGCCGATCGCACCGAACGACAGCTATACCACGGATGAAGACGTGGCATTGGTGATCACCGCGCCCGGTGTGCTGGCGAACGACAGTGATATCGATGGTGACACGTTGAGCACACTGCTCGTGAACACCACGACAAACGGTGCGCTGGCGCTTAACGGCGACGGTTCGTTCACCTACAAGCCGGCGACGAACTTCCACGGCCTCGACTCGTTCACTTACCGCGCCACCGACGGCCAGACAAGTTCCTCGATCGCGACCGTCATCATCACGGTAAACTCGGTGAACGACACACCCGTCGCCGCGAATGACGATCAATACGTCACGCAGGAAGACACCTTGCTGGTAATAACCGATACGACGGGGGTGCTGAGCAATGACATCGATATAGATGGTGATGTGTTGACGGCGTTGTTGGGGAACAGCACGACGAACGGAACGCTCACGCTCCAGACGAACGGCGCGTTCAGCTATCTGCCGAACACGAACTTCCACGGCGTGGATCATTTCACCTATCGCGTCACGGACGGCATCTCGACGTCCGACGTCGCGGTCGTGACGATCTCGGTGCTCTCGAATAACGACGTGCCGGTCGCGCGTGATGACAGCTACACAACTGATGAAGATGTTGCGCTCTTGATCGGAGCGCCGGGTGTGCTGGGGAACGATATTGATTCGGACGGCGACACGCTAAGCACGGTCCTGCTTGCCACCACAACCAACGGTTCTCTCACGTTGAACGCCAATGGCTCGTTCACCTACCGGCCGGCGACAAACTTCCACGGCATCGACTCGTTCACCTACCGCGCCAGCGATGGACAAACGAACTCCGGCATCGCGATCGTCACGATCACCATCAACTCGATCAACGACACGCCAGTGCCGGCGAATGATGATCAATACACGACACAGGAGGACATACTCCTGACCGTCGCAGCGGGAACCGGTGTCCTGATCAATGACGTCGATGTGGACGCCGACACGCTGAGCGCCGTCCTCGTAAGCGCCACCACCAACGGCACGCTCACACTTCAGCCGAATGGCTCTTTCGTCTATTTGCCGAACACGAACTTCCATGGCATCGATCACTTCACATACCGCGCCACGGATGGCATTGCTACGTCGGGGGTCGCAGTCGTCACGATCACGGTCAACTCCGTCAACGACACACCGGTGCCGGCGAATGACGATCAATACGTCACACAGGAAGACACGGTGCTGACCGTCGCACCAGGAGCCGGCATTCTGATCAACGACATCGATGTGGATGGCGACACACTGAGCGCCGTCCTCGTGAACACGACCACAAATGGCTCGCTCGCTCTGCAGCCGAATGGTTCTTTCGTTTACCGGCCGAACACTAACTTCCACGGCGTCGATCACTTCACGTATCGCGCGACGGACGGCTTCGCGACTTCCGTGGTCGCAGTCGTCACGATCAACGTGCTGTCGGTGAACGATGTGCCCGTGGCGCGCAACGACTCCTATGCGACGGGTGAAGATGTCGTCTTGTCCATCAACGCACCGGGCGTGTTGACCAATGACAGCGACGCGGATGGAGACGCTTTGAACACCGTTCTCGTGAACACCACGACCAACGGCACGCTCACGCTTCAACCCAACGGTTCGTTCATCTACCGGCCGGCGACCAATTTCCACGGCATCGATTCGTTCACCTACCGCGCCAGCGATGGGCTAACGAATTCCGGAATCGCGATCGTCACGATCACTGTCAATTCGATCAACGACACGCCAGTCGCGGCGGCTGACGACCAATACGCTACGATCGAAGACACTCTGCTGACGATCGCAGCGAACCGTGGCGTGCTCACGAATGACATTGACGTCGATGGCGACGTGTTGATTGCGTTGTTGGTAAACACGACGACGAACGGCTCGTTGGTTTTACAGCCGGATGGCAGCTTCACTTACTTACCGAGCACTAATTTCAACGGCATTGATCATTTCACCTATCGCGCGACGGACAGCGTGGCCACATCAGGGGTCGCGGTTGTAACGATCACAACGCTCGCCACGAACGACGCGCCGATCGCACGCGACGACGCGTACTCTACAGACGAGGACGTGCCGCTCGTTGGCAGCAGTCCGGGCGTGCTCGTAAACGACACTGACGCAGACGGCAATGTGCTAACGACGTCACTTGTCACAACGACAACTCACGGAACGCTCGTGTTGAACGCCAATGGCTCGTTCACCTACGCGCCCGCGACAAATTTCCACGGGACTGATTCGTACAGTTACCGTGCGCGCGATTTGATCACCAACTCAAGTATCGCCGTGGTCACGATCACCGTGAACTCGATCAACGACAAACCCGTCGCGGCAAACGACGATCTGTACGTCACGTCAGAAGACACGGCGATTACGATACCGGGTGCGACTGGCGTTCTGGCCAACGACATCGACGTGGACGGTGATGTGCTCCGCGCAATTCTGGTGAGCACCACCACGAACGGCACCCTAACGCTTCAGACCAACGGCTCTTTCGGTTACGTGCCCAACACGAACTTCCATGGCGTGGATCACTTCACATATCGCGCCACGGACGGCACCGCGACTTCTGACGTCGCCGTCGTCACGATCACGGTGTTGTCGGTCAATGATGTGCCGGTGGCGCGCGATGACAGTTACACGACTGATGAAGATGTGGTGCTCGTGATTGCTGCTCCGGGCGTGCTGACAAACGACAGCGACGTCGATGGCGATACGTTGAGCACGGTGCTGGCGACCACAACGACGAATGGCACGCTCACATTGAACGCCAACGGCTCATTCACCTATCGGCCAACGACCAACTTCCATGGCGCCGACTCGTTCACTTATCGCGCGAGCGACGGTCAAACGAATTCAGGCATCGCGACCGTCGCAATCACCGTGAGATCGGTCAACGATACGCCGGTGGCGGCGAATGATGATCAATACGTCACGCAGGAAGACACGTTGCTGAGTGTGCCGGCCACGGCGGGCGTGTTAGCGAATGACCTGGACGTGGACGGAGACGTGATGACGGCCGTTCTCGCGAACACAACAACGAATGGCGCGCTGGCGCTTCAGCCAAACGGTTCGTTCGTCTATCTGCCGAACACCAACTTCCATGGCGTCGATCATTTCACCTATCGCGCGACGGACGGCCAGGCCACATCATCAGTGGCGGTCGTCACGATCAATGTCGTGTCGGTCAATGATGTTCCCGTGGCGCGTGATGACAGCTACGCGACGGATGAAGACGTGACCCTGGTGATCAGCCTCCCCGGGATTCTCAACAATGACTCGGACCAGGACGGTGACGTGTTGACCGTTTTGCCTGTCAGCACGACCACGCAAGGCACGCTCACGCTGAATCCAAATGGTTCATTCACCTACGCGCCCGCGACGAATTTCCACGGCACCGACGTATTCACCTACCGCGCGGGCGATGGCCAGACCAGTTCCGCGGTCGGAACCGTGACGATCACGGTGCGATCGGTGAACGACCAACCGCATTCACGCGACGACGGCGGCGAAACCTACACGGTGCTGGAAGATCAAACGCTTGCCATCGGCGCCCCCGGTGTGCTCGTAAACGACAGCGATGAAGACGGCGACGTGCTGACGGCAGCTCTTGTGACCGTCACCGGCCACGGCGCGCTGGTGCTCAACGCCAATGGATCATTCACTTACACGCCGATCGCCGATTACTACGGCAGCGACAGTTTCACGTACGTGGCGAGAGATGCGTCCACAAGTTCCGCTCCATCAACTGTCACCATCATCGTGCGGCCGGTGAATGATGCGCCTTCTTTCGTGAAGGGAGCGAATCAGCGCGTGAACTTCAATTCAGGCCCACAGGCAGTTGCCAATTGGGCGACTGGCATCAAAGCCGGGCCGACGAATGAAGGGTCGCAGCTTTTGAACTTCATTCTTTCGAACAACAATTCGTCTCTCTTCTCAACCCAGCCGGCGATCAGCCCGAGCGGCTCCCTCTCTTACACGCCGTCTGGAAATAATTTTGGCGTCGCGACGGTGAATGTGACGTTGAAAGATGGCGGCGGCACTACGGACGGCGGCGTCGATGCATCGCTGCAGCAGACGTTTGCCATTACTCTGAACGGACCGCCGCTCGTCAGCATCGTTTCGCCGACGAATGGCACGACACTCATTGGCACCAACAACGTGACGGTCGTCGCCGAAGCCAGCGATCCCGACAGCGTGGTCACGAACGTCCAGATTTTCTTCGGCACGAATGTGATTGGGAATTTCACGAACGGACCCTACTTCTCGTTCCTTTCGAATTTGCCGCCAGCCATCTACTCGTTCTACGCCGTTGCCGCGGACGACCTCAATCTGCGCGCCACATCGGGCGTGATCTCCGTCACGATCACCGCGAGTCCGCCGGTGAACGCAGTGGGCCCGATCGCGTTAAATCGGCAGAACGGTCTCTTCGAGCAATACGTGCGGATCCACAACCCCACGCCGCGTTCGTTCCCGAACGGAATGCGGTTGTTCATCACGATTGACACGACGAACCGCGTCTTCAACGCCACCGGCACCAATGCGAGCGGCACCGCTTACATCGACGTGCTGCAACCGCTCGTCTCCGGCGCGTATCTCGAAGTGCTGGTGCAGTACTATGTGCCGGACACGCGTTCAGTACCGAACCCGATTCTGATGGCGCAGCCCTTGCCATTCACAATTCCATCCACGCCTCCGCCGAACGTGAGTGCGCTCCTGCAATCCAATGGAAATTTCCTGCTTCGCTTTGCCACTGCGACGAACCGCCTTTACCTGATCCAGTCGTCCTCCAATTTGATGCAATGGGCTACGCAGCCGGGAGTCATTTCAGGAGCGGGCGCAACCACTCAATGGACGAATTCGCCCGCTGCTCCGCACCAATTCTTCCGCGCGGTGCTGCTGCCGTATTGATGAGTCGGTGGATCGAAACGCAGCGCTTCAACTGAACAGTTCCTGAATCTCGTCCCAGCTCAGGGCACTCGTGAATTCCTCTTCGCCAAGCGTCGCCTTGATGATGTCGCGCTTCTTCTGCTGCAGCGTGAGGATCTTCTCCTCGACCGTGCCGCGCGCGATCAACTTGTAGCTCGTGACGACGCGCGTCTGACCGATGCGATGGGCGCGATCGGTCGCCTGGTCTTCGACCGCAGGATTCCACCACGGATCGAAATGAATCACCGTGTCGGCACCAGTAAGATTCAGACCCACGCCACCCGCCTTGAGGCTGATGAGAAAGACCGGCGTGACGCTGCGCTGAAATTCCGCAACCACCTCGCCGCGGTTCGTCGTCGAGCCATCGAGATAGCAAAACTCGACTTCCTGCTCGCGCAAACGCTCCTTCAGCAAAGTCAGCATGCTCACGAACTGGCTGAACACGAGCACGCGATGACCTCCGTCGACGATTTCTTGGAGCAACTCGTCAAACGCTTCCATCTTTCCGGAAATGTCTCGCGAAGAGCGCGAGACAGACGAAGTGATGTTCGGCTCTTCGTCTCCTTCGCGTTCTTCGCGAGACACCTTCAGCAGCCGAACGTCACAACAGATTTGCCGCAAGCGCAACAACGCGTTGAAGACCACGATCCGGCTCTTCGCGAATCCTTTTTCACCCACCGCGTCGAGCACTTCCTTGCGGCTGAACTCCATCACCTGTTGATACAGCCCACGCTGTTCTTCATTCAGTTCGCAGAAGGTGACTTGCTCGATCTTCGCCGGGAGATCGGCGGCCACATCTCGTTTTAGACGGCGAAGAATGAACGGCCTCAAGCGCCGCGAGAGCCGGGCTTGCGCTTCAACGTTTTTCTCGCGAGTGATCGGCACCTCGTAGCGCTCCTTGAAATCTTTTGCGTTGCCCAGATAACCCGGCATGAGGAAGTCGAAGATGCTCCAGAGATCGAGCACGGAGTTTTCCAGGGGCGTTCCGGTGAGCACCAGACGATGCCGCGATCGAATCGCCTTCACCGCCTGCGCGTTCTGAGTCTGGCGATTCTTGATGTGCTGCGCCTCGTCGAGAATGACGGTATCGAATTCCATCCCGGCGTAACGCTGCTCCCAATCGCGGCGAATCAGCGCGTAGCTCGTCACCGCGATATCGCTCTGCGGAACTTGATCAAATAGCTTGTGCCGACCCGCGCCGTGCAAAGCCACCACCTTCAGTTCCGGCGTGAATTTCTGCGCCTCCGCAACCCAGTTGAAAACCAGCGACGTCGGACAAATCACGAGCGACGGCAAACGTGCCCCCGGCATCTTGCCGGGTTCTGCG
>JBBRBM010000017.1:0-50352 GCA_038205745.1 Verrucomicrobiota bacterium | reverse complement strand
AGCAACAGTCCTCTCGATGTAATCACTGGTTGGACGAAGCATCTCATCCGAACTTATCGCGCGGGCGGCGTCGGCGTGCAGGCGATGGGGCTGGATGACAACGGGATCTACATCGACATGATCTACAGCGCGACTCGCGACCACACGATCATCGTGATCAAAAAGCCGGAGATTTATCAAGGCAACTTGGTGACGAACGCGCACGATGTTTTGAGCGACGGAGCAGCGATAATGAGTATCCAGCCGGCGTTCAACTTCGATTCGATTCCGACCAACGGTTACACTTGGCTCGTGGCGAAGGGGCCACCCGATCTCAGCTCGAACTATCAAGGTGGTGCGATTCTCTACCGGCGGCTTCGATGGCTCGGCAATGACGCGCAACTCGACACTAACTGGTTTACAGTTACGAATGCAGGTTCGACGTACCGCGACTACTACGATTTGGACGGCACGAACGGAGCGGCGGTTAAAGCGCCGCATTTAGGGTCAGTCCCGGGCAATGCAATAGATTTGCATCTCATTGGCAGTCGAGTTTTCACCCAAGCTGTCATTCGCAACGGTTTCCTTTGGGTCTGCCATCACATTGGTCTGAGCGGTTCGAGCGGTTCGTACACGAATAATGATCCAGTGGGCACGAACAGCGTGGATCGGTCAGCGGTGCAGTGGTTCAAACTGAAGGTGGACACCTCCGCTGTGTCGCTGAACTACGGCGCTCATGGACGTATTTACGACGCCGCTTCGACGAATGCGTTCTGGTGGTATTTCCCGTCGCTCATGGTCAACTGCTCTGGCGATGTTGTTGCGGCATTTTCGGGGTCAAGTCCATCCAACTATATTGGAGCGTTCTTCAGCCAGAAACTCTCCGCGAAGGCGACATTCGAGTCTCCCGCTACAATTCGCGCGGGAGTTACCAATTATTTCAGCCTGCGCTGGGGTGATTACTCGGCAACGACGCTTGACCCGGCCGACGATTGGAGTTTCTGGACTGTTCAAGAATACGCCGGGCCGTTCGTCGATCCGAACGAGGGTGTGAGCTGGCGAACAGTGATTGCTAGAATCAGACCGAATCCCTGAAAGTACTTGAGTTTATGAATGCGAGAGACTCTCGAAACAAACATGCTGTCGTAAAAGGCTGGGCGTTCACCATCCTCATGCTGGTCGCCTCGCCAGCAGTCGGCCAAGGTTGGGTTACTTTCAACAACAAGGTGACTTCGCGCGGTCTCGATGCGCCAATCTACGGCGATTTCCTCGGCGGCACGCGGATCGACGGCAGCGATCCTTTATTTCGTGCCGCATTGTTGGGAGGGAGCACTAATTCAATCCCCGCGTTCATCTTCGGAAGCCGCACGAATGGTCCGTCGAGCGGAGAACCAGTGCAAGGATCGTTACGTTTACTCGCCGATCCGAGTACTGGCGTCACATGGGCCGGTTTCAGAACTGGAACCAATGCGGGCTACGTGAATGTCGGCACGGAGTTCGTGCGCGATTCAGGCGTCGGTTGGAGCACATTGGGTTTGTTCCAAGTCGTTGCTTGGCGCGGTCCTTACGAAACCTGGGATTCTGCATACGCAGCGTGGCAGAGCGGAACTGATCCATCAGTGCTAATTGGAGCATCTAACCCTTTGCTCCTTGAAACTGCGGCGGATCCACTCAATCCGAGTTACCCTTATTTAGTTGGCCTCAAATCGTTCACCTTGGTTGCTCCGGTTCCAGAGCCCGGCCTCTTCCCGTTGCTTAGCCTCGGCGCGCTGGTTTGCGCGGGCTTCGCGCGGCGAAGAAACAAACGTTCGAGTTAAAGGCGTTACTACACCGCCGGATGCTTCCACGGCTTGCGATACTCCCGGCGCAAATGTTTCGTGGCGTCGCGCTCGTCGAGGACTTTGCGGGATTGCGGGTCGTAGACAATCGGGCGGCCGAGGTCCATCGCCAGGTTTGCCATGAAGCAGCTCGCGGTGGAGATGTGGCCTTGCTCGATGACGGCGATGGGGCGGCTGTGTTTCGCGATAGTGGCGAGGAGGTCGAGCATGTAACACCGACAGTAACGAGTACCGGAGTACCGTGGTGCCTTCTGTCGTAATCACTTGTCTCGACGCGCACGCTCGCTAACTTCGCGCGCCGTATGAAAGTGAAGTTTGAAGCCGTCTTTAAGGTTTACGTCGTTTGCCTCGTCGCGCTGCTGGGGTGGTGCGTGTGGGCCAATGCACAGGATACTACAAATTCTTCTCCCAAATCAGCCGCCGCGAGTTCACAGCGAAGCCTGCCCTCCACCAATATCTCCCTCGATTTCGGATTGAAGAACGTTGAGGCGTTGCAACGCCCGCTGTTCGGCATCCCCATTTGGCAATATCTCGCTTCGCTGATCTACATCGTCCTCGCGTTCATTGCCGCGCGTTTGCTCGATTGGTTCATCCGCGGCAAGCTGCGCCATTGGGCATCCAAGACGAAGACGCGGCTCGACGACATCCTCGTTCAACTCCTGGGCGGACCGATCAAAGTAATCGTCTTCGTGATCCTGCTCCACGTCGGGCTCCAATTGTTCCCGTGGCCGGAAACGATCGAGCATTACATTTCCAACGGACTCCAGGTGATCATCGCGATCTCGCTCACTTACGTGGCGCTGCGCGTGATCGATGTGCTGATCGACTTCTGGCGCCAGCGCGCCACGGCGAACCAGGACCGCGGACTCAGCGATCACTTGCTTCCGTTCATTCGCAACACGCTGAAAGTGTTCATCGTCATCGTGGCTGTTTTGCTCACGTGCGAGAGCCTCGGCTTCCCCATGAAGGGGTTGCTCGCGTCGCTTTCCGTCGGCGGACTGGCACTCGGTCTCGCCGCGCAGGACACGCTGGCAAATTTGTTTGGGGCGGTGGCGGTGTTCGTGGATAAACCGTTTCGTGTCGGCGACCGCATCAAGCTCGATGCGGTGGAAGGCGAAGTGGAAAGCATCGGCATGCGCAGCACCCGCGTGCGCACGGCGGACGGGCATCTCGTCGCCATCCCGAACAAGACCGTCGGCAACGCGACGATCACGAACATCACCCAGCGCAGCAACATTCGCACGGTGATGAACATCGGCGTGACTTACGATACGTCGTCCGAACGCGTGACGCGCGCGATCGAGTTGCTGGAGGAAGTTTACAAGGCTCATCCGATGACCAAGGACGTGATCATCACCTTCAACAAGTTCGACGCATCTGCGCTGAACATCGAAGTGGTGCATTTCTGGAACTCCACAGATCAACGCGCTTACTTGAGAGGTTTGCAGGAGATGAACCTGCGCGTGAAGGAACGCTTCGATGCCGAGCGAATCGAGTTCGCTTTCCCGTCGCAGACGGTTTACGTGAAATCGGTGGAAGCCAAATGACCCGGAGCAAGGGCTCCGGTGCTGTATGATGATGGCCATTTTATCCGCACGATTTTGTTCGCGCAGAACTGCGGCTGTGCGCTCCAATGTTCACCGATCACAATTTGCAGCGCTTGATGCGCAACGCTAAACTCGCAACGACATGGAACAATTGGAACGGCCGCCGGTGGATGCCGAAATTCGGCGGCGCATTCAGGAAATCATCGAACTCAAGGGAACTGGCGCCAACCCCGACCTCGTCATCGACATCATCGAGAATGCGTTGAAGATGATGCGCGATGTCCCGGATCGCGGCGACGCTCGTGTGGTTGCGACGGCCATTCGGGAGCTGCGACTGGCTTACAAGATGTTTGCGCCTTACGCGGAAAGCCGCAAGGTCACCATGTTCGGTTCGGCCCGCACATTGCCCACCAAGGCTGAGTATCAACAGGCTACCGACTTCGCGCGGAAGATTGCGGCGCATGGATGGAAAGTGATCACCGGCGCCGGCCCCGGCATCATGCAGGCGGGCCACGAAGGTGCGGGGATCGAGAACAGTTTCGGTGCGAACATCCGCTTGCCTTGGGAACAGTCTGCGAACCCGGTGATCTCGAAAGACAAGAAGCTGATCACCTTCAAATACTTCTTCACGCGCAAGCTGACGTTTATGCGCAACTCGGATGCGATCGTCCTTTTCGCGGGTGGCTTCGGCACGCTCGACGAAGGCTTCGAGGCGCTCACGCTGATGCAGACGGGCAAGAGCCGGCTCATGCCGCTGATCATGCTCGATCCGCCGGGCGCGGATTATTGGCTCACATGGGATCGCACGATTCGCGAACACTTGTTGCGCAACAAGCTGATCTCGCCCGATGACCTGCATCTCTACGAATGCACGGACGACGTCGATCACGCGGTGAAGGTGATCACGCGTTTTTATCGGAACTACCACTCGATGCGCTTCGTGCATGACAAGCTGGTGATCCGCCTGCGGCACGTGCCCTCGGATTCGGCGTTGCAGGCGCTGAACGAAGATTTCGGTGACATCATCGTGGGTGAAAAGATCCACGTCTGCGAACCGTTCCCGGAAGAGCGCGAAGACAATCAGAGTGTCGATCTGCCGCGCATTTCGTTCGACTTCGACCGCCGCCATTACGGGCGGCTGCGAATGCTGATCGACCAACTCAACATCCTTTGAGGTCAGGAGGGCGGGCGGTCACGTTCGCCGGGTTTTTCCTTCGAGCGAAGTCGTCCCACTTCGTTCCTTTTGCCCACTTGTAACCAACCTGTTACTACGTGAAGAAGGCGCTCGGGGAATTTGACTTCGCGTTTGGTGCTGTGGAAACTGCGTCCTTCATGAATCGAGGCTCAGTTGTCGTCCGATACCCGCCCGTGTGCATGGCGATCTTTACGCTGCTCATGGTTCTTCTGTCTGGTTGCCGAAAGAATCCCGCAGCGGGCGGCCCGCCACCGGGTGCGATGGCGACCGTCGTTGTGGCGGCGGAAGCAAAAGTTCAGTCGCTGGCCGAAACCCTCGCGGTGGTCGGCACGCTCATTCCCAATGAATCAATCGAGGTGAAGTCCGAGATCGAAGGCACTGTCGAGGAAGTCGGCTTCAACGAAGGCCAGACGGTGAAGAAGGGCGATCTGATCCTGCGCCTCGACGAAACAAAGTACCGCGCCGCGCTTGATCAGGCCGAAGCGAACCTTCAGTTGAGCAAGGTGACTTTCGATCGAACCAAGCAACTCGTGGACGACAAGACCATCTCGCCACAGGAGTACGACCAGGCCCTCTCCATATTCCATGCGAACGAGGCGGGGGTGACCTTGCGCAAACGCGAGCTGAAGGACGCCCGCATCATGGCGCCGTTCTCCGGCACGCTCGGCGCACGGATGGTCAGCCCGGGCCAGGTGATCTCCAAGAACACCACGCTCACGTGGCTGGTCGATCTCGACCCGGTGAAGGCGGAGTTCAACGTGCCGGAGCGTTTCATCCGCGAAGTGAAGAACGGGCAGAAGATTGAGTTGCGCGTGGCAGCTTTTCCAAACGAGAGGTTCGCCGGGGAAGTTTACTTCCTCGCGCCGCAAGTTGATCCGGCCACGCGCACGCTGCTTGTGAAAGCGCGCGTGCCGAATCCTGACCGCAAGCTTCGTCCCGGCATGTTCGTGAACCTCGATCTCACGTTGAAGCTGCGCGACGGCTCGATCGTGATTCCCGAGTCCGCATTGATGAGCATGGGGGAGCGCACGTCGGTTTACGTGATCGGTGCGGATGGCAATGCGCAGTTGCGTCCGGTGAAGGTGGGGCTGCGCATGCCAAACCAGATTGAAATCGTCACGGGTTTGAGCGCCGGCGAAAAAGTCGTGGCGGAAGGACTGCAGAAAGTGCGTCCGGGCGGGGCGGTGAAGGTTGCGGATCCCGTTCCTCCTAATCCTAATCGTAAGTCGTAATCGTAATCTCTATGAAACCGACATTCGATCACGAGAAGCTCGCGGCTTACCAACTTTCCATCGAATTAGTGGCGTGGGTTAACGATCGACTGGAATCACTCCCGAAGTCGCTGGCGGTTCATGATCAACTCGACCGTGCCTCCACATCGATCCCGCTGAACATCGCCGAAGGAAACGGCAAGTTCACGGCGCCGGATCGATGCCGTTATTTCGACAATGCGCGGGGCTCTGCTCTGGAATGCGCGGCTTGCCTCGATGTTTTGGTGGCCAAAAGAAAAGCCACGGAAGCGGACATTACCCCTGCCAAGGAAATCCTCCACCGAATTGTCTCAACGTTGGTTGGTTTGATTCGAAGTAATTCACCCGATCGGCTGCACGAGGATTCGGTTCGGTATCGAGTTGGGGATGGGGAGTGATGATGAAATTACGATTAGGAGTTACGATTACGATTACGAGTCGGAGTAAATGATTCTCTCCCGAGTCAGCATCAAGCGTCCCGTGCTCACGTCCATGATGAGCCTCGGGCTCATTTTGTTCGGGCTCATCAGTCTCACGCGTCTGCCCGTGCGCGAATTGCCGGACATTGATCCCCCGATTGTTTCTGTCACGACGGTTTATCCGGGAGCCAACGCTTCCGTCGTCGAGACCGAGGTGTCCGAGCGGCTTGAGGAGGAGATCAACAACATCGAAGGCATCAAGACGCTCTCCAGCCAATCGCGCGAGCAGGTGAGCACGATCACCGTGGAGTTCGATCTCGGCCGCAACATCGACGATGCAGCGCAGGATGTGCGCGATCGTGTGGCGCGCGTGCGAGGGAAACTTCCCGAGAGCATCAAGGAGCCCATCGTCGCCAAGCAGGAAGCCGACGCGCAGCCGGTCATCTGGATCGGCATGAACAGCGATCAGCTTTCCCCGCTGGAGCTCACGACACTGGCCGAGCGCCAGATCAAGAATCGTTTGCAGACGGTGAAAGGCGTTTCGTCGGTGATCATTGGCGGCGAACAGCGCTTTGCGATGCGCCTCTGGCTGGATGCCGAGAAGATGGCGGCGCACGAGGCCACGGTGCTCGATGTCGAGCGTGCGTTGCGGCAGCAGAATGTGGAACTGCCGAGCGGGCGCGTGGAAAATTTGTCACGTGAGATGACCATTGAAACGCGTGGCGAACTGAAGACGCCCGAGGAGTTCAATCAATTGGTCATCCGCAACGAAGGCGCGACGCTCGTGCGATTGCGGGATGTGGGTGAGGCACGCGCGGGCGTGGAGAATGAACGCACGGTGGCGCGCAACAACGGCCGTCCCTGCATCTTCCTCGGCATCATCAAGCAGTCGAAGGCGAACACGGTCGATGTGGCCAATGGCATCAAGGCGGAAGTCGAGAAGTTGCGCCCCATCATCCCGCAGACGGTGGAGATGGTTTACAATTACGACGAGTCGATCTACGTCTCCCATGCCATCGAGGAAGTCTGGGTCACGCTGGGAATGGCGTTCGGGCTCGTGGTCATCATCATCTGGCTTTTCCTCGGCAGCGCGCGCTCCACGCTGATCCCGGCCGTCGCCATTCCGATTTCCATCATTGCGACGTTCGCCATTCTCGATGCCTTCGGGTACTCGGTGAACATCCTCACCATGCTGGCGCTGGTGCTGGCCATTGGCGTGGTCGTCGATGACGCGATCGTGGTTTTGGAGAACATCCATCGCCACATCGAGCTCGGGATGAAGCCGATGGACGCCGCGTTCAAAGGCATGGAGGAAATCGCGTTTGCCATTATCGCGATCACCATTTCGTTAATGGCTGTGTTTCTTCCACTGGCGTTCCAGAAGAGCGCCACGGGCCGGCTCTTTGTTGAGTTTGCGGTGGCGGTGGCGGGATCGGTGGCGGTGTCCGCATTTGTTGCCCTGTCGCTGACGCCGATGATGGCGGCCCGGGTGTTGAGGCCCATTGCGGAAGAAGGCAAGCCGTTCATCCTCGTGCGCTGGTTCAATGGGTTGATTCAATTCTTCACGCGCATCTACACGCGCGCGCTCCGTTGGTCATTGGCGCATCGGGTGATCGTGTTGCTGGTGGCCGTGGCGAGCCTGGCGGCAACGTACTTCGCGTTCAGGGGACTCGAAGGCGAGTTCCTGCCGGAAGAAGACAAGAGCCGCTTGCTCTGTTTCGTCTTCGGCCCGGAGGGTTCGACCGTCGAGTTCACGGACCGGCAAGTGCGGAAGGCGGAGGCCATCTTGAAAGAGGTGCCTGAGGTGGAAGCGTTCGGCAGCGTGACCGCCTTCGCGCTCGGAGGGGCGCCGGGCCTGGCGAACAACGCCATCGTGTTCGTGAAGCTGAAGGAGAAGGACCAGCGGAAGCGCGGCATCCAGGAGATCGTCAATGCGCCCGGCGGCCTGCGGCAGCGCTTCGGTGCGGAAATTCCCGGAGTCATCGCGGTCCCGAACATTCCCAAGGCGATTGGCCGCGGGTTTGGTGCGTCCTTTCAACTCGTACTTCAAGCGCAGGATCTCGATGAGCTGAATCGCCAGACACAGGACACGCTGAACAAGCTGCGTGGCATGCCCTTTCTGATGAACGCGCGCAGCAGCTTCGAAGTCACGAAGCCGGAATTGCGCGTCGAGATCGATCGCGATCGCGCCGCGGTGCTCGGTGTGAGCATCGATGATATTTCGCACACATTGCAGATTCTCTTCGGTGGGCTGGATCTCAGCCGCATCAAGCTCGCGGGCAAGGAGTATGAGGTCATCGCCCAGTTGCAGCGCGGATCGCGTCTGCTGCCACAGGATCTCGACCGGCTTTACGTGCGCAGTCGTGAGGGAAGGCTGATCCAACTGAGCGCGATTGTGAATCGCAGCGAAGGCGCGGCGCCCAACACGATCGAGCACTACAACCGTCTTCGCAGCGCCACGATTTCCGCGTCGCTGAACGGAGTGCCGCTCGGGACGGCGGTCACGCGGGTCGAGGAGATGCTCAAGCGCGAACTGCCGCCCAGCATGTCGTACGAGTGGGCGGGGGAATCACGCGACTTCAAGGATTCATGGACGGAGTTTGTGTGGGTGCTCTTGCTGGCACTCATCATTGTTTACATGGTGCTGGCTTCGCAGTTCGAGAGCCTGCTGCACCCGTTCACCGTGATGCTGGCGATTCCGCTGGCGGGACTCGGGGCCTTTGGGTTGCTTTGGATCATGAACACGCTGGGAGCGGCAGGCGTCATTCCGCCGCTGACGGCGATGAATATTAATCTGTTCAGCCTGATCGGGCTGGTCTTGCTCGTGGGCCTCGTCACAAAGAATTCAATCCTTCTCGTTGAATTCGCCAACCAGCGGCGCGCGGAAGGACTTAGCGCAAGTGACGCAATGATGCAGGCAGGCGTCGTGCGCCTGCGCCCCATACTCATGACGGCGTTCTCGACCATTGCCGGCATCCTGCCAATCGCGATTGGATTCGGCGCTGGCGCGGAGAGCCGGCGTCCCATGGGCATGGCGGTCGTCGGCGGCATGTTCACCAGCACGTTCTTGACGCTGCTGATCATCCCGGTCGTTTACACATTGCTGAGTGATCTGGGTGCTCGGTTTCAACGCCGGCCGAAAACGAAGCCGCTGCCCGTGCGTCCGTTGCCGCTGCCTGAATAGGAACGCCTGCGTGAGCTTCCAACCAAGCGCGGTGAAATCTTTGGATCACGAATCGGTTAAAACCCTCCCATACGACGCGCCAGTGCGGCATCGCAGGGGAGCGACCGGGGCGCCCGTTCTCCTCATCGCGCTGCTTGGCCTGTCTGCTCTTTCCTGTTCGAAGAAAGATTCCGGGAAACCCGCCTCCATTTCCGACAAGGCGCGCCCCGTTCAGACGGTTCGCGTCGCTCAGCGTCCAATGGAGCGCACAATTAACGTGACCGGCTCGCTGGCGGCGCAGGAACGGGCCGAGCTGCGCGTAAAAGTTTCCGGACGCGTGCAGAACGTCGCAATCGATCTGGGATCGGTGGTGAAGAAGGGCGACATCCTCGTGCAGATCGAGCCGCGGGATTACGAGTTGCGCGTGCAGCAATCACGGGCTGCGCTGGCGCACTCGCGCGTGGCGCTCGGGTTGCCGGTTGATGGCACGAACGATTCGATCGCCCTCGAAAACACCACCCCGGTCCAGGAGGCAAAAGCGGTCTTCGATGAAGCCCGCAAGAACCGTGAGCGGCTGCGAGACCTGTCCCGGGAAGGCATCAGTTCCAAGTCGGAGCTGGATACCGTCGAGTCGCAATTTTCGGTGGCGGCGGCCCGTTTCGAGGCTGCCGCACAGGAATCCCGCAAGCTGCAGGCCGTCCTTGCGCAACGCCGCGCTGAAGTCGAGATCGCGCAGCAGGAACTCGCTGACACCGCGATCCGTGCGCCGTTCGATGGAGCGGTGCAGGCGCGGATTGCCTCGCCGGGTGAGTACCTTGCGGTGAGCGCGCCGGTGGCGAATGTGGTGCGAACGGACCCGTTGCGGCTGCGGCTGGAGGTGCCGGAACGCGAATCCCTCAACGTGCGCCCCGGTCAGATGGTTCGGATCCGCGTCGAGGGCGACACGGGAGCCTACGAGGGCCGCATCGCGCGCCTCAGCCCGGCGATCAGCGATTTGAATCGTATGCTCATGGTGGAAGCAGACGTTCCAAACAACGGGGTATTGCGCCCGGGCCTTTTCGTGCGCGCCGAAATTGTGACGAATGAACGCGAGCCCGGGCTGGCGGTGCCGACGAATGCGGTGATTACATTCGCCGGCCTGGAAAAGCTCATCGTCGTTCGTGATGGCAAAGCCGTCGAAGCGCGCATTCAGACGAAGCGTCGCGGCAGCAATTGGGTCGAGGTCATCGGCGTGCAACCAAACGATGTCGTGGTGCTCGATCCGGGCAACCTGCGCACCGGCCAATCGGTCGTGGTGAAGGAAGCCGGACCCGCGACAGCGAAAACGGCGGGAGCGCAGGATGGCTGAACTTTCACGTGGCGATGGCTGATGCAGAAGCTCGCTGACATTTGCATTCGCCGGCCGGTCTTCGCATCCATGTTGATCCTGGCGCTGGTGGTCGTCGGTGCCACGGCTTACTTCAAGCTCGGTGTGGATCGCTTTCCCTCGGTCGATCTTCCGACCATTCGCGTCAGCACGCGATTGCCGGGCGCGTCTCCCATGGAGGTGGAGGCGCAAATTTCACAGCCGATCGAGGAAGCGATCAATGCCATCGAAGGGATCAAGGAACTGCGCTCCGTCAATGGCGCCGGAGTTTCGTTCATCATCGTCACGTTTGACCTGAGCCGGAACATTGACGACGCCGCGCAGGATGTGCGCGACCGCCTCGCGCCGGTCGTCCGCAATTTGCCGCGGGAAGCAGATCCTCCCGTTGTCACAAAGGCCGACAACGACATTTCGCCGGTGCTCACGATTGCGCTCTCCGGTACGCGATCGCAGCGCGAGTTGACTGAAATCGCGGACAAGGTCGTGAAGGTGCAGATCGAGCGCTCCTCCGGCGTGGGCGAAGTCGAGATCATCGGCGGGCTGGAACGCGCGATGAATGTCTGGGTCGATGCCGACCGTCTGGCCGCTTACCAGATTCCGATCGCGGAGGTTCACGACGCGATCCAGCGGCAGAACGCGAATATCCCTGGCGGCAACGTCACCACGGCGGTGCGCGAGCAAACGCTGCGCACGCTCGGGCGCATTCGCACAACGGAAGGCTTCAATGACCTGGTCGTCACCACGCGAGGCAACTCGCCGGTGCGCGTGCGCGACATCGGCTGGGCTGAAGACGGCACGAAGGAACAGCGCTCGCTCGCGCGGCTCAATGGCGTGCCGACCGTGACGCTGGAAGTGCGCCGCCAGTCTGGCGCAAACACTGTGGCGGTGATCGAGGGAATCAAAGGGAAGCTCGCGGCGATCCAGGCTCAGCTTCCCGGCGACGTGCAACTCGAGATCATTCGCGACCAGTCGCGCTACATTTACGAGGCGCTGCACGAGATCAACGTTCACCTGGTGCTCGGCAGCGCGCTCGCATGCCTGGTTGTGCTCGCGTTCATGCGCAATTGGCGGGCGACCATCATTGCGGCGGTGGCGATTCCCACGTCCGTCATTGCCACCTTCGGCATGATGAAGGCGCTCGGATTTACGCTGAACAGCGTCACGATGCTCGCGCTGGTGCTGATGGTCGGCATCGTGATCGACGACGCCATTGTCGTGCTCGAAAATATTTTCCGCTTCATCGAGGAAAAGAAGATGAAGCCGTTCGAGGCGGCGGCCGCGGCGACAAAGGAGATTGCGCTGGCCGTCATGGCAACGACGCTCAGTCTCGTCGTGATCTTCGTGCCGGTATCGTTCATGTCGAGCATCTCGGGACGGTTCCTTTACCAGTTCGGCATCACGGCGGCGGTGGCTGTCATGGTAAGCCTGCTCGTTTCCTTCACGCTCACGCCGATGATGAGCGCACGCCTGCTGCGGCGGAACGAGAAGGACGATGAACGGGAACACGCGCCAAAATCTCGCGGCGGCTTTTACGGGCGGATCGATCGGGGCTATTCGCGGCTGCTGGGTTGGGCGTTGCGACATCGTTTGTTCGTGATGGTGGCGGCGACGCTCGTCGTCGCCTCGTCAATCCCGCTCTACAAGGTGGTCAAGCAGGAATACGTGCCGACGAATGTGGACGAGGGCGAGTTCGACATCAACGTGCTGGCGCCGGAAGGCGCAAGTCTCACGGCGATGAATGACGTGTCTGCAAAGGTGGAAGCCGAGTTGAAGAACATTCCCGGCATTCGCCTCGTGCTCGCGTCGATCGGTGGCAGCGGCGCGTTAGGCAGCGTGAACAACGCGCGCATTTACGTGCGGCTGGCACCCCATGCAGAAAGAACATTCTCGTGGTCGCGGCTGTTTCAACTGAAACCCTGGCGCGCGTTCGAAGGAAATTACAACCAACGCGACGTGATGCTGGAGGTCCGCAAACGGCTGAAAATGTTTTCTGACCTGCGCATCTCGGTGCGCAATCCACAGACGTTCAGCCTGGGCGGTCCAAACTTTGACGTCGATTTCGCGTTGCTCGGTCCCGACCTCGAAACGCTCTCGCGCTACGCGGAGATCCTGCGGCGAAAGGCGCCCGATCTCGGACTTCTCGATGCGGACACCACGCTGAAGCTCGACAAACCGGAGTTGCGCGTGGAGATCGACCGCGAGCGCGCAGCCCGGCTCGGCGTGGACATGGAAGACATCGCCAACGCCCTGCGGATCATGGTTGGCGGCGAACAGGAAGTGTCGCAGTTCCGGGATGCTTCGGTGAATGAGGATTACGACGTGCAGCTTCGTCTCGCCGAGCAGGACCGCTCTGATGTGCGCCAGATCGCGGGCCTTTTTGTCCCGCGGCGCGGCGGCGGTCTCGTGCGGTTGGACAACGTGGTGAAGATTGTTCAAGCGACGACGGCATCGCGGATCGATCGCCTGGACCGGCAGCGCCAGGTGAGTTTGCGCGCTTCTGTTGCGCCGGGTTTTGCGCAGGCGGATCGCATCGCCGCACTGCGGACGGAGGTTGAAAAAATGAACATGCCCGAGACATACAGCACGCGAGTGTCCGGCCGCGCCCGTGAACTGGAGACGACCTTTCAGGAGTTCCTTTGGGCGTTCCTACTCTCGGTGATCCTGATGTACCTGATCCTCGCGTCGCAGTTTGAAAGTTTGGTCCATCCCTTCACGATCCTGCTCTCGCTGCCGCTGTCGGTGCCCTTCGCGTTGTTGTCGCTGTGGGCAACAAAACAGACGATCAATCTCTACTCAGCGCTGGGAATGCTTGTGCTCTTTGGCGTGGTGAAGAAGAACGCCATTCTTCAGATCGATCACATGAACAATCTGCGCAGGCAGGGGATGGAACGTTTTGCGGCGATCCTTCAGGGCAACCGTGATCGCTTGCGCCCCATTCTGATGACCACGTTCACCCTGATTGCCGGCATGATTCCGCTCGCGATTGGGTCGGGGCCTGGTGCCGAGGAACGCCGCGCGACGGCGGTCGTGGTCATCGGCGGACAAGCGTTATGTCTTTTGCTCACGCTTGTCGTGACGCCGGTCAGTTACTCGATCTTTGATGATGTGGGCAGGGGACGATTCTGGAAGCGCCGCGGCACGCGCGACGCGCAACAGTCGGACGGTGGCGCGTTAGTGCGAAGGGACGACGTGAATGTCGGTAAGCCCGACATCGACGAAGCGTCGGCGCGCACGAATTGATTTCTTCGTGCGGAACGTTCGTTCGCCGAGGAAGAGTTCCTTCCAGTTACGCAGCGGTTCCATGGGATCTTTACTTGTTCGCATAAGCAGTCTCGCGGTTTGACTTCACCGAAATGCGCATCGATCGCGCTCGTTTTTCTTCCATCGGCTGCGGCCAGTCGATCACGCGCGTCGCAGGAGTCGACTGCACGAGGGAGAACAGGCTCGCAACCCGGCGATGAAAGTTTCGGTTCGTCATTGGATTCAGAGTTCACCGGCTACGTAACAACTTTCGGGCCACGCGGTGACGACGCGGCAACGTTTCGCGAAGCCGCGGAAAACGACGGAGTTTTGGAAATCGAAGTGTGAATCGTGACGAGGCGTGCGTGTCGCACGTCTCGGTTTGCGCCATGACTTGAAGCAATTCGAGACACGCCGGGACAGTTAAGGATGAATAGGGGCGGGCCGCAGTTCATCCGATCCATGTGCGCCTATTGATCCAGCTCGTTTTTATCAGCATTCTGGCTTCTGCGTCACTGGCTGCGGGAACCAACTCGCTTCGGTCATGGCACGACTACCGCACTGTCATGTGGATCGGTGACCGTGCCTACAAAAAGCCGGAGAAGACCGCGCTGTTCTTCCAGCGTCTCCGCGAGATGGGCGTGAACACCGCGATGGTGTACGGCGACGGAGACCTCCGGCCGTTGATCGAGAACAAGTTCCCTTACTACGTCGAGAACATGATCAACCGCGGGCTGTGTCTGAAGTTCAGCTCGAAGGTCACGGATTGGGACAAGTTCGTGACGCAGTGGGCGAAGAGCGGCCGTGGCGAGGGCGGACTGGTGCGCGACTATTCGCTCGATGATCCGCAATGGCAGTCCTGGGCGCGAAAGGAGATGCAATCCATCGCGCGCAAGAACATGGCGCATTCGCCGCTCGCCTACGACATTCGCGACGAACTCTCGACCACGATCTCCGCCAACCCGTTCGACTACGACTTCAGCCCAATTACGCTCGCGAAGTTTCGTGAGTGGCTGAGGACGCAATACAAGGATCTCGCCGCGCTGAACGAGGAGTGGCAAACCGTCTTCCGTTCATGGGACGAGGTGAAACCCTTCACGACGGACGAGATCAAAAATCGCATGGCGAGCGGCGATGTGCTGCCGCGCGGCAAGCCGGACTGGCAGGCATTGCAGCGATTGAAGTTCGATCCGATCGAGGCCGCGAAACATCCGACGCGCTGGAACTTCGCGCCGTGGTGCGATTTTCGAACCTACATGGACGTGTCACTTGCGCGCACGCTTGATGATCTGCGTCGCGCCGCGCGCGAAGTCGATCCGCAAACACCCGTCGGCATCGAGGGCACGCAGATGCCGAGCGCGTTCGGCGGCTACGATCTTTGGCGTTTGTCGCAGGCGCTCGATTGGGTGGAGCCGTACGACATCGGCAACGCGCGCGAAATCTTCGGCTCGTTTATGCCCGGCAAGCCGATCATCACGACCGTTTTCGAGAAGGACAGCCATCACGCCAGCCGCCGGCTCTGGCATTTGCTCCTCGAAGGAGATCGCGGCTGCATCGTCTGGTGGAGCGAGGATTGCATTGATTGGAACAGCGCCGACTACGCGCTCACTCCAAAGGCGCGAGCGCTTGCGCCAGTGCTGAAGGAAATGACCTCACCGCTCGCGCAACTTTTCCTGCGAGCCGAACGCGAACGTGATCCGATCTACATCCTCTATTCGCAGCCGAGCATTCAGGTGAACTGGCTGCTCGAATCGACTGTGGACGGCTCGACGTGGCTGCGGCGCTTTTCCAGCTTCGAAGCGGAGCACAACGTCGCGGCGAAGAAACGCAACGGCTGGCTGAAATTGTTTCAAGACATCGGTTACTCGCCGCAGTTTATCGCGGCGGATGCGGTAACGACAAACCTGCCGAACAACTTATGGCTCGTTTTGTCCGAGGCGCTGGCACTTTCGGATGAACAAGCGAAGATCATTGATGAACGCGTGCGATCGCGTCGCGGAACGGTATTTTTTGACAGGCCGGCCGCTCTCTTTGACGGACATGGCAGGCTGCGCGCGGGTGGAAATCCTCTGGCGTACTTCGGCGAGCGAAGCGCTGTTAGCATTGCGACTGCGACGGCGTATCAAGGGCGTACCAACTTGACCATAAGTTCATGGTCTGAAGACATGCTGGCGGTGGCGCGAAGTCGCTTGTCGGGCACGAACCGCGACGCAGTTCAATTCGTCGCGCGCATGACGCCTATCGCGCGAGAAGTTTCCATTCCGGCCGAGACGCACACCCGCATTCATCGTTTCAAACTCGGCGACGCCCGTCTCATCGCGTTCGAGCGCAACATCCACTATCACATGAGCGAGGACTTGAAGCAGGCTGGCGGGAACGAAGCGCTCGAACAACCCGCGCCCATCGTCGCGAAGCTCGCCCAGCGTGGGCACGTCTATGAACTCCGCACCGGCGCGTATCTCGGCGAGACGGATACGCTCACGTTCACGATTGATCCATGGAAGCCGTCGCTGTTCGCGGTGACGCGCGAGAAGTTGACGGCGCCGGACGCCGTCGCCGCGCTGCTCGCGCGCGCGGCGCGTTGATGCGGATCAATGGTGGGTTCGGTTCCGGCTGGGTTAATCATCGAAATCATGCGCACCTGGAAAATTGTTCTCGGTTGTTTGTTCGTTGCGATCATCACGCGCGCCGCGGACACGAATCTATTTCCGTTCGTGTTGCCGTGGGATGACGCCACGCGTTCGATCACGGACCTGAGCGGCTGGCTCGACAAGCCGGCGGGCAAGGCAGGCAACGTCCGCGTCGGCGATGGTGCGCATTTCTACGCGCGCGACAAACGCATCCGCTTCGTCGGCGTGAATCTCGCGTTCGCTGCGGGGATGCCTGCGAAGGAGGACGGCGAGAAGATCGCGGCGCGCATGGCGAAGTTCGGCATCAACGTGGTGCGTTTCCATCACATGGACACGGCGAATTGGCCAAGCGGTATTCGTTCGAAGAACGCCAAGGTCGCCACCGATCTCGATCCCGAGGCGCTCGATCGGATGGATTACTTCATCGCGCAGCTCAAGAAGCACGGCATCTACGCGAACATCAACCTGCTCGTCGGTCGCCGATTCAGCGCTGCGGATGGATTGCCGGGGGAGATCGCGAGCATGGAGTGGAAAGACCAGCACGTCGTCGGCTTCTGGAATGCGACACACCTTGAATCGCAGAAGGCTTACGCGCGCGCTTTGCTCACGCACCTGAACCCTTACACGAAGAGCGATTACACGAAGGAACCGAGCGTTGCATTCGTGGAGATCAACAACGAAGCAGGTCTCGTCCATGCGTGGCTTGGTGGTCACATCGACACGTTTCCCGAGGTCTTCCAGCGTGAACTCGGCGCGCAGTGGAACGCATGGTTGAAACAGCATCACGGCACGACGGCGAAATTGCGCGAAGCGTGGAGCGCGGGCGAACAGGCGCTTGGCGGTGAACTGTTGAGCAACGGAGATTTTTCGCAGCAGCTCCAGGGATGGACTCTTGAACAGCACAGCGGAGCCCAGGCGAAGGCTGCCGTCGCGGACGGTGCAGTCGACGTGCGCGTGAACAAAGCTGGCGCGGAGACTTGGCACATCCAACTCAGTCACGCCGCGCTGAAATTCGAAGCTGGCAAAGCTTACACCGTTTCATTTCGCGCCAAGTCGGACTCCGCGCGCGCCATCAGCGTCTTCGCCTCACAAACGCATGAGCCTTGGAGCAACCTTGGCCTTTCCGCCGATGCGCCACTCACGAATGAGTGGCGGGATTTTCGGTTCGTGTTCAACGCGTCGCAGGACGACGGCGCGGCGCGCGTGACGTTCGGTCGTTTCGGCGCGTCAGGGGCGGCGATTTCGTTTGCGAATGTTTCGGTGAAGCCGGGAGGTGTCGAGGGCGTGCGCACCGGTGAGGAGATTGGTTCCATTCCGCTTTTTCAGAAAAAAACTTTGGGCCAGCGCACCGCCGCGGCGCAGCGCGACTTCATGCGCTTTCTTGTCGAGACGGAAGAGCGCTACTGGGTCGCCATGTATCGCTTCCTCAAAGATGACTTGAAGGTAAAGGCGCTCGTCGGTGGCACGATCGGTGGATGCAGTCCGCTCAACGTGCAGGCGAAGATGGATTGGGTGGACACGCACGCGTATTGGCAGCATCCGCATTTCCCGCGCAAGCAATGGGACATGAACGATTGGGTCGTGAATAACAAATCAATGGTGAACGAACGCGGCGGCGTCCTCACCGGATTGGCGATGAAGCGTGTCGCCGGCAAACCGCACGCGGTGACGGAATACAATCATCCCGCGCCGAACACGTTTTCGAGCGAAGGTTTCCTGCTTCTGGCGGCGTATGGCGCGCTTCAGGATTGGGACGTGATTTACCCTTACTGCTATGCGCATTCGCGCAGCGACACCGCGGCCTGGGACACAAAGAAGATCAACAGCTTCTTCGACATCGATCAACATCCGACGAAGATGGCGACGATGGTGAGCGTGGCCGCGATGTTCCTGCGCGGCGATGTGAAGGCAGCGCAAAACACCGTCACCGCGCACTTGCCACTCGAAACCGAAATCGATCTGCTGCGGACTGCGAGCGCGTGGGCGTTGGTGGATGCGGCGAAGGCGGGCCTCGCTCGCGAGACGCCGTTGATGAATCGCGTCGAGGTGGCGCTCACGCCGGGAGAGACGCAGAAGTTTGCTTATCCGCGTCCGCGGTTCGAGTCGCAGACGAGCGAGCTTGTTTGGGACATCACGGACGACAAGCGCGGAGTGGTGACAATCAATTCTCGCGCAACGAAAGGCGTGATCGGCTACGGCGGGGGAAAGAAGTTTCAACTCGGCGAGATCGCGATCGAGCCTGGCGCGACGATGCAGGACGGTTGGAGCACGATCACGGTGAACTCGATCGGCAAAGCGTTTCTCGTTACTGCCACTGGCCTGGCCGAGAACACGGGGATGGGATGGAAGAACGCGGAGAAGAACACCGTGGGCCGCGATTGGGGCACGGCGCCTTCGCTCGTGGAAGGAATTCCCGCGAAGATCACGTTCGCCATCCCGGCCAACGCGAAGGTTCAAGCCTTCGCTCTCGACGAACGCGGCGCGCGTCGCGAGTCGATTCCCGTGGAAGTAATGAATGGAAAAGCCGTCCTGAACATCGGACCCAAATGGAAAACGCTGTGGTACGAAGTGCAGACACAATAGCGGCCATGATCCAAACGCTGTGTGCGCGACTGGGCCTCGAGGATCGCCGAACAGCGTTACGCGCTTCTCCCTCTCCCCTCAACGGGGAGAGGGCAGGGGTGAGGGGTGATTGGTCGGATGCGCAATCCTCGCGAGATGGCCGTCGAGTGATTTACCACCCCTCACCCTCGATCCCTCTCCCCGTTGAGGGGAGAGGGAAGCGACTGACGTTCGTCGCTGCAGCGCTTGCCATCTTTCTGTATGCGGCGGTTGGCGATGCTGCCGTGTTGTCAAAGATTCGCGTGGCACGTGACGGACGTTCCTTCGAGACGAGCGAAGGAAAAGCATTCACTCCGTTCGGCGTGACTTACTACCGGCCTGGCACCGGTTGGGCGCCGCAGGTTTGGAAACAGTGGGACGCTGAGGCGACGCGGAAGGATTTCGCGCGGATGAAGGAACTCGGCGTGAACTGCGCGCGTGTGTTCATCAGCTACGGATCATTCTGCAACGAGCCCGGCGTGCTCGACACCAACGGTCTCGCGAAGTTCGACCAGTTCCTCGCCATCGCGGAAGAGCAGGGCATCTATGTGCATCCGACCGGGCCGGATCATTGGGAGGGCTTGCCGCGCTGGGCCAGTGTGGATCGCGTCGCGGACGAGCCGGTGCTGAAGGCGTTGGAAGATTTTTGGAAACAATTCGTCGCGCGTTATCGTGATCGCAACGTGATCTTCGCCTACGACCTGCGCAACGAACCAGAGGTCGCGTGGTATAACGGCGTGATGCGCCAGCGCTGGGACAAATGGGTCGTGGCGAAATACGGAACACCGGACCAAGCCGCCACCGCGTGGAAAACGAACAAAGTCAGTTTTGACACGCTCCCCACGCCGCCCGCGCTTGATGCGCCGCGCGATCCATTGCTGCTCGACTACCAGCATTTCCGCGAAGACGTGGCGGACGAGTGGACCCGTCGGCAGGTCGCCGCGATCAAGTCAGCCGATCCGAAAGCGCTTGTCACGGTGGGGCTGGTTCAGTGGTCGGTGCCGTCGCTGCTTCCGCGCGTGCAGCATTACTCGGGATTCAATCCCGCGCGGCAGGCGAAGCTCGTGGATTTTCTCTCGATCCATTTCTACCCGTTCGATGGCCGGCCATTGGAGTACGAGAACGACGATGAAATTCAGCGCAACTTGAGCTATCTCGAAACGGTTGTGCGCGAAGTGGCGCGGCCGGGCAAGCCGGTCGTCGTCGCGGAGTTTGGCTGGTACGGCGGTGGCAAGCCGAAGTTCGACAAGGGCAAACATCCCTTCGCGAGTGAAGAACAGCAGGCGAATTGGTGCAGCAACCTCGTGATGCGCACGTCGAGCATGGCGTGCGGTTGGCTGAACTGGGGCTTTTACGATCAGCCTGAAGCGACGGACGTGAGCGAGTTGACCGGACTCGCAACCGCCGACGGCAAAACGAAGGCGTGGGGCAAAACATTTCTTGAACTCTCGAAGCGCGCGCCCGTTCGCGTGACGGGAGTGATGGGTGATGCGCCAGCGCCGGACTGGGATCTCGCGGTGACCAGCACCAAGGCGGGCAATGAGTTTCGCGCGCGCTACTTCAATTGGGTGAAGACCAACAACGTGAGTGCGAGCATCCGGTGAAATCGAATTGTCACTTCAGTTCGCACGCGCCATTTCCCCTCACCCCGGCCCTCTCCCTTGGGGAGAGGGAGAAGCGTAATCCGCTCTTGTCGCGAATCACGATCACTGGATTCGCGCGACGATCTTTGAGCTTTCTTCGCACGTGCCACTGCTGTTCCCTCTCCCCAAGGGAGAGGGGCAGGGTGAGGGGAAACGAGACTCGCGAAAAATTCTGACGTATGAAACTCCCTGTTGCCTCCGTTCTGCTGGCTTTCACTTTGAACTGTGAAACCACTTCCGCCTTCACCGTTGCCGAGAACGGCAAAGCCAAGTGCGTGATCATCCAAAGCACGAACGCCAGCGCGGCCGAGCGCAACGCGGTGAAGGACCTCACGAACACGCTCACGCAAATCACCGGGGCGCAGTTTGAAGTGGTCGATCGCAATCCGAAATTTCTGGAGCGCGCCATCTTCGTCGGCGCGAGCGACCGCGCTCAGAAAGCCACGCGCGTTTCTTTGAAGAAACTCGAGGGTGAGGAAATCGTGGTCGACGTCTCGAAGCGCCGCGTTGTTCTCGCCGGCGGTTCGCCGCGTGGGACGCTTTACGCGGTGAGCCGGTTTCTTCAGGAGGAATGCGGCGTGCGGTGGTGGACGCCGTGGGCGAGCCGCATCCCGAGTCACCCGAAGCTCGTGGTCAAAGAGCGCACGATCGATGAAAAGCCCGCGTTTGAGTATCGCGAGCCGTATTGGACGCCTGCGTTCAATGCTCAGTGGGCGGTGCGGAATTTCTGCAACGGACAGTCGCACCAAATCCCGAACGAACTTGGCGGCATGGTTCGCTACAAGGGATTCGTCCACACGTTCTACCCGCTCGTCTCGCCCACGAATTTCGCGGCGCATCCCGAGTGGTTCAGCTTCACGAAAGGCAAGCGCTCGACCAACAACGCGCAGCTTTGCCTCACGAACCCGCAGTTGCGCGATCAACTGGTCGCGCGCGTGAAGCAGTGGCTGCGCGAGTCGCCCCAGGCGCGCATCGTCTCCGTGTCGCAGAACGACTGGTATGGCTGGTGTGATTGCGAGAACTGCAAGGCGCTGGACGATCGCGAGGGCAGTCACGCCGGCACGTTGATCGACTGCGTGAACTACGTCGCGGCGCAGATCGAGCGCGAGTTCCCTGACGTCGCCGTGGACACGCTCGCTTACCAGTACACGCGCAAGCCGCCGAAGACATTGCGCCCGCGACCGAACGTGATCGTTCGTCTCTGCTCGATCGAGTGCAACTTTCGCGAGCCGCTCGACCATGCGAGCAACGCGTCTTTCGCCGACGACATCCGCGGCTGGGCAAAGATTTGCAAACGGCTTTACGTCTGGGATTACACGACCGATTTCGCGCACTACGTGCAGCCGCATCCGAACTGGTTCGTGCTCGGGCCGGACCTGCGATTCTTCGCCACGAACAACGTGCGCGGCGTGTTTTCGGAAGGGGCGTATCAATCGCACGGCTCCGAGATGTCCGAGATGCGCGCGTGGGTCACGGCGCAGTTGATGTGGAATCCAAAGCTCGATGATCGCGCGCTGATCCGCGAGTTCGTCGAAGGCTACTTCGGCACGAACGCCGCGCCGCACATCCTGAAATTTTTCGAGCTGATGCACGAGGCGTCACGCGGTCACAACCTCACATGCTACTCACGCACCGATGCGCCGTTCCTCGCGTTCAAGCCGTTGGGCGAAGCGGAGCGATTGTGGCAGGCGGCCGAGCGTGACACGCACGACGAGGAATTGCTCACGCGGATTCGCCTCGCGCAATTGCCCGTGCGCTACGTGTTCCTTCAACGCTGGGCAGCGTTGAAGAAGGAGTGCGACGACGCAAAAGCCGAATGGCCGCTGGCGAATTCGCGCAAGCAAGTCGCGGAGGAATTCGCCGCAATCGCGCGCGGGGTTCCGGGTCAGCCGTGGACGAAAGTGACGCGGATGGATGAAGGGGGGCTGACGTTGGAACAGTTTCTGGTGCGTGTGGGGAAGGAGTGAACTTGTTCCGCCCGGTAGCCATCCGGGTTCCAATGGGCGCTTCAGCGACGGCGTGCTGGCACTACGGAGGAGTTTACGCGTGCGATTGCTTTTCATCGTCGGCTCAGAGCATTCTCTTGTGCATGAATCTTCTGGAACGCATCACGGTGGAACCTGGCAAGTGCGGCGGTCGGCCTTGCATTCGTGGGATGCGAATTCGGGTTACGGACATTCTCGGGATGCTGGCCGACGGCGTGACGCATGAGGAAATTCTACGCGACTTTCCTTACCTCGAAGCAGACGACATCAAGGCGGCGCTCGGTTACGCCGCGCGGCAGAGTGACCATGCGGTGCTTCACGCGGCGTGACCTTTCTTGTCGATGCGCAATTGCCTCCCGCCCTCGCGCGGTGGATCGCGCATCACGATCACACCGCCAATCACGTTGAAGACGTCGGATTGCGCGAAGCCGATGACGCGGCGCTATGGGCTAACGCTTCTGCCAGTCAATCGATCATCATTAGCAAGGACGAAGATTTTGTGGATCGCTGGCTTCTGAGCAACAAGCCAGTGCCGCTCGTTTGGATTCGCAGAGGCAATTGCTCCAATCGCGCGCTAATCGCGTGGCTCGAACCGCTCTGGCCGGATGCGGTAAGGCGATTGGAAGCTGGAGAGCGATTGATCGAGTTGCGGACGTAACCCTAACCCGCTGTGTACTTCCGCTGGAAGCGATCGATAGTCCTGGCAGCGACGACCGGTGGAGTGATCGCTCTCACGTGCTTACCGCGCCGGCGTGAGAGTACCCTTCTGATCGGAATGGTGAGCGTCGTGCGTTCCAACGCCATTCCAAACTTCACCTGCAGCATGACGAACAACACCAGCCACGCGTTTATTGCGCAGCCGCAGCTCGAAGTGTTCGAGAGCGGAGAGTGGAAGTATGTTGAATCACGGACGCGAAATCTCACGCGATCGGTCACAAACAGATATCAAACGCTGTTGGTACCGGGAGAGGTGAGATTCGTGACGATCGAACCCAAAGGAGCCTGCCTGAATGCCGACGTGCCGACGCGCTGGCGAGTTCGCATATCTTCCTACTACAACTCGCGCTTTGATTTGCATTGGCAGGCGAAGCTTTCGCTCAAACTTCGGAACTCATTTCCATCCATCGCTCGGCGGGTTGAACCTCGGTTTGATCTTCCGCGTGCGGTGACGGACGAAGTTACTTCGTCCGCGCGGTAATGGAATCGAGCAGCAACCGTTACCTCGTATTCACTTCAAACCGCTCCTCATTCGCCCTCTTGCGCGCGGGCATGAGGGCGCAGGCGTCTTTGCAACCGAACAGGCGGCTGATGAGATGGCGATTGCGGCTGATCCAGCGGTAGAAGATTTCTGCGATGTAGATCAGGCCGGGAAACCACAGCACCAGCGCGATGGGAAACGCCAGCGGCATGCGCAGGCTGATGTGGCGGATGCAGCGGGCGCCGCGCTGAATCGTGCCGTTCGGTGCGACGCAATGAATCGCTTCATTCAGGTCGGTGCGCGTGAGACGTGGCGCGATTTCCGGCACACGCGCGCTTGAGATCGGCATCAGGCTCACGGTGTTGAACCAGTCCAACCAGGTGATCACGCGTGATTGGAAAGTACACATCGAGCATTCGTCGTCAAAGAGGACGATGTTCGTGCGGTTGGTGTCGTTCATCACGGCGAGTATGCGCAAGCGCGTGTCATCTTCAATGCGCCATTTCGTTTGATGCCCGTCCAAGGTAGTCGCGCACGTCGTCGTCGGTCAGTTGCGTGAAGTCGTCATACCATCGGCCCACGGACATGAATGGCTCGGGTGTGTAGAGGCAAATCACTTCGTCGGCGAGGGATTGAAATTCCTCGCACGTGTCGGCTGAGGCGACCGGAACGGCGACGACGATTCTCGCCGGACGTTGCTTTTCCAGCGCGAGCACGGCGGCACGCATGGTGGATCCTGTGGCCAGGCCGTCATCGCCGAGGATGCAAATGCGATCCACGACGGGAATCAAAGCGTGTCCATCGCGGAAGACGCGTTCGCGGCGCTCCAGCTCGCGAGTTTCCCGCTGGCGCACCTGCTCGATTTTTTCAGGTGTGATGCGCAGTTGAGCGAAGACGCTTTCGTTCAAAACCATCGTGCCGCCGCTGGCAATCGCGCCCATGGCCAGTTCCTCCTGACCGGGCACGCCGAGTTTGCGGACGAGAAAAATGTCGAGCGGCGCGCGGAGTGCGTGTGCAATTTCAAATCCGATCGGGACGCCGCCGCGCGGCAACGCGAGCACGACCACATCGGTGCGGCCCGCGTAGCGCGCCAGTTCGCGGGCGAGACTGCGTCCAGCTTCGTTACGATCGCTGAAGGTGAACTCGCTCATGTGGGTTCACTTGCAAGATGTTCGGTGAACCACTCGGCGGCGTGCTGCGCGACTTGCTCCAGCGCGCCTGGTTCCTCGAAGAGGTGGCTCGCGCCGGGAACGATGCGCAGCTCCTTCTTGCAGCGCAGGGCGAGCATCGCCTGCTTGTTCAACTTGATGACGGTGTCGTCTTCGCCACCGACAATCAGCAGCGTGGGACAAGTCACGCGGCGCAACGCTCCGACGGCGAGATCGGGTCGACCGCCGCGGGAGACCACGGCACCGATACGATCCTTTAACTCTGCCGCGGCCACGAGTGCCGCGCCGCCGCCGGTGCTTGATCCAAAAAGACCGAGCCGCAGACCACCGGCTTCGGTGTCGTACTTCATTTGTTCGGAGGCGTGGATGAGCCGATCCGCGAGGAATTGAATGTCGAAACGCAAATGGCCGTTCCGCGCGTCGGCGCTTTCTTCCTCTATGGTGAGCAGATCAAACAACAACGTGGCGAGCCCGGCTTCCTGAAGCGTGTTCGCAACGAATTGATTGCGCGGACTGTGCCGGCTGCTTCCGCTTCCGTGCGCGAAGAGGACAAGCCCGCGGGCTTCGGACGGAATGACGAGTTCGCCGTCGAGCATCACGTCGCCGGCGGAAATCAGAATCTCAGTGGCGCTCCCTCTCATGCTGCGAATATCCGCCTCGGGTTCGAGTGTGCAACGGGAATTTCTACGCATCGTTCAAAACCTTCTCGCTCTGTGAAATGCCGTGGGTAATTTCCCCGCAGTGAAACGGGAAAGCATTGGCACACATCAGAAGGCTCAGCAGATCAATCTCGACCAGACGAAGTACGGAACCTTCGCGGAGATCGGTGCCGGGCAGGAAGTGGCGCGCTGGTTTTTTCGCGTGGGCGGCGCATCGGGCACGATTGCCAAGACGATTTCCGCCTACGACATGACGATCAGCGATGCGATTTATGGCAAGGCCGATCGCTACGTCAGCCGTCTCCGGCTCTCCACGATGATCGATCACGAATACAGCCTGCTGACGGAACGGCTGAAGGGGACGCGCGGCAACACCACACGCTTCTTCGTCTTCGCGAACACTGTGGCCGCGCAGAGCTTCACGCGACGCGAGGATTGGCACGGCTGGATGGGCGTGCGATTCCAATCCGAGCCCAACGGGGAATCCTCGCAGATCATCATGCACGTGCGCATGTGGGACAAAGAGGCCGTGCAGCAGCAGGAAGCGCTCGGCATTCTCGGGGTGAACCTGATTCACGCGGCGCTCTATCATCATGGCGACTTCGACACGTTGATTAGTTCAATCATGGACGATCTCACGGTGGATCGCGTGGAAATCGACATGATCAAGTTCAGCGGACCGGCGTTCGCGAAGGTGGACAATCGACTCGTCACGCTGCGTCTCGTACAGGAAGGTTTTACGAATGCCGCGATGTTCACCGCGAGCGGGGAAGTCGTTCAGGCCGCGGAGGTGCTTTACAAAAAACCAATCCTTGTCGAGCGCGGCAGCTTTCGCCCGGTCACGCACGTGACACTCGACATGCTCGACAACGCGCGTGCGCAATTCGTCCAGCAGCCCGGGGTGCAAGGCGAAGAGATCGTCGAGCTCATGGAAATGACGCTCAAGAGTCTCAGCGGCGAGGACGGAATTGATCATCAGGATTTCCTTCATCGCGTGGACATTCTTGGCGCGCTGGGGAAGACGGTCCTGATCTCGAACTACGGCGCCTATTTCCGCCTGGCCACTTACCTCTTCCGCTACACGCGCAAAAACATCGGACTGGTGATGGGCGTGCCGAGCTTGCGCGAAATCTTTGACGAGAAATATTACAGCGACCTCGAAGGCGGCATCCTCGAATCCTTCGGCCGCCTCTTCAAAAACGACCTGAGGCTGTTTGTCTATCCGTTCCGCGATCCTGTGAGCGGCTCGATCATCACGGCGCGCAATCTCGTCGTGGAGCCGCACCTGCAGCATCTCTACATGTATTTGATCGAGAATAACTACATCCAATCCATCCGCGATTATCAGCGCGACTACCTGCCGATTTTCTCGAACGACGTTCTCGCGAAGATCCAATCCGGCGACGCCTCGTGGGAGAAGATGGTGCCCGAGCAAGTGGCGCGCGGGATCAGGGAGCGCAGACTCTTCGGCTGCCGTGGGGCGGAGATCCCGTGAACGGTGGGGTGGGACCGTTTTTGATTTTGCCAAGGCATGGATGAAGTCGCGAAGGCATCACATGAAACCGTGCCCACAACGCGGATATAACACCGCATCCTGAGCCCCGAAAGGGGCGGCCTGCGAGTAGCCACGGGTGCCAACCCGTGGAATCGATTTAACGAAATGGATTCCGCCCCGAATGGGGCGGCGGAGTGCTGCGCCCCTGCCGGGGCTTGGAATATTTTTGTAAACGTGAACCACGGGTTGCGCTGGCGCTCCACCCGTGGTTACTCGCGGGTCGCCCCTCCGGGGCTGCGGTTTTGCTTTTGCCAAGGCGCGGGCGAAGTGGTGATGTCAGCCGCATGAACCGGCCCCACACCCGACGGGCAGGGGTGGTACCTCGCGGGAGGCCCATCGAATACCTGGTCGGCAGATGAATCGTCGCACTACCATTGCACTCATAGCGTCAGCCTGCGCGGCGATCTTCTTCGCAGTGCAGTACGTTCGGTTGGAGCGACAGCTCTTGGCAGCAAAGTTCATTGATCATGAAGCGCGAACCTTGCCGGTCTTCTTTGTGGATCACAGGCCGTCCGTCGACGGAATCGCACGGAGGCTTGGTTATTTGATGCGCGTCTTCGGGAGTAAGATTGAGACGGTGCATGAGCCGGTTCTGCGCCGAGGGGTCGAAGTTGCGTACCGTCAAGCTGTCACGAATGCGGTGACTACGTTGCGTCGAATGACGAACGATCTCGGTGATGATCCCGTGACTTGGGTGAACACCTACGGAAAGTAGAGTGCCACGACGCGGTTCCTTGAATTCTGTTGTCGCGTCTCCCTCGTTACCGCTTGCCTCACCGCACCACCTCACCACTTCGCGAGCGGCGTCACGTCTGGCTTTACCGAGTCGTTCGCGGGCGCGAACACCACCACGATGCGCGTCTCCTTCGTTGCAGGCAGGTGGATCGCAAGCTTCTCGATGCCTTTGTTCTCCTTTTGCTTCTCGGGATTCGGAGAAGCGGGCAGGGGAGCGGCGGGCAGTTTCTCGAACTTCGCTCCCGCCGGAGAGAGCAGCCGCGCGATCAATTGTTCCTTGCCGATCGTGAGCGTGGCTGTGTTGCCGTTGAGCGCAATCTTCGCGGGCGTGTGGACAAACCACCAAAGATCAGCCGGCTTTTCCGCGATCACTTCGTCCTGCAACAGCACGCGCTTTCGATCGAGCATGGCGATGCCGCGTTTCACTTCCTTCGCGTCCCTGGCGTAAGCCGACGTGAGGTCGGCGATGGCGAAGACGCGGTCTGGCCTGGACTCGTAACGAATGATCTTCGTCGCGGCGCGCGGATCCTGATCGGGCTCCAGCGATTCATTGAGCACGAGCGTGTTGTGAGATTCGGCGCGCATTCGGTAATAGGTCCAGCGCGCTTTGCCGAAGTAGCCCGGCAGATTGTAGTTGTCCGCACCGAGATCGACAAACCAGCGCGAGCCGAGCGCGTCGAGCACGAACGAGCCGAGGTCGAGGTTCGAGTGGTTCGCCTTGTTATCGCCCGCCTTGAAGCCGACGAAGAGGGCGCGCGAATCGTCCCACGCACTGCGCATGTCCACGACTTCGGCGGCGCGAAAATATTTATCGAGCGGCGCGGCGGAATCCTTCACCAGCGCCTTGTCATACCAAAGCAAATCAAGCGGCGCGCCCGTCGCGACCTTCATCTGATACGAGGCGTACTCGGGCCGGTTGAACTTCTTCGCGAGCCAGAATAGATGCGGCGCGCGGATCGTGCCGTCGCTGGCGTCAGCGTAGTTGAACGTCTTGCCTGTGGGGCCGCTGTTGAAGATCGGGAACGTGCCGCACTCGTTGAAGCCGGGAATTTTCGCCAGGCCGAAGTCAGTGCCGAGCGCGGAGTCGAGCGCGGCCAGCATCGCGCAGTTGTACGTCGTCGCGTAATTCCAGTAGCCCGGCCCTTCGTTCCATGCGCCGTCGGGCGCGAACTCATTTATCGCAAGCTGGATGGATTCACAGCCGGCCTTGAGCAGTTCGCTCGCGAGCGCGGGATCTTCATCAGCGATGGCCAATGCGCCCGTGGTGATGCCGCCGTTGCAAACCTGGTTCCAATTGTGGCGCGCCTTGTTCCACGAACCGCTCGGCTTCGGATTTCCGCGATGCACATTCAGCGCTTTCTGAAGTCCCATCTCGACCATGGCGGTGCGAATCACCTTCCGTTGTTCGGGCGTCCACGCGTCGTAGAACCAGTCGTAGCCGATGGCGAACCCGTGCGTCATCTCGGCGGTGTCGAGGAAGTGCCGCGGGTTCCAGTCCGGGAAATGTGCGGCGGCATCAAGCTCCTTCCACGCGCGCTCGGCCCAGCGTTTGTCGCCGTCGAGTTGATACATCAAGCCGAGCGTGAGCATGCGATCGACGACACGGCGGCTGGTTGAGAGCAGGCGCAAGCCGTCGGGGATTTCGTATTTCGATGGCTCTTGTGTCAGGATTTTTGTCGCGTTGTCCTGAACCTTCGCGCGCCACTGCTTCAGCGTGTCGTCGCCCGCGATGCGTTGTTTCAGCGCGGTGAAGTCTGACTTTGTTGCGAGGATGCGCGGATGTTCTGTGCGGAGCGTCTTGAGGATGTCGCCGCGCGCGGGAATGGCGATGTTCGTTTGTGCGCGCGCGACGAATGATACCAATAGCGCGGCGACGATCAGCAGATGCCAGCAGGATGCTGGCGGCACTTTCAGGCGGGCACGGCGCTGGGGCGCAGCGTGCCGGTGGTGAGAATCTTCGCGCGCAATCCGCCGCGGCCTTGCATCGCGGTTTCGGCTCCGGGGTGAAACGCTTGATCCATCCAATGACACGGTTTGCATTCGCCAGTTCCGACGAAGCGCACGCCTTGAACTTCAAACTCAACATCGACCAGCGTGTTCAAATCGACGTTACGCGTAATCACATTGCGGCGGAACACGCCGGGATCGCGATCCCAAACGCCCAGGCTCGCCTCGAGTTCGCGATACACCTCGTCGGCAAAGAATGTGATCTGCCCTTTGTAGTCATCCTTGTGATCAAAGAAACGGTCGCCGCGAATGCCGCGTCCCGCCACACATTCGATTTCATTCACCTCGATGGTGGGATGCTCGCCCGGCGACCCGCCATGATGGCCAAAGAAATTGTGGCCGGGCGAAACGTAGCAGTGCAGGACTTCGATGGACTTGTTCATGAGCCGACTTGGTTTGTTGTTTTCACACCAGTTGATCGATCACCGCACAGCGCTCACATGGAGCCGTGCCGCATCGTAAACCTCAACGCAGCGCGCGCAAGCCGACTCCTTTTCATTCCAGGTCGGAAACTCGCGATGAATCGCTGCCACCGTCTCAGGCGCGACGATTTCCATTTTCGCCCAATTGAACGTCGCGAATCCGCACAGCGGACAACGGGCGCCTTCAATCGGTTCTTCAACTCCCGCGACATTTCTGGGATCGCAGGCGAGCGCCGTCAGCGCGGCATGCCGCGGCGTTGGTGTGGACCAAAGCTCTTCGAAGATGCGCTGATGATCTTCGCAGAAGGCGAATGCGCGTTCGAACTCCGCCCACCGCTGATCGCGCGACGACTCGATCGCGAAGCCGCGCTGATGCAGCCGTCCGTCGATCGTGACGTCCCACAACAAACGGTAACGCTCGCGCACCAGCCGTTCGTGCGCCCGCACGCCGGCCGGAATTTGGAGTTGCGGCGAATAGACGAACGCAGGATCGATCATGTCGTTGATGTGCATGAGCTCGTGATTGAGAAATCGCGTCATCCCATCCTGTGCGCCGAAGCGCTCGGGCTGGAGCGCCACCACGGCGCGGCGGCCGTGTTCGGCGCTCACGAATAGCTCGGCGCCTTCGTCGTTACGAACCCGCGCCTTACGGAAAGCGATTCCGTCGAGTTGCGCTTCAAGCAGCGGGAAGTCGCCGACCGCTTTGTGCAGCCACGACTCGAGGCCCCACTCGCGAAACCATTCCAGGTGCAATTGGAAAAAGGCGGTGTTGCGCTCATCCGGGTCGAGGATCGAGTAAATCTTTTCGCGTCCGCGATGAAACCGCGCGACCTGAAGAGAGGGCACGTCCTTCCGCCGGCCGCTGGCGCAGAGGAACACGGCGGATTCCAGCAGGTCGTCGTCGTAGTGAATTTTCATCATGGCTTCGGGATGGTAGCGGCTGCGCGCGGTTGTTGCAGCCTTCGATCTAATGCGGCGTAGGCGGTGGCTGGTTCCTGCCCGCCATTCCAGCTCGCCCAGAATGGAGTCAGTGGCGTGAGTTCCACATGTTGTTTCTGTTTCACGTCGCCTTCGCTGGTTGTGCCTTTTGGCGACCAGTCGGGGCCGAGTGCGGTGCGCGTCTGGGTGAGAAAAGATTTTGCGGCGGTGGTGTCGCCACTGCGCCACGCGAGGTAGCCGCGCAGGAAAAATCCGCCGATCGCTTTTGGGTTGGTGCGCGTGGCGGCAGCGAGACGCTGTTCGGCCAGCGGGAGTTGCCCGCGCAGCAACGCGACTTCGCCAAGCACGAGCAGCGCGCCGGTTTCTTCGGGATTGAGCGAGTACGCGCGTTCGAGGGCGCGCTCGGCGGCGGCGAGGTCGGCGTCGTTCGTGGCATGGAGTGCGCGGATCACGCCCCATTGCTGCCATGCGCGATGGCTCTGTGGATTCAGTTGCTGCAAGCCTTCGAGCGCTGCGAGCGCGCCCGGGAAATCATTCTGGCTCGCAAGGCAGAGACCGAGGTAGTAGCGCGAATCTTCGTGTGCGGGATTCAGCGCAATTGCTTCGCGGAACAGGGCGATGGCCTTGACGTTGTCGCGCTCGCGCTTCATCGCGTCCATCGCCCCGCGTTGCTTCGCCCAAAAGGCGACGAGTCGTTCCTTCTCTGAGGACGGCATCGTGACGGCGCTGATGGCTGTGCTTCCGCGCGAGGAAATCTTTCTTGGCACTGGATCGCCCTCGATCACTTCGTAGAACGCATCGGCATCAAGGTTTTCGAACACGTTGGTGCCGCCCGCGTGCCAGCGAACTTCCAGCTTGTCCACCCGCGTCGCCGCGCCCAATCCCCAGTGCAGCGTGTGGCTGCTCTGCGACAAATAGCTGACGCCGCCCACACTGCGGCGCAGCCCGACCGCGTTCACCGCTGCCACCGCGACGGAGCCGTCGCCGAAACCGTTTGCAACGCCCGCGGCATTCTTCGAGCGCAATCGCATCTTGAGCCAATGGCCCGCCGCCATGTCGTTGCGGAAAAGCCGCACTCCTTCGCCGAGATCAGCGATGACGAAATCCATGTCGCCGTCGTTGTCGAAGTCCGCGCAAGCGAGGCTGCGGCTGACGTGTTTTTCGGAGAGGGCAGGGTCAAGCCGCGCGAGGTTGTGAAAGTATTCCGCGCGACGATTCCAAAACACGAACATCTCCTGCGCCTGAAGTTTTTTCGGATACGGGCCTGGCACTTCGATGGTGCTGCCGTTCACCACGAGGAGATCAAGCCAGCCATCATGGTCGAGGTCCACGAACTCCGTTCCCCAGCCAACATACGGCAGCGCGATCTGACCAAGCCCGCGCTGGTCAGCGATGTCCATGAAGCGCAGCGGAAAATTCGTGCCCGCAGTTTTTCCGCGCACGTTGAAGTCCGCCCATGTGTTGTCGTAGAGCGCGTTCTCCTGCGCCACCCAGTGTGTGACGTGCATGTCGTCATCGCCGTCGCGATCGTAATCTCCTACCGCGAGTCCCATCGCGCTGCGATAATCTGCCACGAGCGCCGGATGACTGATGTCTTCGAAACGCCCGCCCACATTGTGGAAAAGCACATTGTCCGAAACGTCATTCGCCACGTAGAGGTCGAGCCAGCCGTCCTGGTCGAAGTCGTGCCAAAGCCCGCCGAGGCTGCGGCCCGAGATGTTTTGCACGTTCAACTGTGCCGCCACTTCCGTGAAGGTGCCGTCGGCATTTTGGTGAAACAACATGTTCGTGCCGGGCGTGAACGATGACGGGTTCAGCGTGAAAGGAATGAAGCTGCCGATCTGCATCGTGCCTTTGTCGCGGTCGGCCTCATTGCTGCCGTAGTGAATGTATCCGCAGACGTTGAGATCGAGGCGACGATCATTGTCGTAATCCCCCCATGTGGCGCTGGACCAGAAGCCGGGCGGATTTGGCAGGCGCGTGTCGCGCGTGAATTTTTCGCCGCCGTCGTTGTGAAAGAGCAGCAACGTGTTGTAGCCGGACACGACGAGATCGAGGAGGCCGTCGCCGTCGTAGTCGCCCCACGCCGCGCCCATGCCGTGAATGCGCAGTTCAGGAAACGAAGTCACGCGGCGGAAGGTTCCGCCGTCGTTGTCGTACAGCTCGCACGGCGCGAGTTGCGGGTCCGGCACGTTCATGGCGCCGCCGGCGGAAACGAGGAACAGGTCGTCGTCGCCGTCATTGTCGAAGTCGCCCCACGCCACGCCCGGCCCCATGTCCTCGGGCATCTGCGAGGTGCGCGGTCCCACGAAGTTGCGGAAGTCGGCGAGGCCGGCGGCGCGCGTCACGTTGACGAGTTTCGGTTTCGGCGCATCGGGCGGAAGCGCACGCGCGAGATCGCTCGTGATGTCGCTGGTGGTTTCATCCGGACGATATTGCGCGGGCTTGTTGGCGCGATAGAGAACAACGCCGACGCTGGAGCCGGCGATGACGAGCAGCGCGAGCGTTGCGAGCGTCCAACGCAAGCGTCGTCGGCGAGGTGAGAGCGGGGCCGGGGCGGTCATATTCAGCGGGGCAGACGCTCCGTCTGCGATGCGTCGTGTGGGAGCCTGGCCTGGAGACCACCAGCCGGGACGGCCAGTGGACGAGTGGCAGCCGGGACGGCTGCCCCACTAACCGTCGCCGCGACCTTCACCTTCGTTTCGGCGCGCGCGATTTCGGTCACGGGCGACGTGAGTTTGTTTGTTTCGCCGAAGAGATAGTTCAGGAGGAACTGGTCCACCTTGCGGTATTGCAGCGCAACGGCGATGCGATACTCACCCGCCTGCGCCGGAGCGGGGATCACGGGCGCGGGGATTTCGAGCTTCTCCTGCAACGGCGCTTTCGCGAGCGAGTTCGTCATTTCTGCCGCAACGCCGCTGCATGGAATCGAAAAGTTCACGGTGTCCGAGTAGCCGGGGAACAACGAGCGACGGAATCGTACGCCGACCATTTCCCAAAGATTGTGCCGGTCGATGAGATTGCCGTGCTGATCGACAGGTTCCGCCTTGAAGATGAAAGTGCCCGGCTGAAGAAAGTTTTTTGCGTCGCGCTTGCCGGAGGTCCACACCACGACGCCGCGATCGTCGGTCACCGTCACGTCGAGCCAGCTTTGGATGATGTCGAGCGGGCCAGTCGGAAAATCGTGGCCGACCTTGTTGGACGCCATCACGACGCGCAGCGCGATGTTCTCGCCGGGCGCGACGGTGTCCGGCACCGAAATGGCGACCTTCACCACGGGTCCGTGCGCCCATTTGTCCGCGATCTCCGGCACGTCGGTTTCGCCGCGCAGCCATTTCTCCGTGAGATCAAACTGCTTCTTCCATCCGGCGAGTTGATCCTTCTGCGCCACGGGAATGATCGTGTTCGCGCCGATGAAACGGTGGTTGCGATGCTTTCGATCATTTGGCGAACGATTGTAATCGAGAGCGTCGCCGGCGGCCGGGTCGGTCGAGTTCGAGACGAGCGGCATGTGGCACTCGCGGCACTCGATGGTCTTCTTCGCATCGCCTTTATGGTTCCAGTGCGAGTTCGCCCAGTTGTCGTATTGGTTCTGAAGTTGCACCCAGCCGACGCGGTTGACCTCGGCGTCGATGAACTGCTTGTGGCACGCGGCGCAATACTCCGGCTTCTTGAACGAGCGCTTGGCGAGCTTGTTGTGCTCGCCGGGATAAGCGCGGATGAGGAAATCGCGCGCGACTTTCGCGATGCCGTTGGTCTGCCATTGCCAGAGATATTCGTGCGGCTGCGTGACGGTGTAGTTTGCGTTGCCCTTGACGTCGGTTTCGCGAATCGCGTGGCAGGCGAGGCACGACACGCCTTCCTGGTAGCCATGCAGGCCGGTGAGGTTTTCCACGAAAATGTTTTTCGTTCCGCTGAAGAGCGAAATGGGATCGTGGCAGCCGCCACAATAACGCGTGGATTCGGCGCCGTTCTGCTTCGCCATCACGTCCTGAATGCCGAGGAACACTTTGTCCATCGCCGCGTAGCGATGCGCGCTCGGCTCCCATTCCTCGACGATCTGCTCGTGACAGCCCGCCGTGCCGCACGATCGCGAGCCCGCCAGCGACCGCGCGTCAAACGCACCGCCGGTATCCGTCCTCGCGAGGCTTGGAGCGAAGGGGCGGTTCGTGCCGTAGAGGAAGCTGTAGTCCGACGGGAACTGGTTGTTGTATTTCACGCCGGCATAGACCAGCGCGAGGCCCGCGCAAGCAGCGCAACCCGCCAGCGCGATTCCAAACGAAGCTGCAAAATAACCACCAGCGCCGGTCGCTGCATTCGCCGCGCGTTGCCGCAACAGCACGAACACCAAATGTGGTGCGAGCCCCACGAGCATCGCGACGGTCGAGATGAGGTGCGCCTGTCGCCAGATTGCGCTGGTGCGTATGCCTGCCACCGCCTGCACCGTGAGGACCACGCCCGTGAGCGACGCAACCGCGAGTCCGATCAATGCCAGCCAGCCAAGCAGCGTCACATGCGACAACGCGTGGTGCCGGTATTCAGCCACGTGCCGCGCGCAATAGATCGCGACGGGTATCAGCGTGAGCGCGCCAATGACGGTGTGCAGCAGCACGCTCCATTGCACGGACGGATGGAACGGCGAGAAGGTGATCGCAAGTCCGGTCACGGTCTCGAACAACAGCGCGGCCATCGAGACGCGCGCGAGCATCGAGACCCAGCCGTTGGAGGGGGCAGCGGTGGAGAGAGCAGGATTTTTCAAATCGTTCACAGGAATGGGAAGGAGAGAGGCAACCTGCGCCTTCGGCGGTGGCATGTCTTATTAGCACGCGGCTTCAGCCGGGTGAAAAAAATCCTGACGATCGTAGCCGCTTCAGCGGCTTCCTCGTCGCAATTCGGCAAACCGTTGAAACGGTTTCTTCGTGCGGACTCTGATTTCACCCGGATGAAGCCGGGTGCTAATGAAACAGTTGGTTCGGAATCATGACGGGCCATCAGGGCGGGCACCCCTTTACACGGAACCTTCACGCATTGGTTGGCGTCCGTGTTCATGTAACCGGTTCACGCCTACTCAGCCGTGGTCGCCCCCGGCGGCAGGTTATGGATCCCACACGAAGCGCATACCTGTTCCGCTTCGGAATCGACCGGGCGGAGGAGGAGGTCTTCGCTGCCGGGTTTCACGGCGAAGCGTTCGCAGTCCGCTGTGACCCAGTTGCGCGTGAACTGCGCGGCGGCGTTCAGGAGCGCTTCGTCGTTTGTGCGCTCGATGCGTCGCGTGAAGGCGGGCACCCAGCGTCCGAGATGTTCGCGCAGGAAATTTTTCTGCGCGGCGCGGCAGACGGTGAGCGCGTCTTCGTCGAGTTGCTGTTCGAGCGCGAATGCTTCCTTGGCTGCGAGCACCGACATGAATTCAAGCTCGATGCAAACGTGGTCCTGTCGCTCGCTGGCGTCAGGCGCGAGTTCGAGGCCGAACGCGCGATAGAACGCGGCGAGGTCCGCGAGACGATGCGGTTGGAAGAGCGGGTCGGCCTTGAGGTCGCCGAACTCGATCTCGTTCATCGGCACGGGCCCGCGCGCGGCGTGACCGAAGGCGACGAGGTGCGCGTCGAGGAACGAGTCGAAAGACGAGGCTCGCATCACGGCGAGCAATTTCTCCGCGTCCGACGCGATGTCCACGGCGGAAGCGGCGGATGACACGGCATTCAACGTGTCCGAGCCGCTCAGCCACGCCCACGCTTCGGCGGTCGGATATTCGAAAAACTTCGCGACGAATCGATGGAGGAACGAACGGGCAACGGCGATGTCGATTTGCGCTTGCAGCGATTCGGGAGCACACGCGCCCTCGCGTGTTCCAGTCTGCGCCCTCGCGGGCTGGTTTGAGGTGTTCGCAACTTCCGACGGGTCGGACGTAACCACGCCCTCCGGTGTTCCGCGAGGGCGAGGAACACTGCACGCGAGGGCGCGTGCGGTCCCCGAAACGTCAGCGCTCGTGTCAGCGTCAGCGTCGCATCCAAAATTTCCAAAGACAGAGCGCGGCGCGTTCCGCACTCCGCATTCCGCGTTCCGCATTGGTTCAGATGGAGTTGGCATGTTTGGCGTCCCTCAGGTGAAAAGGTTCCTCGACCTTGGTTTCGATGATTTTGGTTCCGTCCTTCGCGTAGCCGATGATCGTGTCGTTATAGAGCTCGAACTTTTTGCCGCGAATCTCCGTCTCGAAAACCTTCGGCCCTTCAATGATTTCGTAGCGGGAACAGATCCGCATGTCTTTGCCGAAGAGTTGCAGCACCGCGAGCAGTTCACGATCGGGCACGCTGTACTTTTCGACGGCGGCATCGACGCCCGGCCCGAACATCTGGCGCAGATAAGCGCGCGGCACCCAGCGCGGCGGGATGTAATAACCGTTCGCCTCCGTGCCGAATTGCGGGTAGAGCGGCAGCGCGATCTTTGCGACGTGGATCAAATAGTAGAGCGGGTTGTAGCGGTCTTCCTTCCACGTACCATCCTTGTTCATTTGCACCAGGCCCTGAAGGCGGATCTGGCCGATGCATGAAGCCATGCAACGCGTTTGCATCGGCACGCCGTTGCCTTGCTGGTCACGTCCCTCGACGCGCGGGAAACATGCGATGCACTTCTCGTTCGTACGGGTCGTGGCGCGGTAATGAGTTTTCTTATAGGGACACGCCTCCATGCACTTGCGGTAACCGCGGCAGCGTTCCTGATCGATCAACACGATGCCATCCTCGGGGCGCTTGTAGATCGCGTTGCGCGGGCACGCCGCGAGGCATGCGGGGTAACTGCAATGATTGCAGATGCGCGCGAGATAGAAGAACCACGTCTTGTGTTGCGGCAGCGATTCGCCGCCCTTGAAGTATTCACCTTTCGCGCCCTTCTGCGAACCGGTCGGGTTGTCTTCGAAACGATTCGGCGCGGCCCATTCGTCGTCCGTCGGCAAATAGCCCATCGCCTTCTGCGCGCCCTCGGGACTGACGTTGGTCTTCGCCGCTTCGAAAATGGTTTTGCCGTTGAACTTGCCGTAGGGCGCTTTGATGTTCTCGGGCTTGCCGCCCCAAGTTTGCCCGCCGGGATTCTGCTGTTCGAGCAGGTTCAACGTCTTCACGTCCCAATGATGCGGGTAGCCGCCGTAGGGCTTCGTCTCGACGTTGTTCCACCACATCGCCTCCTGGCCCTTGCTGAAGGTCCACGTGGACTTGCAGGCCATGGTGCAGGTCTGACAGCCGATGCAGCGGTTGATGTTGAAGATGAAAGCGAACTGGTGGTCCGGATACGCCGCTTCGTACGGATAATCCATCTCGCGACCGAGTTGCCAATTGAAGACGTTGCTCATGGTGAAAGTGTTTAGAAATTCAGTTTCGGGATTGGCGCGCCCATCGGGTCGCAGGCGGTGCTGTCGAGCGGAACGGTTTGCTCGGCTGCTTTCTCGGTGTGATGCGGCTTGCCGCAGGAACACTCGGTCCATTCCACCGCGCGACCCCACCGCGCGAAGACCTCGCCAATATAATTCTTCACGTATGGTTCGCCGCGATTCTGCAGCACCATGTTCATGCCGATGTAGTGCGGGTTGCGGAACAGCGCGAGAACCTGCTTGTGAGTCCAGCCCAGCCGCATGAACTCCTCGATGAAGCACTCGGTCATGGCGTCGGTGGTGTCCTCCTCGGAGAGCAGCGCCATCCCGTTCAACTCCAACGGATCGTCAAAATCAAATTCGTCTTTGGGCATAATCAGTTTCCCGTAGCAGCCGACGTGAGGAGGCTCTGACTATCTTCCTCGAAGAAGTAGTGAGCCTCCTCACGTCGACTGCTCCACGATTTGTTCATTCGTAACTCTGCGCCGCGGGGCCGGTTCCTTCCGCACTGAATCCGCCGACGAGATATTTCTTCATCACATCGTTCTCCGCGTCCGGGGACATGCCCACGGTGCCTGGTTTCCATGGGCCTTTGGCGCCGAGTCCGCCGTCTTCCGCCTTCGTGACGCGCACGAGACATTCCTTGGGCACGGTGTTCACGGCGTGATTGTCCGCCTCGCCGCCGAAGAGGTAGCTCATGAATGCCTTGCTCTTGTGGAACAGCGTGTCGGTCTGGTGCATCGGCATGTGCCAGTTGCGCGTGATCGATTGCTGCGAGCCAAAACGAAAATTGGAAATGTAACCGTCCTCGGTGAGTGAAAGCCCATCCGGCCGCGTCTGCTGCGCCTTCACCGTCTTCTCCGTCGCGATGAACGAACCGTGCTTCATCATGATGACGTGATACGGATACGCCGCGTTGTAAGTGAGCCGCAGCATCAGCCGGCTCACCTTGTAGAACGGGTCCGACGGCGTCGCGCCGAGATACGGACGATCCGCCGGGTTCGCGTCCACGTAAACGTAATCGCCGTCCTTCAAGCCGAGTTCGCGCGCGGCCTGCGGGTTCATGTGGAGCTGATGCTCGCCCACGTTCGGCAATCGTTTGTCGATGCGATACGGGTCGCCGAAGTTTGAGTTCAGCGCGAGATGCCAATCCACGTTCGCCCACGACGAGTGGACGCTGTGACGCGACTTTGGCGTGAGGCAGTAGAAGTGGTAGCCATCCTTCCAGAGGAAGTTGCTCGTCTTCTTCGCGTCAGCCCAAGGCAGCTTCACGTTGCGCACCGTGCGCTCGTCCCAATGTTCCGCGTCGAGTGGAATGCCGTAGTCGTTCGGACGCACCATCGGATTCGAGCTGATGATCACGTTCGGCAAATACGGCGTCGCCTCCGGCCCTTCGCGATGAACGATGAAATTCTCGCCGCAACTGATCGCCGTCGGATCGTCGCTGTAGGAATGCAGCCGCCCCGTGTCGGTGTAGAACGGATAATTGTCATGCACCTGCTCGTAGAACGGCACGCGCGGATACGTGCGGAAGTTCAGCAACGCGCCGCCGGACGGGCCATACTTGCCGGCCATGATGTCTTCGAGCTTGTAGCCCGCGGTCGTCGTGCATGAGTCGAGCAAGCGCTGGATGTAAACGCCGCGCTTGCCGTCGTGCTCGAACTTGAAGTGATTGTAGAAGCGTTTGTCGCCCGTGATTTTTCCGAGGCTCTTCGCCATGCCGGCGAGTATCGCCAGGTCATCCTTCGTGTCGTAAAGCGGCTTGATGCCGCCCTTCCAGATTTGCAGAAACGGATTCGAACACGACGCGGTGATTTCCAGATCCTCGAACTCGACCCACGAATTCGCCGCCAGACCGAAGTCCGAATACTCGACCGACGCCGTCATTTGCGTCTCCATTGTCACGATCAACTCCACGTTCGGGTTGACGTTCTTGATCATGCCGTAGGCCCACTTGGCGTTGTTGATCAAGTTCACGTTGGTCGTGAAGATCGCCTTCGTGGGCGTGGGCATGTGCGACTTGCCGGTGAAAACCTTTCGGCCTTCCTTCGGCGTGTTCACGATCAGCGGACGGTCGCCGTGGTTCCAGTACGCGGGCTCTTCATCCTTCGTGTAAGCGTGCGGATGAATCTGTGAGCCGTGCGTTTTGGGATCGAGATCGAGCGCGAAAGGATCTTCGCCGACCCAGCCTTTGAATCCCGGCCCGGTCAGCTTCGATCCCTGGAACAGCGCCGCCTTGTAATTCCCCGCCCAACCGTGACAGCCCGCGCCGGGCTTGCCGATGTTGCCGGTCAGCATCACCGGCAGATACGCCGCGCGATTCGCTTCCGTCGCGTGGAACCAGTGATTGATCCCTTCGCCCTGATGGATCGAAGTGGGCTTGATCGTCGCGATGTCCTTCGCGAGTTGTTGAATCAACTCCTTCGGCGCCGACGTGATTTCCGAAACCGTGTCGAGGTCGTAATCCTTCAGATGAACCTGATAGAGATTCCACGCCGTCGCGACTTCCACTTCGCTGCCATCGGCGAGCTTCACTTTGCCGTGGAAATCGAGCGCCGGATCAATGCCCGCTTCGGCGAGCTTCGAGCCGAGCAGATCGCGGTGCAGTGCTTTGGTTGAATTACTCTTCGCGTCCCACACGACGAAGTCGCCGAGCTTCTTGTGTTGCTCGTCGGTGATGCCTTGGACTTTCTTGCTCGGCCCGTCGGCCGAGAGCGTGTTCGTGTAATTCGGAAACACTTCTGCCGCGCGCAGCCGTTTCAAATTGTCCGTGCGAATGAGGATCGGGAAATCCGTGAACTGCTTCACGAAGGCTTCGTCGTACCACTTGTTGTCCATCATCACGCGCGTGACGCCGAGCCACAGCGCCGCGTCGGTGGAGGGACGCACTGGAATCCAGTAATCACACTTGGTGGAAGGCGCGCCGTACTCGGGAGCGATGACCACGATCTTCGCGCCGCGCTCCATCGCTTCCACGAACCAGTGGGCGTCGGCCATTTTGTTTTCCACCAGGTTCTTGCCGTTCATGATGATCAGCTTGGAGAACCGGAGGTCGTTGAAATCGGTTTCAGAATTTTGCAGCCCGTGAACCCACGGCTGGCCGGGCGCCTGATCTCCGTGCCAAGTGTAATTCGACCAGATGCGGCCGGCCTTTGCCTCTTCCTGTTTCACGCCGCGAATGTGGACATCGAGCAGCGCGAGCGTGTTGCAGAGCCGATACATTCCGTATTTGCCCATCACGCCGAGCAGGCCCATGCCGCCGCGCATCTTGATCGTGCGCGTTCCGGCGCCGCCCATGTCGTCGATCATTTCCTTCGGGTAGCCTTGCTCTTCGAGCAGCTTCGCGCCGGTCTCACCGCTGTAGCGCGATGCGATGGCTTTGATCCCGCGTGCGATGTAATCGAACGCGTCGTCCCACGCGATGCGCTCAAAGCGGTCGGTGCCGCGCGAATCGAATTTATATTTCGCCTTCAGTTCCTTGGTGAGTTGCGGAAAACCATCGTCCGCCCAACGCTTCCATCCGCGACGCACGATCGGATGCTTGAGGCGATACGGTCCGTAGAGAATGCGATGAAACGTGTAGCCCTTTGCGCAATGACGATTGCCCCACGCCGATGTTGCCTTGTTGCCGTAAAGGTCCGCGTAGCTGCCGATGTCATACTCCTCGCCCATGCGGATGATGACACCGTTGCGCACGTGCGCCGTGATGCGGCAGTTGTGCGTGTCGTTGGGCGCGCAGACCCACGAGAACTGGTGATCGTAGGCGTATTGGTTGCGATAGATTTTTTCCCAATCGCGGTTCGGATAGAACGCGAGCGGGTTCGTGGCGGTGTCGAGTGTCTGCGCCTGGAGGAAGCGCAACGGCAACATCTGCGCCGCGGCAATGCCCGCGCCGATCAAGCCGCTGCGTTTAACAAAATCGCGTCGTGAAAGTGAGTCGTTGGACATAGAGATTTACGAAGGAAGTATTGTGGCCAAGTCGTTTGGTGATTCGACACGAGCCGAGATGCATCGAGCGTGTAGGTTCCTCCCCATGAACCTCCCGTTTGGTGTCCACCCTTTAGGGTGCCAGAGGCGCAGAAGCACGCTAAAGCGTGGACACCGAACAAGGCTGTGTCGTCTCAAGGGTTCAAAGCGCGAACCGTTTCGGGGAAGTCTCTCCCCGTTGAAGGGAGAGGGAGAAATTCGCTCCGCGCTTGGCGCAGGATTCGATCGTTTTGTGAATTGGTGCAGCTTCATGGTTCGAGTGTGAGTTGATACCAGTTGCTGATCACCTTCCGCCCGTTGCGGTCGCGGTTCTCGCCATCCCAGATCGCGAACGCCACTGGGACTGATTTGCGAACCACGAATTTCACATCGTCCCCGTCGCGTGACTTTAGATCGCGGATGAAGACCACGTTCCAATGGCCGTCGCGCCAGATGCCTCTGCCCTGCACGTTCTGGCCCTTCAATGGCTGCGCCTGCATAGTGCCGAAGCCGCGGGCGTTCGCGTCTTCCACGGGTGTTTTGTGCGGCTGCGACATCACGTTGCCCGCGCCTTCTGCGGTGCGATAAAGCGCATTGGTCTGGGGATAAAAATCCACGTGCATGGAAGCGTACGTCGTGTTCACGTCAGGGCGATTGCCTTCGGCCTCCTGCTGCCAGCCGGCTTTCCATTGCCAGATGTTCACGGGATTTTTCGCGTCACCCATGCCGAGGAATGGCGTGGTGCCGTTGAGTGAAAACTGAAGCGCGACGGCGTCCTGAAAATCCTGCACCCGCACCGGCGCGCCGTTCACGATCGGATCGCGCCACTGACACAAGATCGCCAGCCGCTTGCCGTCATGCACCGCCGTCACAGTTACGGCGTAAATGGGATCCTTTTCAGGCCAGAGCGGATTCACCTGGATGCGCGCGGGGTCCATGGATTCCCAAAATGGATTTGTTGGATCGGTCGGGAGTTTCCGGACCTTCGGCACGTGAATCACGTTGTCGGCCGGAGCAAGAATGTCATTGATCTCCACGTCCTTGCGGCGAAGCGACTGGATGTAATGGACCAGCGACCATCGTTCCCGGTCGCTCAGGAGATTCGTGCCGTAGGGCACCATGGGCGTGCCGGGCAGACCAATCGCCGTCCGCAGAAACAGATCGCGCCCGGTGGCTCCGCCGCGAAATGCGCCCGAGTTGAAATCGCGTGGCGGCAGATAAAGTCCCTTGGTGTCTTTCAGCGTGGGCGCGTTCGGGCCGTCGCCCGCGCCGGTTTCACCATGACAAACAATGCAGCCCAGCTTCGAGAAGAGAGCCGTCCCTTCGCCGAGCGTTTGAACCGTCACGGGCGGCTCGGGCGGAACCTGGATGGATTCAGCGAGTTCGCCGTTACGCTGCGCCGCTTCGAACCGATTGATGAGTTGGCTCGAAGCATTGGTGTAGGTCGTCAGTTGTTTGACGTACTGAACCACATCGCGGCGTTCCAGCTCACTCAAGTAGGTGAAACTCGGCATCGAACTGCCCGGCATGCCGCGGTTCAGTGTCGTAAGGAGATCGTCGTCGGTGGGCAGCGCCGTGCCCGGCGTCGATTTGATTTTGAAAAGTCCGGCGCCGAAATCGCGCGGCCGTGGAAACAACCACACGGAGGCGGGTCCGCTGCCGTCACCTTGCAAGCCGTGGCACGCCGCGCAGTGCTGTTCGTAGACCGACTGGCCGCGAGTTGATTGTGGATTGATGCTGTTCCCGGATGCGGGAGCGGATTGGGATCCGTCCGTGCCGCAAACAAAAGCGGTGAGCGCCAAGGCAAGCAATCGAAGGTTCATTGCCAACGAGCGTAGCGATGGAAGTGGTTCCTTCTTTGATCTTAATCAAAAATCCCAGCAGCCATTCCTCGCTCGTCCATGCATGTCCACCAAGAGGTTTGTTGAGCGAGTCTCCCGGTGCCGAATTTTCTTCCGCCATTCGGCGGCGAGTGGCTACCGTTCAAAATCACTTTACGTCTATGAGGTCGAAAATTTTCGCCGTTGCCGTCTGGCTTACATGCGCCTCCCTGTTCGCTGCGGATGCGCCGTTGCGTGTTTTTCTCCGCGTTGGAAAAAAGACGCATGGGCCTGCCGGCAATGGGCAGCATGACGGCCCGACGTTTCTGAAGGATTGGACGAAGCTGCTCACCGAGCGCGGCGCGGTGGTGAATGGCCGCGTCGGTTTTCCGACGGGCGAGGAATTTGAAAAGACGGATGTGCTCGTGCTCTACACCGAAGAGGGTGGCAAAATCGCCCCGGCGGATCGCGAGAATCTCGACAAATTCCTCAAGCGCGGCGGCGGCATCGTGGCGATCCACGATTCGGTCTGCGGCGACGACGCGCAGTGGTGGAAGACGATTATCGGCGGCGCGTGGGAACATGGATACTCGAAGTGGCTCGAAGCGGATGTGCCGATCTATTACGTCGATAACGATCATCCGATCACGAAGGACGCCTCCAATTTCGATTTTAACGACGAGATTTATTACGACCTGCACATGATGCCCGAGGTGAAAATCCTCGCCGGCTCTTGGACACCTGATCCGCGCAACAGCAAGTCCGGCCGCCCGGGCCAGCACATCTACGACGTGTCGCCGCAGATGTGGACTTACGAGAAGGACGGGCACCGCGCCTTCGTGTGTGTGCCGGGACATCACTTGCGCTCGTTTGCGATGGATCATTTTCGCGCGGTGATTCTGCGTGGCATCGCGTGGTCTGCGAAGCGCGACGTGGATTTGCTTTGCTCGAAGGAGGAGTTGGCTTCGCTGAAATATCCGGAGGGCGGGCCGTCGTCACCGGCGAAAGAGTTGACGCAGCTTGAACTGCATCCTGACTTTAAGGTGTCGGTCGTTGCGGCGGAACCGTTGATCAACAAACCCATCGCGATCGACTGGGATGCGGCGGGGCGGATGTGGGTCGCGGAGACGCCGGAGTATCCGAATGGCCGGCGCGGCATCAAACCCGACCAGGCAGACGTGGCGTGGAAGGATCACGGCGGATTGTTTCGCGAGCCAGGAAAGCAGGATCGTCCGGCGAAGGATCGCATCAGCATCCTGATCGACAGCGACGGCGACGGCGTGGCGGACAGGAAGGAAGTTTTCTATGAAGGTCTGGAACTCGTCACAGGCTTCGTCTTTTACAAAGACGGCGTGATCGTTTCGCAGGCGCCGGACATTCTTTGGCTGCGCGACACGGACAACGACGGCAAGGCGGACAAGGTGGAGAAGCTTTACGTCGGCCTCGGCACGCAGGACACGCACGCCGTGATCAACAATCTTCGGTGGGGATTGGATGGCTGGGTTTACGCGACGCACGGCTATAGCGCGGGCACTGTCACGAGCCTTGATGGTAGGAAAGATTTCGGTCGCATCAGTTCTGGCGTGGTGCGTTTCAAGCCGGACGGCAGCGCGTTTGAACAGTATTGCTCGAAAGGCGGCAACACCTGGGGCCTCGACATCACGGCGGAGAACGACGTTTTGTTCACGCAACCGACGAGCGATGATTTGCTGAACCATGTCGTGCTGCCGGAGTCGTCGCTGGCCCGCGGGCGAATCGGCAACACACCGAGCTACAAAGTGCTCATCTATCACCGCCCTTCAAATCCGCTGATCAAGTTCGAGAATCTTGCTTACGTGCAGATCGACCTCGTGGGGCTCTTCACGGCCGCGGCAGGCTGCGCGATCTATGAGCACGGCTCGTGGCCGACGGAATGGACGCACAGCTATTTCACCACGGAGCCGACGATCAATATCGTTCACCACGAAATCGTGAAGCCGGTGGGCGTATCGTTCGCGGCCGACAAGACGCGCGATGAGGAATTCGTGGGCGGACGCGACAAATGGTTCCGCCCGATCGAGACGCGCATCGGGCCGGATGGCGCGCTTTACGTTTTGGATTTTTACAATCAGGCCGTCATCCACAACGACACGCGCGGCCCCAAGCACAACGGTGTGAACGCCGCCGTGCGACCCGATCGCGATCATTACTTCGGACGCGTGCTGCGCATCGACCACAAGCAGGCGAAGCAAATTCCCGTGCCGAATCTCGCGAAGATGTACGGCGCTGAAGTGACGAAGGCGCTCGAACATCCGAACCGCGCGGTGCGCTTCACGGCGCAACGGTTGATCGTGGAGCGTCGCGACGTGGGCGCGATCGAAGCAATGAAGCAGCTTCCGAAAGGCAACAGCGATGACGCGCCGCGCATTCATCGCTTGTGGGCATTGCAGCAGTTGAATGATTTGTCGTCCACTGTCGTGGGCGCAGCGCTCGTCGATAAGAGCCCGGCAGTCCGAAAGACCGGAGCAATGATCGCTGCGATCCAGGGCGAGGCTTCTCCTGTTCTGAAGGCGCGTTTGATCGGACTCCTCAAAGACACCGATCCGCGCACGCGCCTGGAAGCGGTGAACGCGCTCGCGTCGTTTACCGTGGATAAGGAAACGTGTGATGCGGTCGTCGCGGCGTATGTAACCTTCGATGATCCATGGCTGCAATCTGCCGCCGTCGGCGTGTTGATGAAGAATCCGGTGGAAGCGATCGCGTCGGTGCTGGGTCAGCCTGCGCCGGAGAAATACGGTTCGCTGGCTTCGCTGCTCGTCGGAGCGATCGCACAGAAGGGTGACGCGGAAGCTGCGGCAGCGCTTGTGATTGCCGCAGCGAAGGCACCTGCGAGTGCGGATGCGTTGAAGGTCGCGATCTTCGAAACGTTGTCGCGTGATTTCAAAGCGAACGCGGCGCCGAAGTTTTCCGATTCGCTTCGAGACGCTTTCGGTTCGGCGTTGAAGTCAAAGGGAACGGTTGCGGCGGCGCTGCCACTGGTGGCGCGATGGGATAAGGAGAATATGCTCGCAGCGGAAGCCACGAGAGCTGTTCAAGGATTCCTCGCCAAGTTGTCCGAAGGAAATTCAGACCGCGAACGCGCGCAGGCGGCAGCGAGTCTTCTCGGCGCGCGCCGACTTGATGCGCAAATCGTTCCCGCCGTCACGAAGTTGCTCGGCTCCAGTGCTGCGCCGAACATGCAAGTCGAAGTCGTTCAAGCGCTCGGCGCAACGGCTGACCCCGCGATCGGCAAGGAATTGGTGGCCGCGTTTCCGCGAGTCTCGCCGCAAGTGCGCGAAGCGATGTTCACCCAAATCGCGCGCCGCGCCGATTGGAGTTCAGCGCTCGTCGATGCGTTGAAGAGTGGTCAAGTGACGTTGCAACAACTCGGTCCGCCCGCAGTGCATCGGTTGCGCACGCATCCGGACGTGGGTGTCGCCGCGAAGGCGCTCAGTGTTATCGAGGAATTGCGCGGACCGGAAGCGAAGGAGAAGAACACGCTGATCGCGAAGCTCACGCCCGAAGTTGAGAAGCCGGGCAACGCCGTGAAGGGCAAAGAGCTGTTCACCCAAAACTGTGCCGTGTGTCACTTGTTCAATGGCGAAGGCAAACAGGTGGGCCCCGACCTGACCGGCATGGGCGCGCACGGCCCGGCGGAGTTGCTCGCGGCGATTCTCGATCCGAACCGCGAAGTCGATCCGAGTTTTGTGGCGTGGAACATCGAGACGAAGGACGACGAGAGTTACGACGGCGTCATCGCGGCGGAAAATCGTGGTGCGATCACGCTGCGCAACAACTCCGGCGAGATGCAGATCAAGACGGCAACCGTCAAGAGCCGGAGCAATACGGGAAAATCGCTGATGCCGGAAGGTTTTGAAGCGCTTGGGAATGAGGCGTTGCGCGACATTCTCACTTACTTCGCGGGCGGCGATCAGAAGTATCGCATCATCGACCTGCGCCCGGCGTTCACGGCGGACACGTCGCGAGGGTTGTTTCACACGCAGACCAATCTGGAGGATACGTTGCGGTTCCGGAGTTTTGGCCTCGTCAAAGCTGGCGGTGTTCCATTCGAAATTATCAACCCGACGAAGACCGCGAGCGGCAACAACATCGTGGTGCTCAAAGGCGGAGTTGGTTTCGCCAGGACGCGGGCGCAAAGGGTCGAGGTGAGCAATGTGAACGTGAAGGCGAGCCGGTTGCACGTCCTCGGCGGCATTGCGGGTTGGGGTTGGCCTTGCTGCGGTGTGGACGGCAACAAGGGAATGCCGGCCGGCAAGATCGTCGTCAGCTATGCGGATGGACAGACGGAAGAATTCCAATTGATCAACGGCGTCGATGTCGCGGACCACGTCGGCCCCATCGATGTGCCGGGTTCGAAGGGAACTGAGGGCATTGTCAGTCGCGGCCAGTTGCGTTCCATCACGCGCAACCTCAGCGGGAAAGCTCCGATCCAGAAGATCGCGCTCGAAAGCTCCGACAACGCCGTTGCGCCGACGTTCGTCGCGATGACGTTGGAAACGGGTGAGCCTGCGGGAAAAGTTGCGGACGCGAGCGGTGCCATTGTGCCGGTCGCGCCGAAAGGTCTGACGCCGCCGGCGAAAACGGATGGGATGCGCGTGTTGCTCGTCGGTGGCGGTTCATCGCACGATTTCAACAAGTGGTTCAACAACGCTGATCGCGCGACGCTCGCGGACATCAAGCCGGGCTGGATTGATTACACCGACAAAATGAGCGCGGTGAACTCGGCGCTGCTCGCAAACGTGGACGTGCTCGTGTGGAGCGCGAATCAAGCCATGCCCGACGAGACGAAGAACGCATTGCTCGCCTATGTGAACGCAGGGAAGCCGATCGTGTTGCTGCATCCGGGGCTTTGGTACAACTGGAAAAACTTCACCGAATGGAACAAGGACATCGTGGGTGGCGGCGCGCGCGGTCACGATAAGTTTGGTGAGTTTGAAGTGAAGGTGACGAACGCGCAGCATCCCGTGATGGCCGGAGTGCCGGAGCAGTTCAAAATCACGGACGAACTTTACAACACGATCACCGACACGAACGGCACGCCGATGGATGTGCTGGCGCAGGCGACGAGCCCGACCAACGGCAAGACGTTTCCACAAGTGTGGATCGTGAAACATCCCAAGGCGCGCATCGTCGCGATCACGCTGGGCCATGACGCGAAGGCTCACGAGTTGCCGGCGTTCAAGACGTTGCTGAAGAACGCGGTGAATTGGGCGGCAGGGAAGTAGTGGAAGTAGTGGGGCAGACGTCTCGTCTGCCAACTGTCCTGCGGACGTCTCGTCCGCAGGGACACCAGCCGGGACGGCCAGTGGACGGGTCGCAGGCGAGACGCCTGCGCCACTAGGCACTTGCACGAGATCGAATGTTTCTTCAACCGACCTTCGTTCGGAACTCAGGGCTTCAATGCATCCACGGCGGCGGCGATGGAGTTCACGTTTTGAAGAATCAGCTTCGCTGCGGCTGGATCAGGAATTTTCAGGCCGAAGTTTTTGTCGAGTGCCACGACGAGTTGCAGCGCATCCACTGAGTCGAGTCCAAGTCCGCCGGCGCCGAACAGCGCCTGATCGTCGCCGATTTCCTCGGCGGTGATCTGGAGCATGAGGTTCTCGACGAGCAGTTGTTTGATGCGC
>JBBRBM010000016.1:0-50488 GCA_038205745.1 Verrucomicrobiota bacterium | reverse complement strand
AGCTGAAAAAGGATTGATGGTTTTGGATTGCACATGCACTGGAAAAGCATCCTTGCCGTCCTTCGATTCGGCGAGAAAGTTTTCCGCGACCAGTTTGTATTCGCGGCCGGGCTGGAGGACGAGCGTGGTGCCCTGATTGTCCATGAGATAAATGTATTTCCCCGCGAGCGTCCGGCTGACCGAGCAGCCGGCCCAGTTCCAAAACGCGGTGCGCGGCTTGAGCGCGAGCACCTTACGATAGGCCAGCGCGCCGGTCGCGGCGTCGTTCACGAGCAGGCCGCCGCCCTGCGTGAGTTGATAGATGAGTCCATCCACATAGAGCGGCGAGGAGACGAACCCGCGGTTGAAGGGGTTCTTCTGCATGTCCACGGCCAGTTCGTCGTCGGCCCATTGCTCTTTGAAGTCGTAGGCGGGCGGGAGCTTTCCGCTCTCGGTGCTGGCGAAGTTTCCGTGTTCACTGCCGCTACCGCTGCCGCGCGTGATCCATTGCCGGTTGCCGTCGAGGTCGTAGCACGTGGCGACGCCGGTGGTGAAGAAAACGCAGACGTGCTTGCCGTCGCTCGTCGGCGTCTGTCCGGCGAAACCGAAGACGGCCTGGCCCCAGTAGCGCGCAAAAGCTTTCTTGTCGATGGCAAGTTGCTCGTCCTGGATTTTCTTTTCCAGATCGCGTTTCCGCTTGAGCACCGGGTCCGGGGAGCAAACGGCCGCCGTTGTTGTGGCGTTGGACAATCAAGCGTTGAGCGCCGTGACGGCCTCCGCATTCGCATTCGCCAGTTCCGAGGCCAACGGAATCAACTTCTCCGCGTAAGCTGAATTGGTCTTTGGATCGGCCTCGCTCAATCCCTCGAACTCTGAGTTGGAACGAATCCAGAGGACGCGGCCCGTTTGTTTGTCGAGGCAAACCAAGTCGGAGACTTCCGAAGTGAGAAAGATTTTGTCGCCCACCACTATCGGCATACCGACACCGATGTTCGGCAACGGTGCCATCCAGACGATGCCCTTGGTCGCGTAACCGTTCGCGTTCGTTGTGCGCCCCCACGATGTCGGCGGCGTCGCACCGGGATACCGTCCCGTCCCGCCGCCGCGCCAGCCCACAGGGTGTTCGGAAGACGGAGCAATCTGAGCGGAGCCAATGGGTGCAGACGTCAACCCGGCGGAAACAGCGATCGAAACAAAAGTGAGAACCAATGCGCTGAGAGCAGAGAAACATTTCAGCCGGGCATGGGAGCGGCACTTGCACTCGTCTGTGGTCATGCGCGAAAGGCTAGGGTGAGGCTGTGCGAGGGCAATTACCAAGCGAGGAACTCGTTTGCCGGCGGCTCTGCGAATGTTTCAGCACAGAATCTATTTTGCGCGCACGCGATAGAGATGCACTTCGTAGCCGGCGAAATCATCTGAGAATTCTCGGCGCGTGATATTGAGAGGACGCGACTCACCCAATGTCTCCACCGTTGCGTTCACCGGCAATTCACGGAACGAGAAGGTTCCGCGTGTCGGTTTGTTGCGCATGTTGATCGCAAAAAGATAAGTCGCGTCGCCACGCTGCTTCATCATCCACGCGATCGGCGCGTCGGCGGCGGATGAAACCACCGTGACACCATTCGTGATCGATGGACTGTTCAGCACCGGAGCGAGTTCGTGAATCTGCCGGTTGATGCCAGTCACTGCGGCGAGCATTTCGGCATCCTCCAGCAACGCGGCCTCGCGGAACGTGGGCTTGAACTGATGCACGAAATAGATCAATCCGCGTGAGCCGTGGATGAGCGACATCCAGACTTCCGCGCGCACCTGCTGCGGTGTGGCTTTCTTTTCCTCGTTGCTGATGTGAGTGCATTCGATGCAATTCCACGCGAGCCTTTCGGGCCCGGCCCAGCCGCGGAGGCGTTCGACTCCTTTCGCGACGAATTCGAGTTTGCCTGCGATCTCCGGCTTTTCATGCACCACCGGGTAAATGTCGAACGACGCGATATCGCAGCCCTCGATGTATTGCGGATAATCCTCGCTATGATTTCGCCGCACGCCGCGGCCGATGTAGTTATCATAGGCGACGCCCTGCCCGAGATTCAGCAGCACGGGCCGTGATGGATCCGCGGCACGCATCCGTTCGTAATCGCGCACTATTTTCTCCGGGAGAATCGGCGGGCCGTAACCTTTGCCCGTGCCGAGCGACTGCGCATTGTCGGGTTCATCGCCATGCATCCATCCGACGATGGTCGGATCGTCCTTGAATTCCATACCGCGCCCCTGTCCGCAAACAACCGAGACGCCGGCCCGCTTCAATTGGGCGAGTTGGTTCGAAGTCGGGCCGCCATAAAGCCCGACGTAGAGATTAATGCCTGCTGCTTTGTAACGATCAGCGTTGCGCGGGTTTTGGAGCCAGACGGCGATCGGAAAATAATCCTCGCCCGCGGGCGGACCATTCTTCCAGCGTGCGTAACCAGCGGCATCCACCTTGGGCTCTTGAGCGCCAGCGACAACGGCGAACAAGCAGGCAAGAAACGCGCCCAGAGATCGAATCAAGGTTCGAACGTTCAAGACGAGACCTGGGAAACGCGAAGGGAAGAAAAGCGACATCACGTTCGTTGGACGTTTCGCACGCGGTAAAAAGTAAATTCCATTCAACCAAAAGTTGACCGCCAGCGTGGATGTCGCGAACACTGACAACTCGTCCGTAGAATTCTTAAAGGAAAAAGACCATGTCAACCGAATCCAAATGCCCCTTCCACCACGGCGCCACCGCCCCCGCCACCACCAACCGCGACTGGTGGCCAAACCAGTTGAAGGTCGAACTCCTGCACCAGCACTCCGCCAAGTCCAATCCGATGGGTGCGGACTTCGACTACGCGCAAGAGTTCCAGAGCCTCGACTATGCGGCTTTGAAGAAGGATCTCGCGGCGCTGATGACCGACTCGCAGGACTGGTGGCCGGCGGACTTCGGCCATTACGGGCCTTTGTTCATTCGCATGGCGTGGCACAGCGCCGGCACCTACCGCACCGGTGACGGTCGCGGCGGTGGTGGCAGGGGGCAGCAGCGCTTCGCCCCGCTCAACAGTTGGCCGGACAACGTGAGCCTGGACAAGGCGCGTCGCCTTCTCTGGCCGATCAAACAGAAGTATGGCCGGAAGATTTCATGGGCCGACCTGATGATCCTCACGGGGAACGTCGCGCTGGAAACGATGGGCTTCAAAACGTTCGGTTTCGGCGGCGGTCGCGTGGATACATGGGAGCCGGATCACGACGTCTATTGGGGCCGCGAGACCACCTGGCTGGGCGGCGACATTCGCTACGCCCACGGTTCCGAGGGCGTTGAGAAGGAGGGCGCGGTGCTCGTGTCCGACGACACGGCGGATGGGAAGATGCACGGGCGCAACCTGGAAAATCCGCTGGCCGCGGTGCAGATGGGCCTGATCTATGTCAATCCGGAAGGTCCGGACGGCAATCCTGATCCGGTCGCCTCGGCGCGCGACATCCGCGAGACCTTCGCTCGCATGGCGATGAATGACGAGGAGACGGTGGCGCTGATTGCTGGTGGTCACACTTTCGGCAAGACCCACGGCGCCGGTCCCGCGTCCCATGTGGGGAAGGAGCCGGAAGCGGCGGGTCTCGAGGAGCAGGGACTCGGCTGGAAGAGCAGCTTCGGCGGGGGCAGGGGCGGCGACACGATCACCAGCGGCCTGGAAGTCACCTGGACCTCCACGCCGACGAAGTGGAGCAACAACTTTTTCTGGAATCTGTTCAGCTTCGAATGGGAGCTGACGAAGAGCCCGGCCGGTGCGCATCAATGGACGCCGAAGAACGGCGACGGCGCCGGCACGGTGCCGCATGCCCACGACAAGTCGAAGCGCATCGCGCCTTCCATGCTGACCACCGACCTCGCCCTGCGGTTCGATCCTGCCTACGAGAAAATTTCACGGCGCTTCATGGAGAATCCGGATCAATTCGCGGATGCGTTCGCCCGGGCTTGGTTCAAGCTCACGCACCGCGACATGGGGCCGCGTGCGCTTTACCTCGGGCCCGAGGTGCCTGCCGAAGAACTCATCTGGCAGGATCCCATTCCCTCGGTGAATCACCCGTTGATCGATGCGCAGGACATCGCCGCAATTAAAGCCAAGGTGCTCGCTTCCGGTCTGACTGTCTCGGAACTGGTGTCGACCGCCTGGGCGTCGGCGTCCACGTTCCGTGGCTCCGACAAGCGCGGGGGTGCGAACGGTGCGCGTATTCGGCTGTCGCCGCAGAAGTTTTGGGCCATCAACCAACTCACACAGATGGCCAAGGTGCTCGATACGCTGGAAGGAATCCAGAGCGCGTTCAACAGCACAACCTCTGGCGGCAAGAAGGTTTCGCTCGCAGACGTGATTGTTCTGGCGGGTTGCGCAGGCATTGAGCAGGCGGCAAAGAACGCGGGTCACTCCGTCACGGTCCCGTTCACGCCGGGTCGCATGGACGCGTCTCAGGAGCAAACCGATGCGGCATCCTTCGCCGTGCTCGAACCCATCGCCGACGGCTTCCGCAATTACCTCAGAGGCAAATACACCATATCGGCCGAGGCGCTGCTGGTGGATAAGGCGCAATTGCTGACCCTGACCGCGCCCGAAATGACGGCGCTCATCGGCGGCATGCGCGTCCTGAAAACCAACGCCGGCGGTACGCAGCATGGCGTCTTCACCAAGCGCCCGGAGGCGCTGACCAACGACTTCTTTGTGAACCTGCTCGATATGGGAACGGAGTGGAAGCCGGTCTCGCAGGACGCAGATGTGTTCGAAGGACGTGATCGCAAAACGGGTGCAGTCAAGTGGACTGGCACGCGCGTTGATCTTGCCTTCGGTTCAAACTCCCAACTCCGCGCACTGGCTGAAGTCTATGGAAGCTGCGACGCGGAGAAGAGATTCGTTCACGACTTCGTCGCGGCCTGGAACAAGGTGATGAACCTTGATCGCTTCGATCTCGCGTAACCCATGATTGAGCCCTGTAAACTCAAGCACTACGCATAACGAACTGCCATTACTCATCACACCAGACGCCCAGGCCGGACTGGCCCTAACCAGCCCTTAAAACTAACCTGCCGCATCTGCATGAATAACGCGAAACCTCGGGCGATTCCTTCCTCGCTGCGCCGCGCCAACGAACGCACGCTGGTGGGCTTGCTGATGCGAATGGGCGCGGCGTCGCGAGCGCAGATGGCGAAAGTCGCGGGCATCAGCGAGCCGACGTGTGGCAAGATCATCGACGAACTGATCGAGTCGGACGTGGTGGAGGAGTTGATCGACACGGAGACTTCACCTCGGCAGGCGGGCCGGCCGGGCCGGATGGTGCGGCTCGATACCTCCAAGCCGCGGTTTCTCGTCATTCAGTTTGACGTGATCGAAACCAGCATTGCGCTCGTGCCGGTGGGTGCCCCGGTGGAAGACCGCTGGGAACTGGTGGTGCCGACCACGGATTCCGCGCAGGGCTGGCTGCGTGAAATCAGGAAGGCGGCATCGCAACTCGCCACGCGCGATTTGTGGGGCGTGCTGGTCAGTGCGCCGGGCATCGTGAACGAGGATGCGGGCAAAATTCTTTTTTCGCCGAACATGCACTGGTCCGAGAACGTGGATTTGCCCGCGTTGCTTCGCCAGGTTTGGAAAGCGCCGGCCTTGCTGATTCAAGAGAATCGCGCCGCGGCGTTGGGACATCTCTACGCCGATCCCAAGAACCAGGATTTTCTGCTGGCAGATTTTGGGCAGGGCGTGGGCGGCGCGATCATTGAGAGCGGTCGCCTGTTTTGCAGCACTTTGCCACTCAACGCCGAATTCGGACATACGCCCATCGACGGCAACCATCGCCAATGCGGTTGCGGCGCGACGGGGTGTCTCGAAACGCGGCTTTCGCGGGCCGGCTTGTTGCGCAGTTTTGTGGAAGCGAATCGCGGCCAGCCGGAAGAATGGTCCGCCATGCTGGCCCACATCCGTTCTCACGGCATCCAACCATGGCTCGAGGAAAGTCTGGACGCGGCGGCCAACATCATCGCCGGCTCGCTGAATGTCCTCGGCCTGCAACGTCTCGTGGTGACGGGAAGTCTCGGTGAGATGCCGCCGCAAGTGATGAAGCATCTCGCCGCAGCCGTGGAGAAGGGCGCGTTATGGGGACGGTTTGGCAAGGTAAGTTGCGAAAGCGCCCCGCACCGGCGCATTGCAGGTTTGGTGGCGGCGGGCATCGATCGATTGCTCGTGCCGGTTCACGGCGAGCGGCAACTCAGCTAATGACGCGCTCCCTGGGTTTTCAGCCGGCGCTTCTGCAGGATCTGGTCAGCGAGCACTCCCACCAGCACGACCGAGCCCATCACCGCGAAGTTCAACGAACTGGAAATTTCCAGAAGGTTCACCAGGTTCTGCAGCACGAGCAAAAGCGTCGTGCCGATGACTATGCCGAGGATCGAGCCTTCCCCGCCGCGCAAGCTGCAGCCGCCCAGCACCGCAGCGGCGATGCCGTAAAGCTCGTAGAAGTTGCCGTGATTCGAGGGTGAGATCGAGTTCGTGTAGAATGCGAAACAGATGGCCGAGATGCCGGCGAGCAATCCCGCCAGCACGTAGCTGCCAGCGATGATGAGGCGGGTGTTGATGCCGGAGAAACGCGCGGCCTCCTCATTGCGACCGACGGCGAACAGATAGCGACCGTACACTGAACGGTGCAGCACGACCCACATGATCACTCCTATGACGATCAACATCACGAACGGCATCGGTATGCCCAGGAACTTGCCGCTTGTCAGCGAGCGCAACGCGTCGATGCCTCGCGCGGCGGTGAAACCTTTCGTTGCGTCACCCGCCAGGTAACGCGCTGCGCCTCGGTAGATCAGCAAGCCGCACAGCGTCACGATAAACGGCTGCATCTTCATCCGCGTAATGAGCCAGCCATGCGCCCAGCCGAGCAACATCGGAATCAGTAGGGCAACCCCAACCGCCAGAGGCCAGGGCCAATGCCATTCACTTAGCGCCATCGCCAGCAGCACGCCTACGAGCGCACACATGGAGCCTACGGAAAGATCAATCCCGCCGGTGATGATCACGAGACCGATGCCGATACTGAAGATCCCAAACAGCCCGATGAGATTGGCGGTGTTGGTGAGATTGGTCTGCGAAAGGAAGCGCGGCAATTCGAGCTGGCTGATGGTGGCGCCCGCATGGAGTTGCTTACCAAGTTCAACACCGCACACCGCCAGGCACAGCAGGACCAGCAGGCCAAGCAGTCCGAGTTCTTTCTTCATCTTGAAACGGAGTTAAGCGGCAAATGCGGGCCTGGCGCTGGCCACTGAACGGCCGGTCGCGAGCTGCATGATGTTTTCTTCGTTACAGGTGGCGCGGTCGAGCACGCCGGTGATTCGGCCCTCGTGCATCACGGCCACGCGATCGCTGACGTTGAGCACTTCCTCCATGTCACTGCTGATCATGAGAATCACCGCGCCGTTTCCGGCGAGTGTCCGCATGAGTTTGTAAATCTCCGACTTCGCACCGACGTCGATGCCGCGCGTCGGTTCGTCGAGGATCAACACCTTGGGCCCCATCGCGAGCCATTTGCCGATGACGACTTTCTGCTGGTTGCCGCCGCTCAAGTTGCGGATCAGCGCCTCGATGGTCGGCGTCTTGACCTTGAGCGACTCGACCTGCTCCTTCGACACGCGCTCTTCGCGATCGCGCTGGATCAATCCGGCGCGGGCGTACTTTGGCAAATCGGGCAGCGTGATGTTCTCGCGCACGGTCATGCCGACGATCAGCCCTTCGCCACGCCGGTCTTCGGGCACGAGGTAAATCCCATGACGAATCGAATCGCGAGCCGACGAAATGGAAAGTGATTCACCACCGAGCGAAACCTCGGCAGACCCTTGCTCATCAAGGCCGACAAGAACCTTGGCGATCTCGGACCGACCCGCGCCAACGAGACCAGCGAAGCCAAGAATCTCGCCCTTCGCCGCGTCGAAGGAGACGCTTTCGGTTGGATATCGGCTGGAGCGGGCGTCGCGAACTTTGAGAAAGCCCGGCGTCTGCTTCGCCTCGGACTGGACGTAGAAGCTCTTGATCTCGCGCCCAACCATCAAGCCGACCATTCGGTCGTGGCTGATTTCATCGTGATTGAGTTCGCCGGCGTTTTTGCCGTCGCGCAATACCGCGACGCGATCGGCACAGTGCTCGATCTCACCAAGACGGTGTGAAATGTAGATGATGCTGACACCTTGCCCGCTGAGTTCGCAAACCAGTTTGAGCAGGCACTCGGTTTCGGTGAGCGTGAGGCTGGACGAGGGCTCGTCCATGATGATGATGCGCGCATTGAGCGACATGGCCTTGGCGATCTCGACCATCTGCTGCTGGGCAATGGAAAGGTCGCGCAACTTAGTGTCGCTGGCGATGTCGAGGCCGAGACGCTTCAAGTAAGGCTCGGTGTCGGCGTGAATTTTCCGTCGGTTGATCAGCTTGAACGGCTCGATCAGAGGCTCGCGACCCAAGAAGACGTTTGCAGCGATGTCGAGATTGTCGAGGACGTTGAGTTCCTGGTGGATGAACGCGATGCCGAGTTTCATCGCGTCGGTGACGTTGTTGATCTTCACCGGCTGTCCATCCACGAGCACCTGGCCTTCGTCCGGCTGATAGACGCCGCCGAGTATCTTCATCAAGGTGGATTTGCCCGCGCCGTTCTCGCCGCAAAGCGCCAGCACATCGCCCTTGCCGACGGAGAGGCTGACGTTGTCGAGCGCCACCACGCCGGGGAAGCGCTTGCCGATGCCGCGCATTTCGAGAAGTGGGGTGTCAGGCATGGGTGATCCAGATTTGGAGAGTGGCCCGGTGCCGAAGTGTGTTCAGCACCGGGCAAATCGTTTTCAACTCACTTGCCGAGAATCTTCTTCAAGTTGGCTTGGAACGCCGCCACGTCGTCCTTCTTCAGGTTCTTGGTCGGGACAATCTGTTTGCCACCCGCAAGAGCGTTCGTATCACCGCCGAGGTACTGCGCCATTTTCGTGATGGCTTGCTTGCCGAATTCGTAGGGCTGCTGGACGACAGTGCCGTAAATTTCCCCGGCAGCAACACCCTGAAGGGTTTCGTCATTTTCATCGAAGCAGACGATCTTGACCTGGCCCTTTTTGCCGGAGGCACGAACGGCGTTCAGGATGGCGGGGCCATTGTAACTGTAGAGTCCGACAAGGCAGGCGACGTCAGGATGCGTGACGAGAGTGTCCTCGGCATTCTTCTGGGCGCGGACGGTGTCGGTGTCGTCGGTGCGGAGATCCATGATCTGGACCTTCGAGCCTTCGAGTTCTTTTTTGATACCGCCGAAACGCTCCTTCGAATTCTGCGCGTCCGCATAGCCGACGAAAACCATGATCTTGCCGCCGTTGGGCAGGACTTCCTTGATGAGCTTTCCCGCTTCAACTCCAGCCCCGAAATTGTCGGTGCCGATGTAGCAAACGCGCTTGCTCGCCGGGGCATCGCTGTCATGGCAGATGAGCAACGTCTGGCCAGCAATCTTGTCGAGAAACGTGGTCTGGTTCGCCGGGTCAATCGGGCTGACGGCGATGCCATCCACGCCCTTGGCCACCAGGTCGTCGAGGATTTGCTGTTGCTCCGCAGCGCTGCCCGTCGATGGAATGCGGAAATCAACCTGCACATTTCCCAAAGCCTTCTCGGCGTCCTGACACCCGGAGCGGGCGATGGTCCAGAATGTCGCAGCGTTGTTGGATACGAACGCGAGCTTGAGTTTCTTCTTTGTCGCACCGCCGGCGGTCGGCGTTGAAGCATCACCCTCCTTCTTTCCGCAACTGGTCATTACCAGAACTGCGGCGATGTTGAAGGCGAACGATAAGAGCTTTTGCAGTTTCATAATCCTGATGGTTCTCGGTGATGATTCGTGGTTTCTAACGCATTACTTAACTTAAGCAAGAAATATCTCGACTGCTGGGAATGATAGAGACAGAGTGTCGGCAACAATCGTGAAATCGCGCTCCGAAAGTTCGGCAAAGTTCCTCTGACAATCTCATGATTCATTTCAAGCAACTCGAAGTCTGGTTCGTCACCGGCAGCCAGCATCTCTACGGCCCGGAAACCCTCAAGGCCGTCGCGCGACATTCGCAGGAAATCGCCAAGAGCCTGAGCGCCGCCAAGTCCATCCCCGTCAAGGTCGTGTTCAAGCCCGTGATGGTTTCGCCGGATGCGATCACCGAGCTTTGCCAGAGCGCCAACAACGCAAAGAACTGCATCGGCCTCATCACCTGGTGCCACACATTCTCGCCTTCGAAGATGTGGATCAACGGTCTCAAGCAGCTTCGCAAGCCGGTGGCGCATCTGCACACGCAATACAATCGCGATATCCCGTGGGCCACGATTGACATGGATTTCATGAACATGAACCAGGCCGCACACGGTGACCGCGAGCATGGCTTCATCTGGACCCGTCTGCGCAAGGACCGCAAGGTCGTTGTTGGATTCTGGCAGGATGCGGGCGTGCAGGCGAAGCTCGGCGCATGGGCGCGCGCGGCGGCGGCGTGGCATGACTGGCAGGGTGGAAAGTTCGTTCGCTTCGGCGACAACATGCGCGAAGTGGCCGTGACCGAAGGCGACAAAGTCTCCGCGCAGATGAAGTTTGGTTTCTCCGTCAACACCCACGGCGTCGGCGATCTCGTTCAACGAGTGAACGCTATTTCCGAGCAACAAGTGGACACGCTCTGCAAAGAATACGAAGCCACCTACACGATGACGCCCGATCTCCGCAAGGGCGGCAAGCGGCACAAATCCGTCCGCGAAGCCGCGCGCATTGAGCTTGGTTTGCACCAGTTCCTCACCGAAGGCAGCTTCAAAGGTTTCACCGACACGTTTGAAGATTTGCACGGCCTCGCACAACTCCCCGGCGTTGGCTCGCAGCGCATGATGGCCGCCGGCTTTGGCTTCGCTGGCGAAGGTGATTGGAAAACCTCCGCCCTGGTTCGCGCCATGAAAATCATGGCCACCGGCCTCGAAGGCGGCGCGTCGTTCATGGAGGATTACACCTACCATCTCGAACCCGGCAACAAGCTCGTGCTCGGTTCGCACATGCTGGAGATCTGCCCGAGCATCGCGGACGGCAAACCGTCACTGGAAGTCCATCCGCTTGGCATCGGAGGCAAGGCCGCCCCCGCGCGGCTAGTGTTCAACACGCCCGCTGGCGCTGGTCTTAACGCGTCGCTCGTACATCTCGGCAACCGTTTCCGCCTCCTCGTCAACGAAGTGGATTGCGTCGCCGCCGAGCACGCGATGCCGAAACTGCCCGTGGCCCGCGCACTCTGGATTCCGAAGCCGAGCTTCGAAGTCGCGTGCGCGAGCTGGATTTACGCGGGTGGCGCGCATCACACGGGTTTCAGCCAAGTGGTCACGACGGAGATGCTCGAAGACTTCGCCGCCATGTCCGGCATCGAACTCGTCGTGATCGATGCCGACACAAAGGTTCGCCAGCTCCGCCAGGAACTGGAATGGAACGAAGTCGCCTACGGTTTGAAGAATGGTTTTGTCGCATGATCTGAACTCGCGCGCCGAATGGGGGCCGGTGCGCATCCCAAATATATTATGAAAAAATTCCTGACGATTAGTCTACTCGCCGTCGTTGCCCTCAACCTGTTCGCCGCTGGCGCGAAAATTTCCATTCGAGCCGATAAGCCCGGCCATTCTGTTTCGCCGGCGCTGTGGGGAATCTTTTTCGAGGACATTAACCTCTCGACTGACGGTGGGGTGTACCCGGAGCTCGTGCGCAATCGCTCGTTCGAAGACAGTGAACAACCGGACAATTGGAAGATCACCACCGCGCCCGACGCGAAAAGCGAGATCGCGATCGATTCGAGCGGCCCGCTGAATCCGCTCAATCGCCACAGCCTGCGTGTGAAGCTTGATGGCAGCGCGTCACTCGTGAACGACGGCTATTACGGCATGAACATCGTGAAGGGCGAGAGCTACGTTTTCAAATTCGCGGTCCGCGCGACGAATGGTTTCAGCGGATCCGTGGCCGTGAAAATTCTTGCGGCAGGGAAGGAGCTTGCGAGCGGCGAGGTCAAAGGAATCAGCGGCGGTTGGAAATATTACACCCTCGATCTTACGTCTGCTGACACCGATTCGAAGGCGCATCTTCAACTGGATCTCTCCGGCAGGGGCACGCTCTTCCTCGACATGGTTTCGCTGAGCCCGACGAAGACCTGGAAGAATCATGGGCTGCGTCCCGATCTCGCCGAAGCGATGGGCGCGTTGAAGCCCGCATTCCTTCGCTTCCCCGGCGGTTGCTGGGTCGAAGGTGAAAACATGTCGCGAATGTACAACTGGAAGAAAACCGTCGGCGCCGTGGATGTGCGGACCTCGTTGTTCAACATCTGGGGTTACAACGCCACGCACGGTGTCGGCTTTCACGAGTATCTGCAAATGGCGGAAGACCTTGGCGCCGAGCCGCTCTTCTGCATCAACGTCGGCATGTCGCATCGCGAGAACGCGCCGATGGACGTCATGGATCAATGGGTTCAGGACGCGCTCGATGCGATCGAATACGCGAACGGTCCGACGAATTCGGTGTGGGGTGGCTTGCGGGCGAAGAACGGTCATCCCGCGCCCTTCAACCTGAAATATATGGAGATCGGCAACGAGAATGGTGGCCCGGCTTACGCGCAGCGCTGGCCCCTCTTCGTGAAGGCGATCAAGGCGAAGTATCCCGAGATGCAACTCCTGGCGAACCATTGGCTCGGCGCATATCCGAAGGAGCCGATGCCCGACATTGTGGACGAGCATTACTACGACAAGCCCGAGTGGTTCATGCAGCACGCGGACAAATACGACAACTACGATCGTAACGGTCCGAAGATTTTTGTCGGCGAGTATGCCGTCACGCGCAACGCAGGTCTGGGCAATCTCCGTGGTGCCATTGGCGAAGCGGCGTTCATGACCGGGATGGAACGCAACTCTGACATTGTTACCATGGCCGCTTACGCGCCGCTCTTCTGCAATGCGAACCACAAGCGTTGGCCGATCAATCTCATTAACTTCGACAGTTCACGCTGGTTCGGCATCCCGAGTTACTACGTGCAGAAACTGTTCGCGGAACACCGAGGCACCGTGACGTTGCCCACAAGCGTCGAGGCGGGCACCACCGAGGAACCGTTGCCGAGTGGCGGCATCGGCGTCGGTACATGGAACACGAGCGCGGAGTTCAAGGACATTAAAGTCACCGCGCCGGATGGGAAAGTGCTGCTCTCATCGGACTTCAGCAAAGATTCGAAAGGCTGGAAGAAACTCGGCGGCGGCAACTGGGCCGTCGAAAGCGGCGTGCTGAAGCAGACGAATGCAGGCCGCGAATTCGTGCGCGCGCTCGCTGGCGATCGTTCGTGGACAGATTACACGATGGAGCTGAAGGCGCGGAAGATTTCGGGGCGCGAAGGGTTTCTCATTCTCTTCCACAACGGCGACGACGAAGACCGCTCGTGGTGGAATCTTGGTGGCTGGGAGAACAGCCGTCACGGTGTCGAGATCGGCGAGACGCTCGATCCGAAGCGTGGCCGCATCGAGACGGGACGCTGGTATGACATCAAAGTCGAAGTCAGCGGCGACAGTGTGAAGTGCTCGCTCGACGGCAAGTTGGTTCACGAAATCAAGAGCACGCGCCGCACCGTGAAGAGCCTTTTTGCCAGCGCGACGCGTGACCAGAAGAGCGGAGACATCATCGTCAAAGTCGTGAATAGCGCCGCGACGCCGACGGAGACGGAAATTGATCTCGGAGGCGCAGAAAAGCTGGCGGGCAGCGCGCAGGCGATTGTTCTCACGAGCGGAAATCCAAAGGACGAAAACACGTTGGAGGAGCCAACGAAAGTTGCCCCGAAGACCGAGACGATCACGATCAGCGGCACGAAGTTCACCCGCGCGTTCCCTGGAAATTCATTCACCGTGCTGCGGTTGAACGCCGAAAAATAGATCACTTATGCGAATCGACAATTCGCGCTTCGGCGCGTTCATACTCGTTGCCGTGCTTGCCGTCGGCGTGCGCGCGCAGAATTCCGGCACGCCGGCAAATCTCGCGGTTGTCGCAGCGGCCTCGGCTTCTCACGTTTCCGGTGACACGACTGTTGAGGCGTTGAAAGACGGTTTCACTCCGCGAAATGCCCGCGACGACCGTCACGGTTCCTATGGCAACTGGCCGCGCAGGGGCACGCAGTGGGTGGAATACGACTGGTCGCAGCCGGTCAGCACGAAGCAGATCGAAGTTTATTGGTGGGATGACCAACGCGGCGTGCGGCTGCCGAAGGCTTGCCGACTGAAATTCTGGGACGGAAAAAACTTCATCGAGGTCACGAACGCCGATGGTCTCGGCATTGCGGGCGACAAGTTCAATGTGACCACGTTCACCGAAGTGACGACGGCGAAGTTGCGATTGGAGATGGATGGCAACGAAACATTTTCCACCGGGGTTATCGAGTGGCGCGTCTTGGATTCCGGCAAGTCACCGGAATTTCCACCGAGGGTAATGGCCGGTTTGGATCGCGCCGTGATGCTGGGTGGCAAAACGTATCTCGCCGGCTCCGTGAAATCCTTGAAGCAGGATTCCACGGCGAAGGTTTCATGGAGCAAGGAATCTGGACCGGGCCGGGTCAACTTTGCGGATGCTCGCACCAACGTCACCACGGCGACTTTCTCGAAGCCGGGCGAATACGTTTTGAAGCTGACGGCGGGTGAACGGAAGCTCGCCGCGTCGTCCTCGCTGCGGGTCAAAGTCATGACGCCGCCCCCGAGCAACCGCCTCGAAGTTGTCTACACCAAGCCATACAAGATCAACAGCCCGCTTTGGAACGCACGGGCGAAAGCGCAGATTGTGAACTGGATTCCGCACTGCATTGAACAGATCAACCGCACCAACCTCACTCAGGGACAGGGCGGCATCGACAATTTTGTTGAGGCGGCGAAGGCTTTGCGCGGCGAACCGCACGCGCGGCAAAAGGGCTACGTCTTTGCCAACGCCTGGGTGCATCAAACCGTCGAGGCCATGTGCATCGCGCTGATGGTGGACGCGCAGGGCGACAAGGAAATCCTCGCCGCGCGGGAAAAGATGAAGGCGACGCTGGAAGATTGGATTCCCAAAATCCTCGCCGCACAGGAGCCGGATGGCTACCTGCAAACCGCCTACACGCTCGAAGACCGTAAGCGCTGGCCGTCGCGCTGGAATCCAGCACAGCGCGCAAATCACGAAGGCTATGTCGCGGGCTATTTCATCGAGTCGGCCATCAACCATTACACACTCACGGGCGGCACGGACAAACGGCTTTACAATGCGGCGAAGAACCTTGCCGACTGCTGGGTGGCGAATATCGGGCCGGGGAAAAAAGAGTGGTATGACGGTCACCAGCAGATGGAGCAGGGTTTGGTACGATTCGGTCGTTTCGTGAACGACATGGAGGGCGCGGGTCATGGCGACAGTTACGTGGCGCTCGCAAAGTTCCTGCTCGATTGCCGGCGCAACGGCAGCGAATACGACCAAAGCCACGTTCCGGTGCAGCAGCAATACGAAGCCGTCGGTCACGCCGTGCGCGCGGCCTACCATTTCTCTGCCATGTCCGACGTGGCGGCGGAAACGCATGACACGGATTACCAGAGCGCCGTGCTGTCGCTCTGGGACAATCTCATCAACAAGAAATATTACGTCACCGGCGGCATCGGCAGCGGCGAAACCTCCGAAGGGTTCGGCCCGAACTTTTCATTGCGCAACGAAGCCTACAACGAAGCGTGTTCGAGCTGCGGGCTGATCTTCTTCCAATACAAGATGAACCTCGCTTATCACGCCGCGAAATACGCCGATCTCTACGAGGAGACGATGTTCAACGCGCTGCTCGGCTCCCTCGACCTCGACGGCAGGAATTTTTACTACGACAATCCGCTCACCGAAACCAAGCCGCGCTATGATTGGCACGGCTGCCCGTGCTGCGTCGGCAACATCCCGCGCACCTTGCTGATGATCCCGACGTGGACTTACGTGAAGAGCGATGCGGGCATCTTCGTGAATCTGTTCATTGGCAGCGCTATCAACGTCGAGCGCGTGGCCGGCACGGACGTGGAAATGATTCAGAAGACGGATTATCCCTGGAGCGGCAACGTCGCCATCACAGTGAATCCGAAGCAGCCGAAGAGATTCACCGTGTTCGTTCGCGTGCCGGATCGCACGACGAGCGAACTTTACAAGTCGACGCCGTCGATCAGCGGACTGAAGTCGCTTGCAGTGAACGGAAAGAAGATTTCGCCGAAGATTCAAAATGGCTACGCCGCGATCACGCGCGAATGGAAAACGGGCGACACGATCGATCTCGTGTTGCCGATGGAAATCCAAGTCGTGAAGGCCGACGAGCGCATCGCCGCGGATCGCGGTCGCATCGCACTTCGTTATGGCCCTTTGATTTACAACGTGGAGGCGCTTGACCAGCCGAATCTGAATCTTGCGCCGGATTTGAAATCGCTCGCGACCGAATGGCGCGGTGACCTGCTCGGTGGCGTGCTGACCATCAAAGGCAAATGGAGCGACGGGAGCCCGCTGCTCGCCATTCCGAATTACGCGCGCTTGAATCGCGGGGCAACGAAATCACAGGTCTGGCTGAAGGAGTAATTTCATGAATGCAAGATACCGAAGCACAAACTTGCTCCGGCTCGTCATCGTTCTCGCCGCGAGCATTTTGCTCACAGTCGCCCCTAATGCTTCGACGGCGGCCACGCTGACAGTTCAAGCGGACCATCCGGGCACGCCGATCAACCGTGCGATGTGGGGCGTTTTTTTTGAGGACATCAACCTCGGCGCGGACGGCGGGCTTTACGCAGAGTTGTTCGCGCCGCGCAGAGTTTTCCCGAAAGAAACAAAATTCAAAATCTCCGCGCCGCAATTCAGCTACGCATACCCGGCAAATTCGCTGACCGTGCTGCGGCTCAAAATCAAGAATTAGAATGCCAACTCAATACACCATCGGACTGGATTACGGGACGAACTCTGTTCGCGCCCTCCTCGTCAACGCCGCCAATGGCGCCGAAGTCGCCACCGCCGTCTGGAACTACGCCCACGGCACCCAAGGTGTCATCCTGGGCCGTGATCCAAATCTCGCGCGTCAGCATCCGGCGGATTACCTCGACGGTGCCGCCGCCACCGTCAAACAGGTGCTCTCCGCCGCGCGCAAGTCCATCAAAGGCTTCAAGCCCGAACAGGTCGTGGGCCTCGGCGTGGACACCACCGGCAGCACGCCCATGCCAATCGACAAGGATGGTGTCGCGCTCGCGCTGCACAAGCAATGGACCAACAACCCCGCCGCGATGGCGTGGCTCTGGAAGGACCACACAGGTGTCGCCGAAGCCGCTGAGATCACCGCACTCGCCAGGAAGATGCGTCCGCAGTTTGTCGCCAAGTGCGGCGGCACGTATTCGAGCGAATGGTTTTGGTCCAAGATTCTTCGCTGCGCGCGCGTGGCGCCGGACGTTTTCAAGGCCGCTTACACGTGGGTTGAAATCGCCGATTGGATCCCCGCCGAGCTTTGCGGAACCACGGCTCCCGATGCGTTGAGGCGCGGCATCTGCGCGGCCGGTCACAAGGCGATGTTTCACAATGCCTGGGGCGGTTATCCAGACGCGAAGTTCCTGGGCAGTCTCGATAAACGTCTCGTGAACGTGCGTGAGACGTTGCCTTCGTGTTGCCACCATGTCGGTGAGGCCGCCGGCCAACTTTCTCCCGAGTGGGCGAAGCGACTTGGCCTGACCGCAGGCATTCCCGTCGCGGTCGGCGCGTTTGATGCACACCTCGGCGCGGTTGGATCCGGCATCGCTCCCGGCGCGCTGGTGAAGATCATCGGCACCTCGACGTGCGACATCATGACCGCGCCGTTGAAGAAAAAATTGCCCGATGTGCCCGGCCTTTGCGGCATCGTTCCCGAATCTGTGCTGCCCGGTGCTTACGGCCTCGAAGCCGGCCAGTCCGCCGTCGGCGACATTTTCAATTGGTGGGTGAACTACATCCAACCGCACGGCGAAAAGCTTTCGCACGCCGCCTTGAATGAACAGGCGTTGAAGCTCAAGCCCGGCGAATCTGGTCTCCTCGCGCTCGATTGGAACAACGGCAACCGCACCATCCTTGTGGACCAGCGCCTCACCGGTCTCATGGTAGGCCAGACGCTCTACACGAACCCCGCGGAAGTTTACCGCGCCCTCGTCGAGGCAACGGCCTTCGGCGCGCTGACCATCATTAACCGCTTCGAGGAATACGGCGTGAAGGTGAAGCAAGTCGTAAACTGCGGCGGCATCGCCGAGAAGAGCGCGCTGACGATGCAGATTTACGCCGATGTCACGAGCCGTCCGATGATGATCAGCCGTTCCGCGCAAACTTGCGCTCTCGGTTCCGCCGTTGCCGCCGCGGTCGTGGCGGGTGTTTACAAAAATTTCGCCACCGCACAAAAAGCGATGACCGGCCTGAAGCCGAAGGTTTATCACCCGAATCCGAAGGCGCACACCGTCTATCGCCAGCTCTACACGCTCTACCGCACACTCCACGACGCGTTCGGCACCAAGCAGTGGAATGGAAATCTATATGGCGTGATGAAGGGTCTCATCGAAATCCGCGAAACGGCGAGGCGCTAAAATGGCATACGAAGAACTGAAGGCCGAAGTCTGCCGTGTCAACAAGGCGCTGGTGGATTCCGGCCTGGTCATTCTCACCTGGGGCAACGTCAGCGGCGCGGATCGCAAGGCCGGCGTCATGGCGATCAAGCCCAGCGGCGTGGCCTATGCCAGACTGACACCCGACGACATCGTCGTGGTCAGGATTGCGGACGGCTCGGTCGTCGAGGGCAAGGCGCGACCTTCGTCCGACACGCCAACGCATCTGCATCTTTACCGGGCGTTTCCGAATATCGGCGGCGTGGCGCACACGCATTCACGGCACGCGACAGCATGGGCGCAGGCGGGGCGTGAGTTGCCTTGCTACGGCACCACACACGCGGATCATTTTGGTGGAACGGTGCGAGTCGCGCGCTTGTTGACCAAGGCCGAGATCGACAACGGTTACGAAGCGAACACCGGCGTGGTCATCGAGGAATGTTTCATGCAACACGGCGTCAGCCCGGACGATGTGCCCGGCGTGTTGCTGCATGGGCACGCACCATTCACCTGGGGCAAGACACCGCAGAAGGCGCTCGATAACTCCATCGCGCTCGAAGCCTGCGCGCAGATGGCGTTGGAAATGTTGGCGCTGAATCCAAATGCGCAGCCATTGCCTGAGATGATTTTGAACAAGCACTGGAACCGTAAACACGGTCCCGGAGCGTATTACGGCCAGCCGGAAAAATAGGAATCACACGCACTTCCAAGAGCCTGTGATTGTTCGCAGACTTCGCGACCGCACGCGGATCCGCGCTGTCTCGACAGGGCGGCTTGGGACGCCAGTATGGCGAAGCATGAAGTCATTGACTGTTCGTTCATGGCCGGGAGGGACTGATTTCTGAGCCTGCGGTTTACTGCCTTGATGACAAGCGGACCTTTTCACTGCCAGAGGTTGCTGCGATCACGTTTCGATCGTGACCCACGGTTGAAGGCCACCATGCCCCGATCCTGCCCACGCGCATTTTCCTTCAGCGCCAGCTCGGTTGCGTTGGCGCGGCCGCGCTTGTCGCCTGGAAAAGGAGTGAGCGCTAAACGGGCGCTTGGTTCCCGGCCGTGAGCTGATAAACTTCCGCCATGACTTTGGCTGATATTCCGCAGATTCAGCAGTTGAGCACGCAGGAGAAGTTGCACTTGCTGGGCGAACTTTGGGATTCCATCGCGACTGAGCCGAAGAATGTGCCGGTCTCGGCAGAGGAAAAGAGGCTGCTGGAAGAGCGATGGCAGGAGCACTTGCGCGATCCGCAATCGGCGTTGTCGCTGGAGGAATTCAAAAAGCGACTGAGCTAAGCGTTGTGACGTATCACCTCGAGCTGCGGCCACAAGTTCTCACCGATTTGCGAGATGCCGCTGAATGGTACGAGAAGGAGCAACAGGGACTTGGGAGTCGTGTGCAGGACGCCTTCTTCACGGCGGTTTCTGCTGCGGCACAGAACCCTGAGATGTATTTGAAAGCGCACGGAGAGTTCCGTCGAATCCTGCTCAAACGTTTTCCGTACGCGCTCTACTTCCGAATCCTCGAAGGCGCCATCGTCTTCGTCCTACTGTTTCATGGCGCACGCGATCCTCAGGAGTTGCAACGTGTCTTGCATGGACGCGATTAAAAACAACGTGCGTTCGCACCGGCCCGATTCTACTTTCCGCCACTTCGATTATGGCGACGTTAAAACCTTTTGCCGCGCTGCGGCCCCGGCCTGAGCTGGCTGCAGAGATTTGCGAACTGCCTTACGACGTGATGTCGAGCGAGGAAGCGCGCGCACTGGCGGCGACGAATCCACTGAGCTTTCTCCACGTGAGCAAGCCGGAGATCGATCTGCCGCCGGGCACGGATATTTACTCGCCGGAGGTTTACGCGAAGGGTGGCGAGAATTTCCAGAAACTGATCTCGCAAGGCGCGCTGAAGCAGGACGCGCGGCCTTACTTTTATTTGTATCGCCAGATCATGGGATCGCACACGCAGGTCGGGTTGGTGGCGGCGGCGAGTTGCCAGGAATATCTGGACGGCACGATCAAGAAGCACGAGCTCACACGCATCGACAAAGAAGAGGATCGCGTGAAACACATCGAGACGTTGAGTTCACAAACGGGTCCGGTGTTCCTCACCTATCGCGCGACGGTTCCGATCGACGCCTTCATCAATCGCAAGATTCAAGATTACCCGGAAGTGGACTTCACTGCGGCGGATGGCGTGCGTCACACGTCGTGGAACATCGCCGATGAACCGAGCATCAAAGTCATCGAGCGCGAGTTCGCGAAAATTTCTGCGCTTTACATTGCGGACGGTCATCATCGCAGCGCGGCGGCGGCGAGGGTATTTCAAGGGCGCAACGGTGCGGGAGAAAGCGCCCAGTTCCTCAGCGTGATCTTTCCGCACAACCAGATGCAGATCCTTCCCTACAACCGTGTATTGAAGGAATTGAACGGCCTTACCTCCGGGCAGTTGTTCGAGAAGCTCGACGCCGTGTTCGTAATCAAGCGGACCAGCGGGGTCGCGAAGCCCACGCGCAAGCACGAGCTTTCATTGTTCCTCGATGGCGCATGGCATTCGCTGAATTTCCGTCCGCAGTTCGCCGCGACCAAGGATCCGATCGAGAAGCTGGACGTGACGTTGCTGCAGAAGTTCGTGCTGGCGCCGCTGTTTGGAATTCACGATCCGCGCACGAGCAAGCACATTGGTTTCGTGGGCGGCATTCGCGGCACGGCGGAGCTGGAGAAGCTGGTGCAGGGCGGTGAATACGCGTGCGCGTTCTCGATGTTCCCGACGAGCATCGAAGACCTGATGGTCATCGCCGACGCGGGCGGGATCATGCCGCCCAAGAGCACGTGGTTTGAGCCGAAGCTTCGCGACGCGATGTTCTGCCACATGATCTGACTGGGGTGGCCACAGAGGCTCAGAGACACAGAGAAAGTTTCACTGTTTGCTCGGCGTTGCTGGGCCTCTGTGGCGGCGTTTGGCGATGCTGTTCACCAACATCGGCAGGATGGTTCCTGTAACGATCAACACGCAGGCCCACCCGAACACATCGCCGTGTCGATTGTAGAACGTGCGTTGGCGCGCGATGCCGAACGGCACGTTCACGAGCTTTACTCCGGCACGATAAACGTCTTTGGGATTGTCGAAGCCGACATCGCGCATCGCTCCGTGCTCATCGATCCAACAGGTGATGCCGTTGTTCGCGCAGCGGACGAGCGGCAATCCATTCTCGACCGAACGGAAGGCGGCACACGCGGCTTGCTGCCATTGCGCGGAGCTTTCGCCGAACCAGCCGTCGTTGGTGATGTTAACCAGGAAATCCAAATCGTTGGTCGCGTGCTCGCGTGCGTAGTGAGGGAAGGTGTCCTCGAAACAAATGAGCACCGACGTGCGCGGGCCGTTCGTGCCGAGCTCGAACGTGACGGGTTCTTCGCCCGCAGTGAATCCGCCAGTGATCGGTGTGAGGTATTTGATGAACGGAAGCCAATCGAGCAGCGGAACGTATTCACCGAAGATGACGAGCCGGCGCTTGCGGTATGTGGAAACGAATTTGCCTTCCGGGCTCACGAGAAAACTGCTGTTGAAGAAGATCGCGTTGGTTCCACGAAAATCAAAATCGTCGCTGCCAATGATGATCCAAATATGATTCGTCCGCGCGAGATCGGAGATGGCGAGTTGTGTGGCGCGATCATCGCGAACCATCTTCGGTACGGCGGCTTCCGGCCAGATCATGACCCCGGGCTTGTTCGTGACTGCAGCGGTGCTGAGTTTCAGAAGTTCTTCGAAGCGTGCGTCTGAGTCCGCGGGATTCCAGATCATCGTTTGCGGGATGCTTGGTTGGATGAGCGCCATCTTCACCGTGCGTTCAGGTGTGGCGGAGAGACGGATGGTGCGCAGACCCAATCCGTAAACAATCGCCACCACCAACATCGGGATGAAAATCTCGCGCAGCCAGAGATGTTTGGCGCCGGGTGCGCGAAGGGCGGCGTCCGCCGCGTTCAGCAGCGACGTCGAAAACCACACCACCAGGAACGCCACTCCGTAAACACCCGCCCACGACGCGATCTGGATCAGCGGCAACATGCGGTATTGAGAGGCGCCGAGGAGATTCCATGGAAATCCGCTGAACATGCGCGCGACGATCATTTCCATGGCCACCCACGCGGCGGCGCAGAACAGCGCGTGCCCGAGGCGCCCGATCCACGAAGAATCGTTGCGGGTCTTTTGGCACAGCCAAACCCACATGGCGGGATAAATCGCGAGGTAAGCCGCGAGCGCGACCCAGCCGAGAATCGGATAGAACTTCACCGGGATGTGCAACAGCCACGACAGCGAGACGAGGTAGTGGACAAGTCCCGCGAGATAGCCGAGCCGGAACGAACTTCCACCCCGCGCGGCGAACAGAATCAGTCCCGGCGCGATCCATGCGAGGCCCGCGATGTTCGCGCGAGGAAACGAGAGCGCGAGCATCACACCCGCCACCACGGCGAGCGCACGCCGCAACCACGGTGATGTGCTGACGAAGTTCAACGCGCGCGGAGACTAAGCGGGGAAAGAGAGCGTTTCCACGAAATGCTTTGAAGTTCACGTCTCCCAACGCTATCTCACTACGGGCTATGTTCCAGAGTATTGGAGAAATGATGGTGTTGTTGCTGCGCACGTTGCAGGCAACTCCCAAGCTCTGGCGCGAAAAGCACAAAGTCGCCGAGCAACTGTTCGAAATCGGCAACGCAAGCCTTCTGATGGCGTGCCTGCTTTCCCTCTTCATCGGTGGCGTGATCGCGCTGCAAAGCGGGCCCTTGCTCGCGAAGTACGGGCTGAGCGGATCGATCGGCGGGATGGTCGGCGTGGCCATGTGCAAGGAACTCGCGCCCGTGATGATGGCGGTGTTGATCGCGGGCCGCATCGGCTCATCGATGGCGGCGGAGATCGGCTCGATGCGCGTTTACCAGGAGATCGACGCGCTGCGCACGATGAACATCAACCCGATTCATTACCTCGTGTTGCCTCGCGTGGTCGCCATCAGCGTCGCGCTGCCCATGCTCGTGGTTTTCTCGATGCTCGTGGGCTGGGTGGGTGGAGCATTGGTGTGCGCGAGCAACGAACACATCCACATCACGCGCGAGGCATTTTTCGGAAGCTTGCGCCAGATCGTCGAGTTCAAGGATGTGATGAACGGAGTGGTGAAGAGCTTTATTTTCGCGGTGACCATCGGCGTTGTATCATGCACGCAAGGTTTGCAGACCATTGGCGGCCCGCGCGGGATCGGACGCTCGGTAACCAAGGCGGTGGTCAATTCAATCGTAATGATCCTCTTGCTGGATTATTTTGTGACGCGGTTCCTGATGTATTTCGATTGATGAACGGCGACGCAAACCCAACTCACCAGAGCGTGTCCGTGCAGGTGCGCGGTTTGCGCAAGAGCTATGGCGGCACGGAGGTGTTGCACGGCATCGATCTCGAAGTGGCGAGTGGGGAAATCTTCGTGATCATGGGACCGAGCGGCAGCGGCAAGAGCGTGTTGCTGCGCCACATCATCGGACTCGAGGAGCCTGACGCTGGCGATATCCTCATCGATGGTGAATCGATTCTCAGCGAAGGCGTGATGGACAAACATCGCATGGCGATGGTGTTCCAGTCCGGCGCGTTGCTCAACTCGTTGAGTGTCGCGGACAATGTCGGTATTTACCTGCGGGAACATCGGCTGAAGAATTCCGCGGAGATCGACCAGATCGTTCGCGAGAAACTCGAATTGCTTGGGCTCAAAGGTGTGGAGAAGAAACTCCCGAATGAACTTTCCGGCGGCATGAAGAAACGTGTGGCGATCGCGCGCGCGCTGGTGATCGAGCCTCAGTTGATTCTTTACGACGAGCCCACGAGCGAGCTCGATCCGCTGATCGCGGTGACGATCGGGCAGGAGATTTTGAACTTGAGCCGGCGCATCCATGTGACATCGCTCGTGGTGACGCATGACCGGGACCTGGCGTTTGGCATCGCGGACCGGATTGCGTTGATGCACGAAGGGCGCATCCTGGCGATTGGCAAGCCGGACGAGGTGAAACGAAATACCGATCCGCTGGTGCAGAGATTTTTGACGGCAGATTTTAAACCTCAACTCACGGAAGCAGTATGAAGAACACACTCGAAACGCGGCTTGGCATCTTCTTCGCGCTCACGCTCGTGGTGGCGGTGATCATCCTCGAGATGGTCGGCGTGGCCGATTTCTTCAAGCCCGGCTACAAGATCTACGCCGACTTCAAGACGGTGCAGGAACTCAAGAAGGGTGACATGGTGAAAATGGCGGGCGTGGAAGTCGGCCGCGTCGATTCGATCTCGCTCACGAACGAGAAGGTGCGCGTGACGCTCAACCTCAAGAAGCGTGACGCCGAGATCAAGACCGACAGCAAGGCGACGATCAAGTTTACCGGGCTGATGGGGCAGAACTTCGTTTCGCTCGACTTCGGTTCCCCCGGTTCGCCGCGCGCGGTTGAGGGAGCAATTCTCTCCACGGTGGAACAGCCGGACCTGAGCGCGATCATGGTGAAATTGGAGAACGTCGCCGGCGGCATCGAAGGGCTGACGAAGAGTTTCACGCCGGACAATCTCGCGCCGCTGTTCGGACCGATCACCGACTTCATGAAGAACAACAGCACCAATCTCGGCGCGATCCTCGCGAACACCAAGTCGATCACCGAGCAGGTGCAGCAGGGCCACGGGACAGTCGGCAAGCTGTTGTATGACGACACGCTTTACAACACGGCGCTGAGCGCGGTCGCGGGATTGCAGGCTGGCACCGCGGAGTTGAAGGGTGTTGTGCTGCAAGCGCAGACGATGCTGACGAACGCGAACACGGTCATCGCCGGCATCAACGCCGGCGAAGGCACGCTCGGCAAGCTGGCGAAGGACGAGACGCTCTATCGCGAAGCCACGGTGATGATGGCAAACATGCGCGAGATCACCGACAAGATGAACAAAGGGCAGGGCACCGTCGGCAAGCTGATCAACGATGATTCATTCTACAAGAATGCGAAGGTCAGTTTGCAGAAGCTCGATAAGGCGACAGAAGGTCTCGAAGATTCCGGACCGCTGAGCATCCTCGGCACGGCGGTGAACAGTTTGTTTTAGCATGAATGACACCTCGGCGATGGATCGACTCGTCGAGGACTTTCTCGTTTATCTCCGGCATGAGCGCGGGCAGTCGAAGAACACCCACGACACATACGCGAGTTTGCTCAATCGCTTCGTGCGTTGGGCAGCCACACAAAGCATCGGCGATTGGAAGCAGGTCCAATTCAACGACCTCACGCGATTCCTCGAACATGAGCGTAAGCGCGAACTCGATCGCGAACCGGAGGATTCACCAAAGCGGCTCACGTCGGAGAGCGTTTATCTTCAGATCGCGGCGCTGCGCGCGTTCTATCGATTCGCGGAGAACGAGAAGTTCGTAGAAAAGAACCCTGCGGAATTGCTCTCGTTGCCGAAGCGTTGGAAACGATTACCCAAAGCGCTGACAAATGATGAAATCGATCAGGTGCTCAAACGGCCGGCGGTGTTCGATCCGTCCGCATCGTGTGTGCAGGCGGCGCTGGAGCTGGCTTATGCGTCAGGGCTTCGCATCTCAGAACTGTGCAACCTCCGTTTGGAACAGCTCCATCTCGACTCGGGTTTCGTCACGGTGATCGGAAAGGGCAACAAGGAGCGCGTGGTGCCCGTCGGTAAAACCGCGGTGAACGCGCTGAATGAATACCTCAATGCTGCGCGCTCCAAACTTGTCACAACGAAATCACCTGCAAACGTCTTTCTTACCAAGCGCGGGCGACCATTCCGGCGCGAGATCATGTGGCAATACCTGAGGCGACGACTCAATGGTGCGGGCATTCAGCGCAACATCACTCCGCACATGCTGCGGCACAGCTTCGCCACGCACTTGCTGGAGAATGGCGCGGACTTGCGCGTGATCCAAGAGATGCTTGGCCACGCGCAGATCAACACGACGGAAATTTACACACACGTGGCGGGAAGCCGGTTGCGGGAGGTTCACCGCCGATTTCATCCGCGCGCGAAGTTGAAGGGCGCTGATTAACGCCGCGGCCGTGGCTGACTACTCGAAGTCGTAAACGACGACCTTCACGCAGTTCGGCTTGAACGCTTTCTCCACGAATTCGAGATGCATGGGATGCACCTGATAATCGTCCTGCGCCTTCTTGGTATCGAACACGAGATTCAGCGCCACCTGATAAGACTGATCCACGACCGCGCGATGGCTGGTCACCATTTTGCCAATGTGAAAATGGCGAACGCCCGGGATCGGCTTCAGATATTTCTCCGCGCCGGCGAGGAGTTCGTCGGTGGAGTTCGCCTTCTTTGGGTCGGTCCAGAAAATGACAATATGGCTGAAACGGGTGACAACTTGTGGTATTTCCGATTCCATATATGAAAAACGCTATTCTCTACCTGCGTTATTCAACTCCAGAGCAGGCCGAAGGTCAATCCGAACAACGTCAAACTCAGGTTGCGCGCTGTTTCCAGTGGCTGGAGGAGATGGGATAGGATGTTGGGATGATACCTGAAAAAGCATTTGAACGATTGTTGGGCCTGGATGAGTGCTGGGAGGTCAGCGCGGCGGAGTATGAGACGGAGCCGACGGAACGGTTTCTTCTGGTTCTTCACGAGACGGACAAGCTCTGGACGAAATTGAAGTGCCCCGTGTCGACCTGCGGACATGCGGAAGTGGTCTGTCACGACCACACGGACGCCCGCGTCTGGCGGCATCTGGATGCCTTTGGCAAGCCGACCGAGATTCTCTGCGCGCCTCCGCGCGCCCGCTGCTGTGCCTGCCGCCACGTCTGGCGCGTCTCGCTGCCCTGGGAAGGGGAAGCCAAGCATTTCACACGCGACTTTGAGGCGTTTGCTCTGACGTTGATGCGCGAAATGCCGATGAAGAAGGCTGGCGACATTCTGGGCGAGAACGACACTCGACTCTGGCGGATGCTCTTCAAGCATGTGGACAAAGCCTATGCCGCGCTGGACCTCTCCGGGTTGGTGCACCTGGGTGTGGATGAAATGAACTGCCGCAAGGGTCACCACTATCTGACGGTGTTCGCCGACCTGGCTGGATGCCCGCCCGATACCTTTCACTCCCGCAGGAATTCCTCCAGCGCACGATGCAGCGCCGGCGCGTCACCGATGTCCACGCAGCCTTCCGGCGTGACTAGGCCAAAGCCGTCGCCATACGCAGGCCCGTTGGCGACACAGGCGTCGGATTGGTTTTCGAAAATCTGGCGGGATGCTTTCTCGATCACTTCCTCGCGCGTGCCCTCCACTTCGTATTTCCAGCCCACGATCGTGGCGCGGGAAAACCATGGGCGCATCTCGGCGATGATCTTGGCCGTGGGCACCAGTTCCACCAGCAGCGGCTCGCCGCGCGTGGAGAATTTTCCCGAGCTGATTTCCTGCAAGCCTCCGTTGTCGTCGCGCGCGAACACTTTTCCGAACGTGAAGTCGCTCACGGCCGCGGCGTGAAACACAGCGTCGAACGATTCGGTGGCAAGCTCCTGCAATTGCTCGCGAAGGTTCGCGGTGGTGGTGAATGTGCCGACACGCGCCGCCTGCCGATCGCCGCGCCAGGTGGCTTGCTCGCCGATGAGCAACGTGACTTCGTGCCCGCACGCGGAGAGATGATTAGTCAGTTCCGAACCGAGCCGGCCGCTGGAGAAATTGGTCAGCCGGCGCACCTCGTCGAGGGGCTCGAAAGTCGGGCCAGCGGTCACAATGCAGCGCATTGCGGCGAAGCTACGCAATCCAGTGGCGCAGATGAAGCGTTGAATGCGGGGCGCGGCTGTGTCGCCCTCGACCAGCCGCAGTTACCTGCCATTGGGAGATGAGTAGTGGCTCATTTTGAATTTGAAACTCAGGAACTCAGGAAAAGAAAATGAAAGTCCTGAGCTCCTGAGTTCTAAATGAATCCTGCCTCGTGGAAATCTTGAAACTGAGCCACTACTACGGATGCGGCGGCTGGTCTTCGACACAGCCGCGCTCCACAAATTGATGCTTTGCTCGTCGCGCACGCCATTCATGCGTAGGCTCCGCGCATGTCCGAGCCGACACCGCGCCAGGCCGATCAGCACGTCGATGCGTTCATCACGCATCTGACGGCGGAGCGTGGCGCATCGCCGTACACGGTCCGTAATTACTCGCAGACACTGAATGAATTCCTGCGCTGGTTCGAACAGGAGCGAAAGTCGGCGCCGCAATGGGAAAAGCTCACGCGCGATGATTTTCGTTTTTACCTGCGCCACCTCGGGCGTTCGCACCTGAGCCGTGCCGCGACGCAGCTTCGGTTCTCGGCCATGCGCTCCTTTTACAAATTTCTTTTGCGCCGTGGCGTGGTGGAATCGTTGCCGATCAAAGGCCTGATCCTGCCGAAGATCGAGAAGCGCCTGCCGAAATTTCTGACGGTCGCACAGCTCGAAGCATTGCTCGAAGCGCCTCACGAAGACTGCAAGAGACAGGCGAAGGAGTCCGGGCGCGCTGTCGATCCTGTTCCCTTCGAACGCGATCGTGCGATCCTCGAAACGATTTACTCGTGCGGCCTGCGTATCAGCGAACTCTGCGCGATGCTCGTCGCCGACATCGACTTTCGCGAGCAACTGGTGAGAGTGCGGGGCAAGGGACAAAAGGAACGTCAGGTGCCGATCGGCGAAGAAGCGGTCGCGGCGATTCACCGATATTGGGCGCTGGTGCTGGAGCCGCCCACGCCGGATCAACCGGTGTTCCGTGCGCACACGGATGGTCCCGGTGCCGTGTCGCCGCGAGTCGTGCAACTGCGGTTGAAACGCTATCTCGCCGCCGCGGGTCTCGATCCGAAAATCACGCCGCACAAATTGCGGCACAGCTACGCGACGCATCTGCTCGACGCGGGTGCTGACTTGCGCAGCGTGCAGGAGTTGCTGGGCCACGCGCATCTGGTGACGACGCAGGTTTACACGCACGTTTCGACGGAGCGCTTGAAGAAGGCTTACGACGATGCGCATCCGCGGGCGCACGACGATAGCGGAAATTAGCGCAGAAGACCGCGCGCGCGTTGTTGCGCGGCATCCACGAACGCCTGCATCAATGGCGTCGGCTTGCCCTGCCACAACGCGCCGATGGTGACTTTCGGGAAATCGTGGAGGATCAATTCACGCACGGCGGGATTCGGTTTCTCTCGTGGAAGCGCCAGCGCGAGGCCGATCCCATAACCGCTCGCGACGTACGTCTCCATCAGGTTCAACGAACTCACCTCGACGGAAGGGAACCACTCGAGTCCGCGGCGCGAGAGCTCCTGCTGGAAAATACGACAAAGCATCTCGTTGTGCGGCAGCGAAATGAGCGGTTCTTCGATGCGGTCGAGCGCCCAAAGTTCTGCCGGGTCGCGCAGCTTGCTCGCCTTCGGCACCAGCAACACGAGCGGGAGCTCGAGCATCGGTTGGGCTTTGATCACGCCAGTCGCCTTCTCGTTCAGCAGCGTGAACGCGAGATCGACCTCGTTCCGCTCGACCCATTGTTCGAGCTGCGGTTGATAACCTTCCTTCAACACCATCTTCAGTTTTGGAAATTTTTTGCGCACTTGCTCAACCATTTGCGGCAGGTGTTCGCGCAACACGACTTCCGAAGCGCCGACGCGGATGCTGTTCGCCGTCCCGCCCTGAAGCTTCTCGGTCATGCGATTCAGATTCCCGAAAAACGGCTCCGCGAATGTGTAAAGCTCCTTCCCCGCCGGTGTCAGTTCAAAGGGTCGCCGGTGAAACAAAGTCACGCCGAGAAATTCTTCGAGCTGGATGATCTGCGCGCTGATGGCCGGCTGCTGAATGCCGTAAGGCATGTTGCGCACCGCCTCCGAAATCCCGCCAAACCGGGCAACGTAATAGAACAGCTCGAGGTGGTGGACGTTCATGCGGGAACGCTATCAGGGTGAGGGATCAGCGCCAAGCGCGTCCAGCCGACGAGTTTCGAATGAAAACGCGGGGCGCTTTTCTGGCTTCGCGCTCCATCAACCTCTCGTTTGGTGTCCACCCTTTAGGGTGCCAGAGGCGCAGAAGCACGCTAAAGCGTGGACACCGAACAATGCTGTATCGGTTCATGGGTTCACGCCGCAAACTTCTGCTCGCGGAAAATCTGTTCCCGTTGTGCCGCCGCGCCGGGTTGCAGTCGCGCTGGCAGGTGTTACTACTTCGAGCCGTGGACGACACTTTGCCTGCACCCGAAATCGCCGAAGCTGACGATGCGATCAGCATTTTCGGCGCACGCGAGCACAACCTCAAAAACATCTCGCTGCAGATTCCGCGCGGAAAGTTTGTCGTGATCACGGGCGTAAGCGGATCGGGAAAAAGCACGCTGGCGTTTGATCTGTTGTTCGCGGAGGGGCAGCGACGCTTCCTCGATTCGATGAACACTTACGCGCGGCAGTTCGTGGAGCAGTTGGCGCGGCCGGATGTGGATTTGATTACGGGGCTGCCACCGACGGTGAGCATCGAACAGCGGACCACGCGCGGCGGCGGAAAGAGCACGGTCGCGACGGTCACGGAGGTTTATCATTTCATCCGGTTGCTGTTTGCGCGGCTGGGAACACAGTTTTGTCCACAATGCCAGATTCCGGTCGAGCCCCAGACGCGTGACCAACTTGCCGCGCACCTGAAGAACGAACTGAAGTTTCGCGGCGATCTCCTGTTGCTCGCACCGATGGTGAAGAACCGAAAAGGTTTCCACACCGACGTGGCCGAGTGGGCGGCGAAGCACGGCTACGCGGAGATTCGCGCGGACGGAAAGATCCATCGCACGGACAAACCGTTCCGTCTCGATCGTTTCAAGGAACACGACGTCGAGATCGTGACCGGCGTGCTGGAGAAGCGGGAAAGTGGGAAAGTGGGTAAGTGGGTAAGTGAGAAGCCGGCAGCAAATCTCACTCACCCACTCACCGGCTCACCCACTCACCTCAGTCCTCAGCAGTTGATTGATACAACTTTGAGACTCGGCCACGGCACATTGCTGGCGTTGGACAATCACAAGCACGTGTCGGTGCATTCGACCGAGCGCGCGTGCGGGAATTGTGGGCGTTCGTTCCAGCCACTCGATCCGAAGATTTTCAGCTACAACTCGTCGCAAGGCTGGTGTCCGCAGTGTCGCGGCTTCGGCGAGTTGTTTTATCTGCCCGATGTGGATCGCGGTGCGCGGGCCGATGCGATCGAGGAGTCGTGGTTTGGATGGCAGGAGGGAAAGCGCGAGCAGTGCCCGACGTGTCACGGTGCGCGGTTGAATGAGATCGCGCGGGCGGTGCGGCTGATCGTGCCCCCGGCATCTTGCCGGGTGGGACGCAAGACAGATCAAGCCGCTGCTCGTGCAGGTGCGAGCGGGGACCCGGCAAGATGCCGGGGACACGTTGATATCGACACGGTGGCGCAGATGTCCGTCGAGGTGGCGGCGGGTTTTTTCTCCAAGCTAAAACTCGGTGGGCGCGATGCGATCGTTGCACGAGATATTCTTCCGGAGATTTATGAGCGGCTGAAGTTTCTAAACGAAGTTGGTCTTGGCTATCTGCAACTTGGGCGCAGCGTGACGACGCTTTCCGGTGGTGAGGCGCAGCGCATTCGTCTAGCCGCGCAACTCGGCTCGAACTTGTGCGGGGTGCTTTACGTGCTGGATGAGCCGACGATCGGATTGCACGCGCGTGACAACGAGCAACTGCTCGCCGCATTGGAACAACTTCGCTCGCGCGGCAACTCGCTTGTTGTCGTCGAGCATGACGAGGAAACGATGCGGCGCGCGGACTTCATCGTGGATCTCGGGCCGGGCGCTGGCGTGAATGGCGGCACCGTGGTCGCGAGCGGAACGCTGGAGGAACTGTTGCGCCACGACGACTCGATCACGGGGAAATGTTTGCGCGCGCACAAGAGGTTCCCCACGCGGGGGGAGCGCAGAAAATGTGCCCCCGGCATCTTGCCGGGTTCCGGGGTGAAGAAGAAGCGAGGCACTGCTCGAACTGGCAATGACCAGACCCGGCAAGATGCCGGGGGCACGTTGGTGCTGCGCGGCGCGAAGGTTCACAATCTGAAAGACCTCTCAGTCGATTTCCCGCTGAATCGCTTCGTCGTCGTGACTGGCGTCAGCGGTTCGGGCAAGAGCACGCTCGTGCGCGAGTGTTTGCTGCCGGCCATCCAGACGAAGCTGAAAACTCCGAAGGCGAAGTTCAATGGCGCCGCCTCTGGCGAAATTGTTTCCGGACACGAACTCATCGCTGCGGTTTACGAAGTCGATCAATCGCCGATCGGCCGCACGCCGCGCTCGACGCCGGCAACTTACGTGGGCTTCTTCGACGACATTCGCGCGCTGTTCGCCCAAACGCCGGAGGCGCGGATGCGCGGTTACGGGCCGGGACGTTTCTCGTTCAACTCTGCGCAAGGCCGCTGCCCCGAGTGCGAGGGCGCGGGCCAGATCAAGCTGGAGATGAATTTTCTGCCCCCCGCGTTTGTGCGCTGCGAAACGTGCGGCGGCTCTCGTTTCAATCGCGAGACGCTCGACGTGGAATACAAAGGCAAAAACATCGCGCAAGTGTTGGAGCTTTCCGTCGATGAAGGCATCGCGTTCTTCGAGAGCTTTCCGAAAATTCGCCGGCCGATCGAGATCTTGCGCGACACGGGACTTGGTTATCTGAAGCTGGGACAAACAAGTCCAACGCTCTCGGGCGGTGAAGCGCAGCGCGTGAAACTTGTCACACATCTCCTCAGCGGACTGAAACAGCCAACGCTGTTCGACCCGCAGCAGAAGCACAATCTGTTCATCCTGGAAGAGCCCACGATTGGCTTGCACATGGCCGACGTGCAGCGGCTCGTCGATGTGATTCAGCGGCTCGTGGACGCCGGCCACTCGGTGATCGTGATCGAACACAATCTTGACCTCATCGCGGAGGCGGATTGGGTCATTGATCTCGGACCGGAAGCGGGTCAGGAGGGCGGCGAGATTGTAGTGCAAGGCACGCCGGAGCAGATCGCGCGCACGCGCGTTTCACACACCGGAGGATTTTTGGCTGATGTGCTGGCGGCGAAGTAACGGTTACTTCTTCTCGACCGTGTTCCCGTCGCCATCGCGATAGCTGCCGACCGCCAATAGGATGATGTCGATCAGCCACCACACGCCAAGTCCGCCACAGGTCAGCAGTTTGAAGATACCGAGGCCGATGCTGCCGGTGTAGAAGCGATCGACGCCAAACTTGCCAAGGAATATGGCGAACAGAAGCGTCGCGAGCCAGTCGCGACGCGATGCGCTGCCGTTGATCATGAAATCAGACTATTTCTTCACCACGAGCAATCCTTGGCCATCTTTCATCTTGCCGGTGGCGACGAGGATGATGTCGATAATGCTCCAGATGCCAGCACCGCCGCAGGTGAGCAACTTCGCAATACCATGGCCCATAGAGCCCATATAAAACCGATCGACTCCGAAGCCGCCCAGGAAAATGGCGAGCAGCAAGGTGGTGAGCCAGTCTTTGCTGGAGGTTGCGCCTGTAGGTTGGTTTTCGCCGTTACTCATATCGATCTCCCGAGTTTGGTTTCTCCGCGCGCGTTCAAGTGCGGATTGCGCGGCATCATCGCCATGCAACCTTTTAAGTCAACGCGTGTTTCTCCTGTTGTTGCCCAATGAAAGCTTTGCGCTACACTCCGCCGCCGTTGAAATCCTTGCGCTCATTCCTGGTGGTGCTGCTGCTCAATGCCGCGTGGCTCGCGGTGGCGAGCTACTTGATCGCTCGGCATTATCGGCACGACGGCGCCGGGGCGCGCGTCGAATACGTGACCAATTACGTGCCGTTCGCCAAAGGCGTGGTAAAGACCGCGGTGGTGACGAATGTCGTGAACGCCACCAACGACTTCCGATGGACGCAGCTCGAATCGGAAGATTACCGCACCTACATCCAACGCCTTCGGAGCATCGGGTGCCCGGAGCAAACCATCCGCGACATCATCATCGCCGACGTGGACAAACTGCTCGCGCCGCGTGTGCAGTCCGCGAGCTTGCAGCCGCGCGACTTGAAGTATTGGGAACCGATCGAGCAGCAAACCTGGGACAGCGCCGCGCAACGTGATGCACTCTCGAAGCAGCGCGTGGTCGATTTCGAAAAGCGTGAAGTGATCCGCGAGTTGCTCGGAGTGGACCTCGTGGGCGAACGGCTGAAGACGCAGGGACATGACGATTATTACGGAGCGCGCTTGCAGTTTCTGCCCGAAGAGAAACGCGCGCGCGTGCGGTTGGCGCTCGATCAATTCGCCGACCAGGAGCGCACCTTGATCGAGCAGCAGATCGAAGAAGGCGACACGAACGCCGCCGTGGAGTTGCAGAAAGTGCAGCAACAAAAGCAAGCCGCCGTGGCGCAATTGCTCACGCCCCAGGAACGCGAGCAATATGACCTGTGGTTTTCGCCGTCGTCGATGAACGCGCGCGATGCAGTCTATGGCATGAACGCGAGCGAGGAGGAATTCTTGAAGCTCTACAACTTGCGCCGCGAGTTCGACGCCAAATATTCCGCGATCGCGGTGCCACCGGAGGCGGTGCAGGAACTCAACTCCCGCGTCCAACAGGCGTTGGGTCCGGAGCGCTTCGCCGATTATGTCCGCGCGCAGGACCCTGATTACCGGACGCTGTATGCGGTGACGTCGCGATTCGGGTTGCCGCCGAAGCTCGCTGTGGAATTGCACGGCTACAAACAGGCGGCAGTGGCGCAGGGCAATCAGGTGGAAGCCGACGCCAATCTCACCCCGTTGCAGAAGGAAGCGGCGCGAGCGGCGATCACGGAGGAAACCGATCGCGCATTCAAGGAAGCGCTCGGCGAAAAGGCGTTCCGACATTTTGCGAAGCGCTCGGGCCGTTGACCATGCTACGTGCGATCTCTCACCAGAATCCGCGCATCGAACTGTGCATTCTCGCCGGCGGGCGGAGCGAGCGCATGGGGCGCGACAAGGCGCTCCTTCGTATCGGCGGGCGGACGTTGCTGGCGATGATCCGCGAAACAGCAGCATCCACCGGCCTCCGCGTCCGCGTTATCCGGCGCGACGCGGTTCCCCGCTGCGGACCCCTTGGTGGGATCATCACCGGCTTCAGACGCAGCCGCGCAGAAGCGCTGCTGTTCCTGGCGTGCGACATGCCGTTCGTCACTGGCGCATTGCTTCAGCGCGTGGTGCGATCGAGCCAGGAGGGAATACGAGCGGTGTTTGCGACAACGAACAAAGGAAATGGCTTTCCGTTTCTCCTGCCGCGCGAGGCTTTGCCGACTGTCGAGGAGCGGCGGCGGCGGCAGGAGTTTTCGTTGCAAAAACTTTGCGCGGTGTTGAATGGAACGACGCATCGAGTCGCCGCGAAATTCGTGTTCAATATCAATACGCCAGCAGACCTCGAAAGTGCGGAGAAAGCACGAATACGATTAGGATTACGATCACGAAAGGATGCGCGTTCGTCTCGTAATCGTAATCCTTCCTCCTAATCGTAATCCTATTCTCCCCCGCCTCGCTTGTCAGGAGCATCCGCACCTCGTATCGTCCACTCCATGTTCAAGCGCTTGGTTCCAGTGACGCTGTGTTTCGCTGCCGCGGCCACGATGTTCGCGGAGACGGTTCAACTGCGCGACCGCGCCGCCGTCACAGGCACCATCCTCGCCGAACGGCGCGACCAGGTGGTCGTCGATCTCGGCTACACCGTGCTGACGATTCCGCGCAATTACGTCGTGCGCATCACGAAGGACGAAGAGGCGCCGAAGGACAAACCGAAATCGAACAGCAAGGTAGCAGCCACTCCCGCAGCCCAAGCCGCTGCGAAGCCAACAACGAAACGCGAGGAAGGTGAACTCTACACGTCGAGCATCACTCCGCCGCCGGAACGTTCCGTGCGCGAGTTGGTGAACATCATCGGCGAAGCGGTCGTTCAAGTGCGCACGCCGGGCGGACTCGGTTCCGGTTTCTTCATCAACGAGGACGGATACCTCATCACGAACTTCCACGTGATCGAAGGTGAGACGCAGATTTCGATCGAAGTGTATCACCAGAAGAACGGACAACTCGACCGGCACACCTACAAGAACGTGCGCATCATCGCGATGAACAAGTTCCAGGATCTCGCGCTGCTGAAGATCGAGGACAAGGATGCGCCGAAGTTTTCGTTCGTGCCGCTCGGCGAATCTGACAGCCTGTCCGTCGGTGAACGGGTGTTCGCGATCGGCAGCCCGCTCGGCCTCGAGCGCACGGTGACCGAGGGTATTGTGAGCACCAAGACGCGCCAGATGCAGGGCGAGGTTTATTTACAGACCACGGCGCAGATCAATCCCGGCAACAGCGGCGGTCCGCTCTTCAATCTGCGCGGCGAAGTCCTCGGCGTGACGAACATGAAGGTCGCGTTCGGAGAAGGCATCGGCTTCGCCATCCCCATCGAAACCGTAAAGCGCTTCCTCAAATACCGAGACGCGTTTGCTTACGACAACGACAACCCGAGCAACGCGTATCGCTATCTCGACCCACCCAGCCGGATGAAGAAATCCGATGCGTCTGCCGAAATTCAGCAGTAACACACACGTCAGCTCAAAGAATGAAAAGTCTTTTATCCCTCGCGACGGTATTGGTTGCCATCGCGGCACACGCCGCCGTTCCATCCGCGGAGCGACTGCTGCCTGCCGACACGCTCGGCCTGCTGACGGTCGCGGACTGGTCGGTGACGCGCAGCAATTTCAATCGCTCGGCGCTGGGCCAGTTCTTCGCCGATCCGTCGATGAAGCCGTTCGCGGACAAGCTCGCTTCGAACTTCGTCTCCGACAAAGCCGGTTCGTTAGAGAAGGAACTCGGCATCAAGCTGAGCGATTACTCGGACCTCGTGCGCGGGCAGTTCACCTTCGCGCTGACGCGGAACGGCTGGGATGGTTCGCCTGACAAGGAGCCGGGATTTCTGCTGCTCATCGACACGCGCGACAAGAACGGACAGGCGCGCACCAACCTCGCCGACATCCGAAAGAAGTGGATCGACAAGGGGAACAAAATGCGGAGCGACAAGATTCGCGATGTGGAATTCACCACCTACATTCTGCCGCCGGACGAAAAAGCAGTCGATGCCGCCGGGAGCGAAAAATCCAAACCGAAGAAGCCGAAGGAATTGCTCATTGGCTTGTCAGACACATTGCTGGTGTTGAGTGATTCGCCGAAGGACGTGGAGAAAGTGCTGGCGCTGCAATCCGGCTCATCCGTGCCGCCGCTCGCTGATCAGGCGAACTACGCCGCCAATGCTCCCCTCGCCCGGGACGCCGGTGCGTTCTTGTGGGCTGATGTGAAAACGATTGTGAGCGCCTTCGCGAAAGCGCTCTCGCCGGAAGAGAAGCCGGCCCAAGCGGGCCTGTTCGGAGCCGCACCGTCGATCGACAAAGTCTTGAGTGCGCTCGGCCTTGCGAACGTGCAGACGATCGGTGCGAATTATCGCGATTCGAACGAAGGCCTCACGGCAAACGTCGCCATCAATGTTCCCGAAGCAGGACGCAAGGGCCTGTTCAAGATCCTGAGCTTCGATCAGAAGGATTCCTCGCCGCCGCCATTTGTTCCCGCAGACGCCGTGAAGTTCAGCCGCTCGCGCATCGATCTTCAGAAAGCCTGGACGGCCATCGAGAACGTGATGCTCGAGATTTCGCCGCCGTTGGGCGGCAGCTTCAAAATGATTCTCGATCTCGCCGGCAAAGACAAAGACCCGAACTTCGATCTGCGCAAAGTCCTGCTCGCGAATCTCGGTGACGACATAATCTCGTACGAGAAAGCACCGCGAGCGACCGACGAAGGCAACGCGCCGTCGCTGGTGCTCATCGGCGCGAAGAACGCCGACCAGATGGCGTCATCGCTCAAGGCGATCACCAGCATCATGCCGCCGAGCATGGCGAAGTATGAAGAGCGCGACTTTCTCGGGCGGAAGATTTCTTCGTTCACCTGGCCGTCGATGACAGGCGGCAAGTCAACGCCGGTCGTTTACTCGGCGAGCGGCGGTTACGTGGCGATCTCGAGTGATGTGTCGCTCGTCGAGGAGTATCTCCGCAGCAATGAAGGCAAAGCGAAGTCGCTGCGCGAGGTCGCGGGTTTGAATGAAGCCGCGCAGAAAGTGGGTGGGATGAACAACGGTTTTTTCTCTTACGAAAACCAGAATGAGTCGATGCGCGCGTCGTTCGAAGCCGCGAAGAAAGATCCGTCGAAGCTCATGTCAATCCCCGGCACGGGCCAGCTTGCTGGTCCGCTCGCGACGGCAAAGGGCACCGGCAGCGTCACGAACTGGATGGATGCCTCGTTGCTTCCACCTTACGACCGCGTCTCGAAGTATTTCGACAAAGCTGTGAGCGCCGTGACCGTCAGCCCGAACGCCATCACTTTCAAAGTGTTTGCACCCACACCGCCTGCGTTGCGGAAGTAAACGTGCCCCCGGCATCTTGCCGGGTCCGAACACGGGCGAACTCAAGCGCACCTCGCATCTCACCACGCCTGCACCCGGCAAGATGCCGGGGGCACGTTATGTTGTTTGCTCGCGCTGCGTGTACGGCTATTTTCATCCGCATTCACATGAGCTTTTGTCGCGTCACGGTTTTGTTTGCATTGGTGGCGAGTGTTGGCTTTGCCGCTGAGTCTCAGCTTCCGCCCGCAGCCTCGCGCAAGGTCGACTTCGTCAAAGACGTGCAGCCGATCCTCTCGTCGCGTTGCTACGAGTGCCACGGCGAGAAGAAGCAAAAGGCGGAATTGCGCTGGGACGTGAAGAGTGTCGCGCTCAAGGATGGCGATCACGGTCCTCGGATCATACCTGGAAAGGGCGCGGAGAGTTTGATGATCCAACTCGTCGCCGGGTTGAAAGGCGCCGACTCGCGCATGCCTGCGAAGGGCGAACCACTCAGCGCCGAACAGATCGGCGTCCTCCGCGCGTGGATCGATCAAGGCGCGAACTGGCCGGAGGAAGCGTCGGCAAAGCTCGTCGATAAACGCGATCACTGGGCGTTCAAGGCTCCGGTGCGGCCGGCGGTGCCAGTGATCAGTAAATCAGTAATCAGTAATCAGTGGGCGCGAACCAGTGCGCGCCGCGACTCACTGAATACTGATTCACTGATTACTGATTACTCCAACCCCATCGACGCGTTCGTGGCCGAACGTCAGCTCAAAGAAGGACTGTGGTTCTCGCCACCGACTGATCGATTCACGCTGATCCGTCGCCTGAAACTCGACCTGATTGGTTTGCCGCCCACGCCGAAGGAAGTAGATGAATTCGTCGCCGACAAATCTCCGGGCGCTTACGAGAAGCTCGTGGAAAAATTCCTTGGTTCACCGCATTACGGCGAGCGCTGGGGCCGGCACTGGCTCGACGTCGCGCGTTACGCTGACTCGAATGGATTCGAGAAGGACAAGGAGCGCAGCATCTGGCCGTATCGCGATTGGGTGATCGACGCGCTGAACCGCGATCTGCCATTCGATCAATTCACGATCGAACAACTCGCGGGCGACCTGCTGCCGAACGCGACGCTTGAGCAGAAGGTCGCGACTGGTTTTCTGCGCAACTCAATGTTGAACCAGGAAGGCGGCATCGAGCCGGAACAGTTTCGCACGGAAGCAATGATCGACCGCATCGACGCAATCGGACGCACGTGGCTCGGGCTCACGGTGAACTGCGCGCAGTGCCACAACCACAAGTTCGATCCGATTTCGCAGCGTGATTATTTCCAGGTTTGGGCGTTCCTGAATAACGACGACGAGCCGTTCCTCGAAGTGCCCACGACCGAGCAGCAGAAAAAGCGCGACGCGTTGAGCAAAAAAATTCACGCCGCGGAAGCGAAGGCCATGAACGAGCCGACGAACACGGCGCAGTTCGCGAGTTGGGAAAAGCAGATCGCCGATACTGCTGGCGACTGGTTCGTGCTTGATCCCGTGGAGTGGCACAACTTCGCGACCAAGTACGAGAAGCAACGCGACGGCTCGTTGCTCGGCGGCGGCGATGTGCAACTCGGCGCCGTGACGCGCGTCTGGATCGATAACCCGCCGACGAACATCATCGGTTTCCGTCTTGAGGTGTTGAATCATCCGAACCTGCCTTACGGCGGGCCGGGCTTGATGAAGACTGCGAGCTGGCTCTTGCGCGAGTTCACGGCGGAGGTTTACGCAGCCACGAACGCCAGCGTGACCAACAAGATCAAGTTCCGTCGCGCGCTCGCGAGCGCTGAAGCGCCGGGATTCAGCATCACGAATGCGATCGATGGCAGGACCGACAAAGGCGGTTGGACGGCCAGCACATTGCCGGTGCTGAAGAATGCGGAGCAGCGCGCGGTGTTCGAATGCGCGGAGCCGATCCCGAGCTTTCCCGGCGGCACGCGATTGCAGTTTACGATTTACCAGAAACACGACGGCGAAACGGGTTTGGACTGTCACACGTTCGGCCGCATCCGCCTGAGCGCCACAACGAACGCGGCTCCGCTGAATGTCGATCCGCTTTCAGTCGCGCAGCGAAGGCTGCTCGCGAGCGCGCCGGGACAACGCACGCCGGAGCAGCAGCGCGAGTTGTTCAACGTGTTCCGCCACAACGATCCTACTTTTGCGATGCTGAATGCTAAGATCGACAATGCGTGGACCAACTGGGTTTACGTTCCGACGACGCTCGCGTTGCAGCAACGGGCGGAACTGCGTCACACGCGCATCTTCAAACGCGGTGACTGGCAACGGCTCGGAGACGAAGTGACTCCCGATACGCCGAAGATTTTGCACCCGCTCCCGAATGACGCGCCACGCAATCGGCTCGGCCTGGCGAAATGGATCGTGGATCGACGTGCGCCGACCACGGCGCGCGTGATCGTGAATCGCGTGTGGCAGTCGTACTTCGGGCAGGGTTTGTTCGTCACGCCCGAAGACATTGGAACGCGTTGCGAAGCGCCATCGCATCCCGAACTGCTCGATTGGCTCGCGTGCGAATTCATGGACCAAGGTTGGAGCTTGAAGAAGCTGCATCGGCTCATCGTGACGTCGGCCACTTACCGCCAATCCTCGCGCATCACGCCGGAGTTATTGGATAAAGATGCCTACAATCGTTTGCTCGCGCGCGGGCCGCGGTTCCGCGTGGAAGCGGAAATCGTTCAGGACATCGCCCTCTCTGCTAGTGGGCTGCTGAGTCCGAGGATCGGCGGGCCGAGCGTGCGTCCGCCCATTCCGGCGAACGTCGGAGACACAGTTTACGGCGGATTCTCGTGGCCGGAGAGCATGGGCGAAGATCGCTATCGGCGCGGGATGTACACGTTCTGGAAACGCGCGATGGCGTTCCCGTCATTACTCGCGTTCGATGAGCCTTCCGCTGAAGTGTCGTGTCCGCGGCGCGGCCGCTCGAACACACCATTGCAGGCGCTCACGACGTTGAACGAGAAAACGTTTGTCGAAGCGGCACAGGCTCTCGGGTTGCGTGTTTACAAGGAAGGCGGGAACGATGAACGCAGCCGCGCGACGTTTGCCTTCCGGCTCTGCACTGGTCGCACACCGACGGATCGCGAATTGAAATCGTTGCTCGCCTTCTACGACGAGCAATACAAACACTTCGAGGAACGCACCACCGACGCGATTAAAGTTGGATCGCTCTCGCAGACCAATCTCCCGCCCGACGTGAATCTCCACAAGGTTGCCGCGTGGGCGATGGTGAGCCGCGCGATCCTGAATCTCGATGAGACGATTACGAAGGAGTGAGCCGGGAAAAACCGCTCGACTCTCAACCCTCAACCCTCAACGCTCATCCGCTCTATGGGTCAACTCGACAATCAAGTTGCAGTCATCACCGGTGCGGGCCGCGGTATCGGCCGCGCCATTGCTTTGAAATTTGCCGCGGAAGGCGCGGACGTCGTTTGCGTTTCGCGCACGGCGGAAAACTCCGTGAAAGTTGCCGGCGAAGTTCGCGCGCTCGGTCGCAAAGCGTGGGCGCTGGCCGTGGACGTGTCGGATTCAAAAGCCGTGGCTGCTGCTGGCGAAAAAATCCTCACCGATGCCGGACGCGTGGACATTCTGGTGAACAACGCCGGTGTGACCAAGGACGGCTTGCTCATGCGCATGAGCGACGAGGATTGGGACATCGTGATGAACACCAATCTCAAAGGGGCCTTCTCCTTCACCAAAGCGTTCACGCGCTCGATGCTCAAACAGCGCGCCGGCCGCATCATCAACGTTGCATCAATCATCGGGCTGATCGGCAACGCCGGTCAGTCCAACTACGCAGCGAGCAAGGCGGCGCTGATCGGCTTCACGAAATCCATCGCGCGCGAACTGGGGTCACGTGGCATCACCGTGAACGCGCTTGCGCCTGGCTTCATTGAGACCGACATGACCGCCGTGTTAAACGAGGAAGTGCGCAACGCGTTGCTGGAGAAAATTCCCCTCGCGAGTTTTGGCCAGGCCGACGATATCGCGGCGGCGGCACTCTACCTGGCCGGCTCTTCAGGCCGCTACGTCACTGGACAGGTGCTGGTGGTGGACGGCGGGATGGTGATGTAATTCGCGCCTCCACGGGAAAATCGATTTGGGAATTTTTTTCTCCCAATCACCAGGACCAACCGGGCTAGAACAGACTTGTCCCGGGAAAGTTGATCCAGTCGCGCACGTACCAATAAAGCCCGATCCGTTCTTCGAGAAGAAGGGTGATGAAGTACGAGTTCTCAGGCGGGACAAGGAACCGCGCAAAGCGCGAATAATCTACAAACTCAAAACCACTCTTGAGCCTGCCCAGCGATTTCGTAGCTAGGAGAAAACCAACCTGGGCCGTTCCCGTGTATTCGTTATCGAGGGCCAACAAGCGCATCCGCAAGGGTCCGCTGCGCCCGATGCCTTCGTTGACGATGTGGTCCGCTGAAATAAGAACGCGCTTGAAGGCGCTGTCCCAGGAAACATTTCCCTCGAAGAAGATGTTGGCATGCGCATCATCGGCCGCCATCACGCCAAACCCCACACCGCCGTAATTGAGGATGTGATCGAGATCTTCCCAGTCTGAGATTTCCCAGCCGATGTCCGTCAACTCCTCCAGCACGATGCTCGTGTAGTAAAGGCCGGCTTGGGGCGGCGCGTAAAAGCGAATGAGAGAATCGAGGTCAAGGTAGCTTTGCCCGCCGGACAATTCATAAAGGTCGAGACTGCCGATGGAATATCCGTCCGCGAAATCGCCGCCGGTCGGCTGATTGGTGGTGGCGATGATTTCAAGGCGCAACGGCCCGCTGAAACCGCGGTCGCGATAGTTCGCAATCTCGTCGGCGTAAACCCCAATCCGACGCTTGCTCCACTGGTACCAGCCGGTATCGCCGACGAGGTCAATTTCCTGCGCGGGCGCGGCAAAGGAAAACAGCAGGGCCACCAACGGAGCCAATCCAAACAATCGCATGATGCTCACAGTTACACTGACTCGACGGGTCCGTCAAAAATTCGGCGTGATTGTGGTTGGGTTGCCCTTGTGGGGCGATGAACCGGAATCGCCGACAGCCATGCCCTCTGACGTTCAACACGTGAAAAGAAATGCGGACATCACTGTCCGCCGCGCTGGTCCCTCACATGAGAGTCGGGCTGGTCCTCTTCACTTTTGGTCCTCGGCAATTCGACGTGCGATGAGTTCGCGGATGAGCGGAATCTGAGTGTTCTTCGCGAGTTGAAGAGCACGGGCATGATCCGTGGGAACCATCGGCTCGATCGCGTACCAGATCATCAGCGGGAGATTTTGATCCGCCGCATCACCCGCGTGTGTGATCAAACCCTGTAGCACTCCCAAGCGCTTTGCGATGGGCAGCCGTTGCATTGCGGACGCGAGCGCGAGACGCACCATGGGCGAGGGATCGGTGCGCGCCATGGTTGTGAATTGCTGAAGGTCGAATGCATTCACGTCGTTGCCCTCGCAAAGCAACTGAATGGCCCACCAGCGCATGTTCTGGTCCGAGTCGCGCAACATCTCAGCGAGAAGCGTCGTGCTCGGCAACGCTGTGCCGCGCGGCGGAAAAGGCTGCACCTGCCGCACAGGTCCGGTTGTCTCAGGACGCACCATCACAGGCGATTGCGAAGCGCCGATGGCGTTGAGCGTCCACAGCGCGCGCAATCGACGTGTCACGTCATGATTCTCCCGGACCATTCGCTGAAGCGCGAGCGGTGTGCCGCCACCCATGCGGCCGTTGCCGGAACGCTCTTCGAGAATGCGCCGTGAATGGCGAACGAACCATTCGTTCGTGTGCAGTTGCATCTGGATGAGTTGGGCGTCGCTGAGTTTTTGCAGGTCCACGGCGGGAGCGGCTTGAGGTTGGCCGTAAGTAATTTTGTAAATGCGCCCGCTGCTGCGATAGGAACCATCGTTGTCGTGGCATTCACCGGTGTCATTCCAATCGCTCACGAACACGCCACCGTCCGGGCCGTAGCTCACGGTCACGCCGCGAAACCACGGGTCGTTCGCCATCAGGAAATCGCTGCCGTGCTTCGCGACGTAGCCGGAACCTTTGCGAAGCAATTCGTCGTAGAGCACGCGGTTGCCGTGGATGTTCACCATGAAAACGCGATTGCGATATTCCGCCGGCCACGCGCCGCCGAGATACACCATGCAAGCCGCGTGCGAATGCCCGCCCCCAAGCGCGCCCATGCCGGAGCGCGCCTTCGTCCAGTCGCCGCCGGACCAGTGCAGATGATCCGCGCATTGGTCCATGAGCTGATACGTGTAGGGATGCGGGTCCTCGCCGAACATGCGCTTGTAATGCGCGCCGGGAACCAGATGCCAGAAGTGGCCGATGACGTTGTTGGAGAAAAACGGCTGGCCATAGTCATCCCAGTCGAGCCCCCATGGGTTTGTGGTGCCGTTCGCAACGACTTCGAAAATCCCGCGCAAGGGATGATACCGCCAGATCGAGCAACTCACGCGCGTGCGTTGAGGGTCCGGCGTGCCCGGCTTGCCGATAAACGACGGCGCGGTGATTCCATGCCGGCCGTAGAGCCAGCCGTCGGGTCCCCACACGAGGCCGTTCACCATGTTGTGCTGTGCCTTGAGCGTCCAGCCGTCGAGGATCACTCGCGGTTTGTCGTCCGGCACGTCGTCTCCGTTGTGATCTGGATAGAAGAGCAGGTTCGGCGAACTCGTGACCCACACGCCGCCGAAGCCCAGAGCAATGCCGCTCAGGTGAACGCCGTTCGTGAGAAAAACTTTTCGTTCATCGAAACGTCCGTCGCCGTCCTTGTCGGTGAAGATGACAATGCGATCGCGATTTTCCGGTTTGTTGTCCGGATACGAAAAAGCCTCCACCACCCAGAGCCGTCCGCGATCATCGAAGTCAAAGGCGATCGGCTGCATCACATCGGGTTCGCCGGCGAAGAGCGTGGCCGTAAATCCTGGCGGCAGAGTGATCTTCTTCAGCGCCTCCTGCGGCGTGAGCGGAACGTCCCTGGGGTTCTGTGTGTTTGTGACGCCCGGCGGCAGCGACGGCATCTCCAGGCCGAAAGCAACGTTCAACACACACCCGATAAGCAGCAAAGCAATCAGTCGCATCGCGTCTCCTTGTAGGCGAAGCCCGCCGCCGGCGCAACCACGTGCCCCAACGTGCCCCCGGCATCCTGCCGGGCCTGTGCGCAGTGACGAGCTGGTGCAATGAGCGCACCTCCTTCGCTGCCCGGCAAGATGCCGGGGGCACGTTGGGGCACGCTTGCCGCGCTGGCATCGTCTCGCGTATCGTCCTGCGAAACCAAATGTGGAGCGTGCTCAAAGAGTTCCTGTCGTTCCTCCGCCAGGAAAAGAAATGGTGGATCGTTCCCATCGTCTTGATCCTGTTGCTCCTGGGCGCCGTGCTGGTGTTCAGCGCCGGTTCTCCATTGGCCCCATTGATCTACTCTCTCTTCTGAGTCGGAACGATGCAGTTGGAACGCAGAACTCCGGCTCTGAACGCCCAGACCTCCGCGCAGAGCTGGAACTCTGCGCTCCTACGTGGCGGGTACGAAGCGCTGAAACAATAGCGCGAGCAGGAACAAAGCGATGAACGCCGCGCCGCGTTCTCTCGACTGATCCGCCACTGCGAGCCAGTCGACCCACACAATTCCGGCGAGCAATCCCGAAACCGAGCGGCCAATGTTCCGCTGTGCGCTGAACGCCGAGCGCAGTGAGCGCGCGGACCACAGAACAAGAACTGTTGCGATCACCGCCACATCGCGCAGCCGCGCTCCATCGTTGACCAACAGCGCGAGAAGGACCGGCGCGATCAGGAAAACCAGCGGCCAGATCTGCGCGCGCATGCCGGTGCTTTCCTTGCGCGCGATAAAACTAAGCCCGGTAATGTATGCGGCCATCGCCATCCCCGCCCACACGGCGGCACCTGTCGCAGCACCGGTCGGAGCGGAACTTGCCGTCACGTACAGAAAAAAACGGCACATCGCCATCAACACGGGCGAGAAGGTCACGAGCTTGTGGACCGCGTCGTAGAGAATGATGCAGAGAGCGAGCAACACGGCGTTCAGGAACGGAGTGACTCCCAGCGGCGCGATCGTCACGAGACCGAGAACGAGCAAGCCGCCTCCGCGTTGCCACACGGCGCGCGGCGAAATTTGACCGGACGGAATCGGTCGCTCGCGTCGATGCTGCGCGTCGAAGTTCGCATCGAACGCGTCGTTGAGATACATCCCGCCGATGTAAAGAAGTGTCGCCCCAACGCAGAGCAGTCCGAAGCGGCCCCAATGAGTGCCGCCACCTCCCAGCAGCCAGGCGGCGAGGCAATTCGACCAGACCGTCGGCAGATTCGAGACGCGCCCGAGCACGAACAGCGTGCGCCATGGGTTCTGCGGATTCATCGCGCGAGAGGAAAGCAGGAAACCAGACGGGAGAGAAGAGGGAGTCTCGCGAAGGACGCGAAGAAGGTGTCCGCGTCATACTCGTAATCCTGCTCGTACTCGTAATCGAGAATGCCCCCCAGAAGGATTACGATTACGAAGACGATTAGGATTACGATCGGCGTCCCGGCGGTTCGCAAAAAGCAGAGTGACCCGCCGCGCGGAACTCTTCAGGCTTTCGTGATTCCGCGTTTTGCCAACTCGGCGAGAGTCCAGTCGTATTCAGATACGAGTTGGTCCACGACGCTGCGGTTCTTCATCTCGGGCGGCATTACTTCCCAGGTGTAAGTCTCCATCTCGATGTGTGAACAAAGCGATGGGTTCGCCGCGAGCGCGTCCATGACGCCGACGAGATGATCGGTGGTTGTGCTGAACATCGCCGTCGCCTGGAAATGCAGCGGGATGTGAAAGTGGATGCGCCACTCGCGGGCAAGTTGCGTCGTGTTGCCGGGATTCCCGGCGAGCGCGTCATCAAGATCACGAAAACGCCGCATCGCGCCGTCGTCGGTGCGCTCAACGACCTGATGAAAATACACCGTGTCCACGAAGGCCTTGAGCGCGTTCAGCGTGAGATCATCGGGCACGACCTTCAGCGCAGAACTGAAATGGAGCTTGCTCACCCGCACGTCGTGATCGGCGAATCGCTTCAGGACGGCGGCGGGTTCCTCGAACTCCACGGCGAGATGGCAGGTGTCGTAGTTCACACCGAGATGCGCTCGCAATCGCGGATCGTTCGGGTGCTCATCGCGCAATGTGTCAAAGAAACAAACGGTCTCGTGGCTCGTCTCCAGAAAGCAAAGTGGCTCGGGTTCGAGTCCCAGATGCAGTCGACGTCCGGTCCGGTCGCTCACACGCGCGATGTGTTCCACGCTGCGCCACACATTCGCGCGCATGGCAGCGACCTGCTCCGGGCGCATGATGAATTCCTTGAACGAACCCGGCACCGTGCTGACGCTGCCGTCGACATCCGGGTGGACAATTTCCGCGAGCAGATCGAAAAGCAGGTTCGTGTATTCCACGCGCTCGTTCGTGGTCCAGTCCGGCGCGTAAACCTGTTCCTTCACCCGGGTGCCATGGAACTTGCCGTACGGAAATCCGTTGATGGTGAAGACGTAGCAGTTTTCGCGATCCAGCCATTGGCGAAAGTCGGTGAGCGCCCGCGCCTCGCTCAACTCACGGGCAGCTTGTGCGCTCAGGCGCAGTCCAATCGCGTATGTCTTGCCAGCCGACACGCGGTCGCGCACCGCGAGCGTGTGCGTCTGCAACGCCGCGAAGGTTTCCGGCCACGATTCGCCGCGATGGATATTGGTGCAGTAGGCCAGGTGAAGGCCATGACTCAGTCGCATGCCGGAAAGAAACGGCTAAAACGCGCCGGGGGTCAATGCTGGGCAGCGAGGTTGAACAAAGCGCGCTGTTGAGCGCGGGTGGAGTGGCGGGATCCGGCCAGTGCCTGAGAGACATCGGTGAAATTGCCAGCGTCATGCGTTGGCGCAATTGACGGAATGTGATTAGGCTCCGGCCATGGCGATTCAAATTGGAGCCAAACCGTCACCGACATTCGAGCAGCCGCTCGAACTGCTCTCGGATTGTCATCGGCGCGTGGAAAGTTTTCTCCGCGCGCTGATCATCGTCGCGGAGCAGGCGAAGGGTGGAACGCTCGATGCGCGTCAGCGTGAAGCGCTCGAAACGGCGTTGCGTTATTTCCGCGAAGCCGCACCGAAGCATACCGCCGACGAAGAGGAATCGCTTTTTCCACGGATGCGCGCCCTTGGTGATGCAGCGCGCGAAGCCCTGGCGAAGATCGATGCTTTGGAAGCGGATCACGTCACGGCCAAGCGCGATCACGATGTCGTGGAGCAACTCGGCCAGAAGTGGCTCCGCAACGGATCGCTTCACGCCGACGCGATGCAAGAGCTCACCGCCACGCTGCGAAACCTCCATTCGATTTACGAGAAGCACATCGCGATCGAGGACAACGAAGTGTTCCCACTGGCGAAGAAAGTGGTTTCCGCCGAAGAGTTGGCCGAGGTCGGCAAGGAAATGGCGGCACGGCGCGGCCAGTCGGTGCATCGAAGTATTCGTGGATGAACGCTCTCAATGAATTCCGCCAGGTGGCGATCCTTGGCGCGCTGCGCGGCTGCCGGTTGTTTTCCGGGCTCGCCGCGCACGACCTCAACAACATCGCCGCCATCTCCGTGCTGAAGACGCTCGCCAACGGCGATTACCTTTTTCGCCAGGGCGATCCGGCGCATGGCTTCTACATCGTCCAGAAAGGCTCGATCAACGTTCACCGAGCGAACGCGGCGGGTAAGGAGCAGATCATCCACATCTTTCGCGCCGGCGAATCCCTTGCCGAAGCGGCCCTCGCCACGGACACCGGCTACCCAGCCGATGCACGCGCCGTCGAATCCAGCGTGGTGTTGCTGGTTCAGAAGCCGGGGTTCATGTCCCTCTTGCGCCGGCAGCCGGAACTCGCGCTGAAGATTCTCGCCTCCATGGCGATCCACCTGCGCGTCGTCGTGGGCCAGCTCGAAGACATGATGCTCAAGGATTTCGAGACACGACTCGTGAACTGGTTCGTGACCCGATGTCCCGATCGGCAAAGCACGAAGCCGGCGACGATCCACCTGCCCATGTCGAAGAGCCTCCTCGCCGCTGAACTCGGCACAGGCAGCGAGACGCTTTCCCGGACGCTGCAAAAGTTTCGCCAGCAAAATCTCCTCAAGGTGAATGGGAAAATCGTGACCGTGCTGAATCCAGCGGAACTCAGCCGCGTGTTGGAGCAGCGGCTTTCCTGTTAGCGCTTCTCACCGGGCCACGGACTCACGGAACAGCCCGTTCCTCTGAACTGGAACGATGCAGTCCGATTCGGGGAGCACACGCGCCCTCGCGTGTTCCGACCGGCGCCCTCGCCGGTCGGAGTGCGGCGTAAAAAAACACCCGCCCTGACCTGATCGAGCCGCGCTCGGGTTCCGCGAGGGCGCGGACCACAACACGCGAGGGCGCGTGTG
>JBBRBM010000015.1:0-52600 GCA_038205745.1 Verrucomicrobiota bacterium | reverse complement strand
AGAACCCTGCTGAAAAACCTACGCCTTCTCGGCCGAATCACTACTTACACGCTACCGCTGAGTTCCTTTGCCGAGATTTGCTGACTGGATCACCACGCCCGCTCAATGCTCCTTCGCTTGTAGAGAAACTCGAACATGTTGCCTTCGTGGGGTTGGTCCCAGGAAATCTTCATCGTCGAGACGGGGCCGATGTTCAGGCGCTCAAGTTCGGGAATCATTCACCCGCCGCAAGGAAAATAATTTCCTTCACGTCGTTGGCAACACGGAACTCAGCAACGGACTCAAGCTTCGCAGTTGTGTCACGGACTGATGAGAGTCGCTGACGACGATCATTGGCGATCAGGATTTCGAGCAGAGCTTTTCCCGCGACATCGTGGAGGGCGTCTTCGGCGGTGTAGTGAATTGAGATGCCGCGACTGTCCACTTCACGCATGAATTGCGCATGTGAAACGCCCGCGATTTTTGCCCCGTGACCAAGTGTGACGCGGCGACCGGCGTAGAGGCCAACGGCGATTTCCAACCGTGCTTCATTCGGCGTGAGCCGGAGCGAGTCGATCTCTGGAAGTTCGATTGTCACGTTCGGATTCTACCACGGCGGCATTCGCCAACAATGTGTATTTACCACGCCCGCTCAATGCTCCGCCACTTGAAGAGCAACTCGAACATGTTGCCTTCGTGCGGTTGGTTCCGTGAAATCTTCATCGTCGAGACGGGGCCGATGTTCAGGCGCTCGATCTCGGGGAACTCCACCATTGCTCGATGAATCTTTCGTCCTGGATCACCGGCGTGGGCGGCAGCAAAACTCCTTGTTCGTGACTCACTGAACAAAGCTCAAAATTTGGGTTGTCGTGGTCGCGCGGTCGGGTATTCACTTCCATGCATGAGGTGATTCCGATTCTGTGGAACGTGTCGGGTCTCGGGGCTCTGGAACAAAGCGCCGCTGCCTGACGGTAAGGTTCTCACGGTTTCGGAATAGTCGCGGGCAATCATGAATCCAGTGTGTCGTGATGCTGGAATCCGAGGGGAAGATGCAGGTGAGCGAGACTTTTTCCACAAAAGCGTCCATGGCGGTTTGTGAGCCACGCCGCCCATGCGCGTTCAGCACCGCACGTCGAACGAACGGCATGGATGTCTTCTTTATCCTCAACGGTGGCTTGTTCCTGCTGATGTGTGGGTTCGCCTATTTCGATCGGTGGACGCAATACGCCGGTCGCAGTCCGGTGGCCGTGATGGAGTTTTTCTTTTACGCGACGGTGCTGATGACGGTGATTGGCGGATTGTGGCTGTGGCTCCGTCGTTACGCCGTGCCCGGCTGGCTCTTGCTGCTGATCGAATTGGGCATCGTTGCGCATTTCGCCGGCGGCCTCGTCCACTTCGGCGGGGCACGCCTGTATGACCACATCTATTTTGGGCTGCGCTACGACAAGTATGTCCACTTCGCCAATGCCTGGATCGGAGCGCTGACGGTGCAGGAGATTTGCCGGCTTAAAGGACAGCCCATCAACGCATTCACGCGGATCCTTTTCTTCTTCGGCGTGCTGGGACTTGGCGGATTGGTGGAAGTTTGCGAATTCATCGCGATGCTGACAATTCCCCGCAACGGCGTCGGCGGCTATGCGGATACGATGGGTGATTTGATCGCGAACGCCTGCGGCGGCGCTGCGTTTCTCGCGTGTCGCGGGCGACTGCCGTTTCTCACCAGATGAAAGCGAGCGATTCCAATTACCCGCGCTCGCGGTTCCGCGTCATCAAACGGCGGGTGCTGATCGGAGTTGGTTTTTGCGTCGGGGGTATTGTGGTGGCCGCGCTGATTGTCGCGGGCAGCGTGTGGGTCGAGAATCGATATCCCAGCGACGATGCGCAGCGCGCTCTGCTGCCGCAGGCCCAGCGCATCGTCACCAGGCCGATTGTCAAAGCCCTGAGCCGCCGCATTGAAGACTACGTGCGGGCTCGCGCCGAAGTGCTCCACATGAACACGGGGCTGACGCTGGAAGAAACCACCGCGCGTTTCCTCGACGAACGGGTGGATCTCGCGCAACGCCGCATTTACGCCTACCGGCTGACGCGCGTCGGTTCGCCCGAGGCGATTGCCGCGTTGCTCAAGGTCTTTGAAAATGCGCCAGCCGAACACAAGGCAGCCATGGCGCAATTGATCGGCAGCACCGGCAATCCAGCCGCGAAGGCCTGGCTGTGGCCGTTGCTGGACGATCAGGATGCGCGCGTGGTGACGGCCGCGATCCAGGGGCTCAGCGCCATCGGTGGCGAGGACGTCACAAAACGCGTCGCAGAAATTCTGAGCGACCGGCAGCGAACAGAAACGGTGCGCATCCAGTCGGTGTTGGCACTGGGCGCCATTGGAAGTCCGAATGCACAGACGGCGACGATTTCAACGACAATTCCAAGAATGCAGCGAAGTGGGGGAAGGACAGTACCGTGAGGCGCGGCGTCCTGACGGAAAGAAATCAGCGTCTCGAGTACACGTGTTCAAACCCGACCTTCGAGGATGAATCCCTCCGTCCCTGGGTGCTCACGCGTTTTCCCTACAACGCAGACTGGGAGTTGCGGGTGAATGTGTTCAACACGGTCGAGGCGTTCCTGGCCGAACAGGTCGCAAGCGCGGGGTTCAAGATTCTGACCACCGGCAGTCCGAGCAACAGCCTGTTCGCTGAGTTGTACTCATCCTCCCTGGGCAGCTTGCCGTCGCGCACTGGCTTCGACACCGAACTGGAAACAGATCACGAAACAGTGGCCGTGGTGGATCGCGAGGGCGGCAACGGCGTGACCAATGGCGCCGTCCGCATCGCATTCACCAGCGCCAGCAAAGTCATCACGATCTATTACGACACAAACATCAGCGATGGTTTTCAGTGGGTGCAACAAGCGTCCTTTGGGCTCGCCGGCGCCGGTGGCGCGGATGGCAACACCCAATGGGGACTGAACGACACGCACCAGTTCGCTGTGTTCCTCTACGGCTATTCGTTGCTCATCCCGGTCACGAGCGGGCGGATGCATCTCGACAATTTTGTCGCGGAAGGCGGCGTGACGCCTTCGGGCGGTCCATCGCCGGATCCACTTGGAAATTTTGACTTCTCGTTCCCCACGAACAACCCGTTTTTGACCCGCATCGTGAGTCTCACGGGCAATTACCAGGGCGTCACTCCGACCAGCCACGCCCGCAACTACAACATCGACGTCGCTCAGGATGAATCCGGGAAGCTCGCCTTCATGGGCAACATGGATGGCATTCAAGACAAGAACGGGAACACAGAAATCTCCGCGGGCGGCGGCACGGTGAAGACTGTGAATGGAACACCTACATTGCAAATCGGCGGCGCGTTCACCGGCACTCGCGACGGCGCGGCCACGACTTTCAACGGCAAGGCCACCGCTCCGGCGGAGTTGGTGGATTTCGGCGGCCAGCCCCGCGTCAGCGGCACCGCCACCTACCGCAGCAAGGTCGGCGGCGTGCCATTTTCTGGAAAGAACCTGCCCGTCCAGATCTTGTCGCCACCGGGTTCTGCAGCCAACTTGAAACAGGATTGGTCGCTGCACCTCGACATCAGCCGGAAGCTCGTAAAAGGAAAGGAGCGGACCGTGGCGGCAGCACAGTTGGCGCTGCCGAACGGCGACACGATTGCTTTCCCGGAAAAAGCGGTGCGCTACTCGGCGACCAAAGGCTATTCGTTGTCCTTCAAGCGCGGGACGAACATCACCATCAATCCGATGAAGATTGACCGGAAGTCATCCATCTCGATCAAACGCATGACGCTGGGGCCTGAAAGCCAACCCACGGGAGGCACGATCGTTTATCAGTTCCTTGGTCAAAAGGGCACGGCCAATCTGCCTGACTTTCTCGCGCCTTGACCTGCCGGCTGACGCAGTCACGCTTCGAGCCGTGAACTTGCTCGGTCAGAAATGCGGCCTGGCTGGATCCGCAGCGATTCTGTTCGCACAGATTTTGTGCGCGCCGTTCGCTTCTGCGCAGACGAACGACTGGCCGCAATGGCGTGGCGCGAGGCACGACGGGATTTCCTTGGAACGAAACTGGTTCAAGCCGTGGCCAGCCGATGGCCCGAAGCGGCTCTGGAAGGCAAACGTCGGAATCGGTTTCTCGTCGGTGTCAGTCGGCGGCGCCCACGTGTTCACCATGGGCAACGTCACTACCAACGTGGACACCGTCTGGTGTCTCGACGCGGCGAGCGGACGCGTCATCTGGACCAACTCCTATCCGTGCGCGCTCGACCCGAAATATTATGAGGGTGGACCGGGCGCGACGCCGACCATCAATGGCGATCGCGTATTCACGTTCAGCAAGAAGGGCCACGTGCTCTGCATCAATGCGGCGTCAGGCAAAACGATTTGGTGGCGCAACATTGCGGACGAGTTGTCGCTGAACCTGCCCGAGTGGAGCTTCGCCGGCTCGGCGCTCGTCGAAGGCGACCTCGTCATTCTCAACGCGGGCCGCGCCGGGACGGCGTTGGACAAGAAGACCGGCCGCATTGTCTGGAGTTCGTCGCCTGAGCCGGGCGGCTATGCGACGCCGGTTCCGTGCGAGATGAATGGCCAGCGCTCCATCGCGATTTTCTCCGCCAAAGCGCTCGTGGCCGTGGACCCGCGCACCGGTCAAAAACTTTGGGAATTTCCGTGGGAAACGGGCCGTGACGTGAACGCCGCCGACCCGATCGTGCGCGGCGACAAAATCTTCATCTCATCGAGCACCGGTTCCGCGCTGCTCCAGGTGCGCAGCAATCAGGTGACCGTGGTTTGGAACAAGCCAAACTTCATGCGCAACTACTTCAATCCCTCCGTGCTGCTCGGCGACCTTCTCTATGGCATCGACGGCACGACGCATCGGCCCACGGCGCTCGCGTGCGCGGATTTCCACACGGGCGAACTCAAGTGGTCGCAACCGAACTTCGGCAGCGGCGCGCTGATGGCTGCGGACCACAAGCTCATCATCCTCGACAAAGGCGAACTCATCATCACCGACGCCACGCCGAAAAAATACGCCGAGCGCGCCCGCGCCCAGGTCATCGGCGGCAAATGCTGGACCGTCCCCGTGCTGTCCAACGGCCGCGTCTATTGCCGCAACGCGGTGGGTGACCTGGTGTGTTTGCAGTTCGGCGAGGGAATCCCCTTATCGGCTCAGTAACGAGAGCCGCCCTTCATTTGCGGCACCCGCAGTCCGGCCCTGGGCACACCGTGAAGGGGGGGAGTTGTATTCGCCGTGAACAACCGGACAGCTTGGATACGGTCATGACGGCGGCACTTTTCGATAATGATCCACGACGCGGTAGCTTCGTGCGACGACGCCGAAGGTGAGAGCGGCGACAAAGGCGAACGCGGCAAAGAAGAACATCTGGAAGGCCGTGACGCCAAAGCGTGTCGAGGCGATCAAGTCGGTGACCGTGGTATTTTTCACTGCGGCATTCACGACCAGCACCCAAAGGTTGCCAACGGTCACCGAGAGGTTCCAGAAAGCCATCAGCGCACCCTTCATGGCCGGCGGCGCCTGGCTGTAGGCGAACTCAAGCCCGGTGGCCGACACCAGCACTTCGCCCAACGTGAGCAGCGCGTACGGCAGCATCTGCCAGGTGATGGAAAACGCGTGGCCGCCATCCAGCACCACTTGCATCCCGCCGACGACGATCCACGCGAGGCCGGAGAAGGCGATGCCGGCCGTCATGCGGCGCAACGCCGTCATTTCGAAGCCAAGACGTTTCAGCGCGGGATACAGCACCAGGTTGTTGAATGGAATTAGAACCATGACGAGCAGCGGATTGAGCGCCTGCATCTGCGAGGACTGGAACCAACCGGGCTTCGTCATCGCATCGGCCTGCAAGACCCACGTCGATGCCTTTTGGTCGAAGAGCGACCAGAACGGCGTGACTAGAAAGAAGAGCACAAGCACGCGCAGCACTGCGCGCACGCCTTCCACCGATTCGTCCGGATGATGGCCGCGCGCGCCATCCAGTTGCAGCCACACCCCGGCTCCACCGAAGGCGATGAGCGCAACCAGCGCGCTGCAAAACGAAACGACGAAGCCGAACGAGGGCACGAGCAGGAACGCGACGACAGCGAAGAAAACTCCCACCGTCGCGAGCGTGCGGCCAATGCGTCCCGACGCCAGCGCGGTAAGCGAGACGCGCAAAAATGAATGTGGATTCGGAGGCGCAGGCGGCACCAGAATGTAGCGCTTGCGCCCGAGCCAGAAAATCACCGTGGCGATGAACATGAGCGCGCCCGGAATGCCGAACGCGACGGCGCCACCAAACTTCCGGAGAAAAACCGGCATGAGCAGCGAGGCAAAAAACGAACCGAAATTGATGATCCAGTAAAACGAGTCAAACACCAGCTTCGCGCGATGCTTGTTGGTCTGATCGAACTGATCGCCCACGAAGGCGGCGACGCAGGGTTTGATGCCGCCCGAGCCGAGCGCAATCAGGCAGAGGCCCGCGTAAAAACCCATTCGATTCGACTCGAACAGTGCGAGGCACAGATGCCCCGCGCAATAAACCAGGCTGAGCCAGAAGATGGTGTGATACTTGCCCAGAAAACGGTCGGCCAGCCAGCCGCCGAGCAGCGGGAAAAAATACACGCCGATGACAAAGGTGTGAAACACGTCCTTTGCCGTGCCCGCGCGCTCCGCTTCGGGAAGGTATTGCAACAGCGACGTGACCAGGAACACGGTCAGGATGTTGCGCATGCCATAGAAGCTGAACCGCTCGCACCCCTCATTGCCGATGATGTACGCGATCTGGCGGGGAATCGGTGCCAGGGCGGACGGTATCGCGGTTGCGCTGGTCGTGCTCATGGGTTGCTGACCGCGGAAGCTGCCGCAACGCAATTGGAAATCAAGGAATGACTCGGGCGAACTTCGGCAGCGGCGCGCTGATGGTTGCGGACAACAAGCTCATCATCCTCGACAACGGCGAACTCATCATCGCCGGCGCCACGCCGGAGAAATGCACCGCCCGCGCCCGCGCCCAATTCCCCCGTCCGTCAATTCGAAGCAACCTCAGTGTCGTGTTGGTAGAGACATCACACGTTCCGTTTATTGGCGACGATGATGCTGACCTTTCATTGTTTGAAAGCGACGCGTCAACGATGGTGAGTTTGAGAACGCCTTCACTGTTCCCGGCAAAGGCACCCACTTTCAAATCTTTACGACGACCACGAGTAAGAGGCAAGGATGTGGCGATTCCCTTAATCCCGCCGACTGTCGAGGAGCCGGGAAAGCACTACATCATCGCGCTTCCAGATGAAGAACACGAACTGGTCGTCCGCTACACGCAAAAAGAACTCATTGCTACCGTGCGACGAAAAGGTCCGCCACCTCTTCCTACAAACCAATTGGAGTTGAAGCTTGAGTGAGAAGTAACTCTTCGCCGCTACACTAAAATCTTCAGACAAGTGTCAATTGCAGGATCTTCAGCCTCACCCATTCGCTCGCTCTCGTCGACGCGCAGTTCGAGAGTCGCATTGCCTGGCGGATGTTCGGTCGCTGATTCGAGGATGAGAAAGTCCGGTCCCATTTGTGCGATGCGCATGGCCCTGCCATCGTTCAACAACAGGCACATCTCAACTTGAGCCGAGTGCCCCATCGACAAAGTCTCCATCACCACGCCCTCTCAATGCTCCGCCGCTTGTAGAGGAACTCGAACATGTTGCCTTCGTGGGGTTGGTCCCAGGAAATCTTCATCGTCGAGACGGGGCCGATGTTCAGGCGGTCGATTTCGCCAAAGGCTTGCAGTTCGCCGATGAACGCCGGGTCTTTCGTGATGGCGCTCACGGCGAGCGAGTAGCCGATCTGCTTCAGCATCTCGCTCTGCGGCGCGGTCACCACGCTGGCGTAGGGGCAAAGGAATTCCTTGTTCGCGAGCGGGTGCGCGAAGGAGTCGCACAGGACGATGGTCGGGCGCATGTAAACGCCGCCGTCGAACGTGGCTTTGCGCGGGCCGTTGCGATACTTCGCGGTCGCGTCGGTCGCGCCGGGCGTCTTCAGGCCGTCGTCGATTTGCGCGTCGATGAAGTCGGCCATCTTCGTGTTCGCGAAGCCGGAGAGTTTCGCATTCTCGTCATCCGGCGCAGTCGGCGCAATCGGCCCGAGTTTTTGCGCGAGCGCGTCGGCGATCTCCGCGGCGTATTTCGGCACCACGATGGCGGAGGCGTTGATGCAACTGCGTCCGCCGTTGTCGCTGATGCTCGCGGCCATCACGTCGATGTAATCGCGCCAGTTCTCGATGCAATCTTCGCCGACGAGAATTTTGCTCCAGCCAGGGCCGTGCAGTTGGATGGCGGGATTATTGGCGTACTGCGCCATGGTGTTTTTGTCGCCGAAGATGAGTGCGCGTCCGCAGCTCCGCAGAATCTCACCCGCGCCTTCGTGGTCGGTCGGATAAAACCCAAACGCCTCCGCCGGACAGCCCGCCGCGATGAACGCCTGGATGAGCCGATACGGCGTCCACGGCTCCTCCTTGCCGGGCTTGATGATGACGGGCGTCTTGAGCGCGATGGCCGGGAGCCAGAGCGAATTCACCACCGGCGAATTGCTCGGCATGACCAGCCCGAGCGCCTGTGTGGTGGGGAAGAAACTCAGCTTCGTGCCGAACTGTTCGCCGGTGCCCTTGTCGAGAATCGAGAGGTCGAGTCCGCGCGTGAGGCCGTTGAGAATCTCGGCGAGGTGCGTGAGCGCGTAATGAATCTTCGTCATGTTGCGGCGCACCATGACGTGCGGCAGTCCGCTCGTGCTCGAAAGCGTGCGGACGTAATCGTCCGCGGACTGCGTGTGTCCTTTGTCGCCGAGGGGCAGGGTGCCGTTGAGGAACAAGTCGCCCGCTTTGGCCGAAATCGCGATGAGTTGCGCGACCGTGAATTTCTTCAACGCCGCGCGCGACTCTTCGATGCGCTGCAAATCCTTTCGGATGATGCCCGCATTCACCGTGCTCACCTGCGCGATGGTTTCGCCGGTGCGGTGGTTCATGACGTTGCTCTTATCGAGGCTTTCGTAAACGCGGCCGCGCCGAATCACGGGAATATGTGGAACGTTGCTCATTTCAAGAGCGCGGAATCTATACGCGTGCGTACGCATGTTCAAAGTGGATTTTCCGGACGCCGGCGATGTGACAAGGGACGCTACTCGGATGGCCGCGGTGTGGCGCTTGATCCGTTGCTCCAGGCGGAACTCGTCAGTATTTCCAAACGCCCCGCCTCTGGTTGCACCACGAACTGCGCGGCGAGGTTCCGCTTCTGTGCGAGTGCGAGCCCGGCCTCCACACCCATCACATTCAGGGCGGCGGCCCATGCGTCCGCGTCCGCACAGCGCGCATGACGCACGCTCACCGACACCGTGTTGTGTGCGACGGGACGTCCAGTCCGTGGATCGAGCAGGTGCGAATATTCGCGCGCACCGGACTTGTAGTTCTGTCGATACGTTCCAGAAGTGCCGATCGATTCGTTGCTCAATGTGCAGGAACGCGATGGGTGCTCGATGGCAATCGTCCACACACCGCGCGCGCGAAGTTCGCCGCCGGATTCAACGAGGAAATTGGTGTAGCCACGGAATTCGAGAAGCTCCGCAACCTGATCGACGGCCCAGCCCGGCGCGATCGCAGACAAGTCGATCCCGAGTGCGGGATGTTGCTTGCGCAATTGGCCGTCGAGAAATTCGATCTTCTGCCAGCCGACCGCGGGCTGCAGTGCGGCGATTTCGCCATTGCCCGGCGGATCCGTGCGCCGCGGCGGCGGGCCAAAACCCCACAACTGCACGAGCGGCCCGACGGTGATGTCGAACGCGCCTTCGCTGGCGCGACTGATCTCAGCGGACTTGCGCGCAAGGCTGATGACGGGCCACGGCACGAACATGCCGTTGGTGTCGCGAACGCGATTGAACTGCGACAGCTCAGTGTTCGTGCGCCAGTGCGAGGTCATCTGTTCGCACCATTCGAGCTTGTTCGAGATCGCCAGTTCGAGCGCGCGGGCGTCTGCGACCTCATCGCGGATTTTCACGGACCACATCGTGCCCATCGTGCGTCCCTGGAATGTGACGACCGCCGGCACTGCTTCACGGCGCGGAACGGCATGAGTGATTGCCACCGCAGCGACGGCGATGATCACAAGAAACAACGCCACCGAATCGCGTGGCCCCCAACGATCACCACGGCCCGCCGAACGAATGAAGTTCAGGATCGCGCCCGTGGGACAGCCAAAGCGGCAATACGCTTGCGGAACGAAGATCGACGCGATGAGACCAATGGTCGCGATAACGATTGTGGCGATTCCCGCCGCGCGCCACGACCACGCGTCGAAACCTTCGATGTTCGCGAGATCGAATCGCCAGCCGCTCAACAAGACGAGCAATGCGAATACGACCAACACGACCGGCAATAACGTGAACCAACGCAGCAAGGGAGCGCGGACGGTCGCTTCCGCAGACGAAGCTTCGTCGCGTGCGGACGTGACCGTCCGCGCTCCAATCCGACGTCGGCGCCACGTTCCGAGTAATTCCTGCGCGGCGCCATGCGGGCAAATCTGGTGGCAATAAAGTTGTCGTCGCGAAAACAGCGGAACCAGCAAAGCCGCTGCCGCAAGCAACACCAGCCCCGGTGCGGATTTCAGCGCCAGCCCGTTCGTCGCCCATCCCGCGAACAGCGAAAGCGAAAGCAAATCGCTGTTCACGATGCCGACGTAAACGATCAGCAGAAGCTGCCACGTAACTCGCACTGAGCGTTTGCCACGCAATGGCGTGAACGCCATCAACAGCGAGCCAGCGACGACTCCGGCGAGTCCCCAATCGCGCGTTGCTGGTCGCCAATCGCTGGCACGCACGCGCGATTTCAGCTCTGCGGCGGCACGACGTTTCAGTCCCTCAGCGATGGCGAAGCTCGTTTGCGTCGCGCCGCTCACGCCTTCGATTTTTTCTTTCTTAAAATCCAGCGTGGCCAGTTCATCGAGAGTGCGGCCTTGAAACAGTTTCAGGTAATAATCGTCGTCGCGAATCTGATCCACGTACGACGGCGTATCGAAGCTGCTGCGCACGCGAACGGCGGTGACAGTGCGGGCGTCCGGAGCGACGGCGACGAGCGCTTCGGTGGGGCCGCGATAGCCGGCCACGTTGTCCGCTTGCGGAGAAGTCCGCAGCACGTAGCCGACGAATTCATTTTGGGCGAAGACAAGGAAGCGTTGTTTGTCCGGGACGATGCGTGTTGCATTCGTGAAGAGCGCGCGCACCTCGTCCAGCTTCAACGGCTCAGTAAAACGCAGCGATGGCGCAGCGCCCGCCAGTCGCTGTTGAATGGCTTCCGCAATCGCGTAACTCGTCAGCGTTGCGCCGGCGACGCCGTGAATTTTCGGCGGCGGAGATTCGTTCGGCCGCCATGCAAGAAACGCGCGCAGAAATTCGGGATCGCGCATTATCAGGTCGACATGATCTTCCGTATCGCCGGAGCGCTCTAGTTGGAGGCCCGCGATGGCGCCATTTGTATCCAGTGCGATGAGCACGTCGTTTGGGCCGGAATAACCGATGATGTTGTCGGTTTGCGGCGACGTGTTGAGCAGCAAGCCCAGTGTATCGCCATGTGAATCCGTGATGTAATGCAAACCACGTTCGACATCGCGGAGTTGAACGCGCGTGGCGGTTGGAAAAAATTTTCGAGCCTGCCGGACTGAGATCGTTGAACCCCGCTGCTGTTCAAACCAACGCGCCTGATAATGAATCAGCAGCGAGAGTCCGATCACGACCCCAAGACGGTAAAAGGGAAGAAGATTGGGCGTGCTGAGAACGGCGCGCATTAGGATGACGGGCTGCGAACTTCAAAAAGCGCATTGAAGAGTTTGGTCGTGTTCCCCCTCACCATGAACCTCTCCTCTGTAGCAGGCGACGTGAGGAGGCTCAAACTTCTCCGGCAGAGGAAGAACGGAGCCTCCTCACGTCGGCTGCTACAGTTCAGGGGTTCAAAGCGCGAAGTTCCGCTTGGGGGTGAGGGGGAACGGCGCGTTCGTGTCGCAACGCTGCTCAAGTGCCAGGCGCCGTTCATGGCGCAGGCAGCACTTGCACGCAATCAGCGTGAACCAAACCGTCGGCGCCTTTTGCTGAGACCGTCACTGAGCCTTTGCGGGCGGCATCAAATGCAAAGACGCCGAGTGAATGAAATCCATCTTCACGTCCGGGTTTGCCTTTCTGATTCAGCTCGAAGGTTTTCGTGCCCTCCGCTGTTTCGACGGAACACGGCGCGCGCGTCGCGCGATTGTCATGCGGACTCCATGCGACGCGCACCTCATAGCGGCCGGACTTTGGCACCGTAAATTCAAAGCGCGCCGTCGCGTCGCCTCCGGCACTGGCATACAGGTAATGCTTGCCGACAAACGGTTTCAGATTCTGCCCCGAGCTCCACTTGCCCGTGAGTTGTGCCTGCGCGTCGTCGATGACGATTCCTTCCAGTTCGCTGACGTTCAGGAAATGCCGCGCTGGAAGTTTCGCGGTATTCGCCGGGATAACGAGCGACGCGTCGATGGATTCGCGTCGCGCCGCGCCGGGTTGGGTCATCAGGTTTTTCAGCTCGTCGAGATACTGATCGTAAACCGCGCGCGGCGTGCAGTCGTGTTTCACACAAAGGTATGCCGCCTTGCCGACCACTTCGCCCATCATGCCGCACGTGCGCATCACGCGCACCGTGCCGAGCGCGCCATGCGTGACGCTGATGCAGCGGCCAGCCATGAACATGTTTTGAATGTTCGTCGAATAGAAGCAGCGATACGGAACGGGATAACCATCCTTCTTGTCCACGCCGCTGCCGAACTCCGCGCGTGAAATGAACGGGTTCTCAGGAAAATTCTTGGCGTATTGCTCCTTCGGATAATGCAGATCGATGTCCCACGTCGTGGGCACGCAGCCGTCCGGAAACGGGCGCTGCGCTACGATGTCCTCGCGCGTGAGCACCACGTCGCCATCGAGTAACCGACTCTCTCGCGTGCCGCCAATCGCCGCGATCCAGACGAGTTGGGCGTTGGCATATTTTTCCTTTTGCTCGCGCTTCATTGCGCTGAAGGCGCCGAAGACAGCACGCAAATTCCAGTCACGCATGTATTCCAGCTCGCGAATCGGGTGCTTGTTGAATCCGCTTTCCCAAAACCATTCGCCTTTCCAAAACGGCATCGGACCTTCGGCTTTTTTCGTCGCGGGAAAATCTCCCATCGTGAGTTGAAGCGCCCATGGCGTCAGGGGCCAGTTGAGTGGGCCGTCCGCTTCCTGCCATTTCCACATGTTGCTCATGCCGAGATGCCCCTCCTCCTGGATGCGATGCTTCGCGCCTGCCAGCGCACCCACGCTGCCGTGGCCGGTGCAATCGCTGAAATATTTGCCGCGAAACTTCCGCTCGGCTCCGGTGCGCGTATCGAGCACGAGCACGCTGCGAATCTGAGTTTGGGAGCGATCGACCATCTCGACGCCGATGACGTGGCTGTTGAGGAACAACGAAATGTTTTTCTCCGCGCGCACGACGGCTTCCTTCTTTGCATCGCCAAACTCTTCCGCAACGCCGGGCGAATTCTTCGCGCGATCGGTGAATTCCTCGACGATCTCGCCGAGCCGTGGATACAAACCGCGGCGCGTGCCGCCTTGCGCCCACACTTGAATTTCACTCGATCCATTGCCGCCGAGCACGGGCCGATCCTGAATGAGAGCCACTTTGAGTCCTTGCCGCGCGGCGGAAATCGCGGCGCCCATCCCTGAATATCCGCCGCCGCACACGACCAGATCGAACTCCTCCGTCTCCGGCGAATTATCCGGCAAGCCAAGCAACGCTTTGCGTTCGTGCCGTGTCTCGGGCGGACGCGCCGTGGCATCGGTCGTGAAGAACAGCGCGTCGCAGCGTCCGTCGAAGCCAGTGAGATCGCGCAATGAAACTGTGTGCTCGCCGGAGGAAGAAATCTCCATCGTGCCGCCGCTTTCCCAAAACCACTCGGCGTTCGTTGTCCCAAAAACGTGTTTGATCGGGTTTCCATCGAGCACGATCTGGAATTTTCCCGGCGCTCCGGGCGCGTTCCAATGGGCGACCCAATCCTTGGTTCGCGCGAACAGATGATATTTGCCGCTCGCGGGGAACTTCACTTTCGTTTCTGCGTCTTTCACAGGTTTGCCCAACCCGTGCGCGAGCAAGTACGGCGATCCCATGATTTCGATGAACTGCGTGTCGAGCGTCCAGGTACTCGGATTGGCAAACGACTCCGCCTCGACAAACACGGTGGCGGCGCGTGTCAGGAGCGCAATGGAACAAAGAAACAGCGTGCTCACGATGCGGCAATTAAGAATAGACACTTGGCTCATGGATGTGGACCGAACTTAACAGCGACGCATCCCGAAGCGAAGTGTGAAGTGAGCGTGGATGAATACTGGACGCAACTCAGTCTCTAAACGGTTGAGCGCCGGACGGAATAGTCCGGTCGAAGCGGAAAGAATGGTGAACGTCATCCCGAAGGGATGAAAATGGGGAGCCGGAGGTTGAGCAGAGCGCAGCGAGCGATACCTCCGGGTCGGAGGTCGAACCGATATCGCACCCCGCAGGGGTGCAAGAATTCTCGTGAGGATCCCGGCGTTTCTGGGACCCCGTTCGGGGTCGAGGGCCGATGCTGCACCCTTCCCGGAGGTCGTCGCTGCGCTGTGACCTCCGGCTACCTTCTGTCACCCCTTCGGGCTGGTTTTGATTGGTTGGATTGAGTTGTGGGTAATGACAAGCTCCCCGTTGAAGAAAGAAAAAAATCAGACTGTTGGTCGCGGCCACTGCTGAGTTGACGACGCTCAGATTTTGAAGACGCGATAATTATTCGTCATCAGATTCCGCGCTGAATCCCGTGTCCGAACAGATGCCGCGCTTGGCCGACGCGGCGAAGTCGAGCAACACTTTGGCTGACTCGCTGCGGAATTCCTCGCGCGCTTCTTCGATCGCTTCGCGAAGTTTCCGACCGCCACGAAACAGCACGAGATAAAGCCGCTTCAGTTCCCGACGCTGGTCCGGCGGGAAGCCTGCACGACGCAGGCCAATCACGTTCAGTCCGCAGATTCCATTGCCGCCACGCGCGATGGTGAACGGCGGCAAGTCCTGGCTGATGCCGGAACCGCCTTGCATCATCGCCAGCGTGCCGACGCGCACGAACTGGTGCAGAAGACAATTGCCCGAGATGAACACGCGATCGTTCACCGTCACGTGCCCCGCGAGCAGCGCGCCGTTGGCGATGATGATGTTGTTCCCGAGTTGGGCATTGTGGCCCACGTGCGCATTCGCCATCAGGAAGTTGTTCGAACCGACGACCGTGTCCTCATCAACACTGTTCGAACGATGCACGGTCACGTGTTCTCGGAACACGTTGTTGTCCCCGATGCGCAGACGCGTGGGTTCGCCGCGGTATCTCAAATCCTGCGGCGCTTCACCGATGACAGATCCCGAGAAGAAATGATTTCGCGCTCCCACCGTCGTGTGTCCGGAAATGTAAGCGTGCGGCTCCAGAATGCATTCGGGCCCGAGCGTCACGTGCTCACCAACGATCGCGTAAGCGCCGACGCGAACAGTGGGATCGAGCTTCGCATTGGGATGAATGAGCGCTGTTGAATGAATCATTTTCGGAAATTGAAGCTGCCGATGAACACAGATGCACGCAGATAAATCGGGCAATGCGTGGCGTCACGAATAGAAGTAACCCAGTTCGCGCAACGACGACCAATCCTTCGGGCGCTGTTCGGTGGCGCGACCGAGGATCACGTGATCCAGCAGCTCGATCTTCAGCAATTGCCCGGCGCGAATCAGGTCGCGTGTGACCTTGATATCCGCATCGCTCGGCGTGGGATCGCCGCTGGGGTGATTGTGAACAAGGATGATCGCCGCGGCGTTCGATGTGATGGCGCTGCGAAACACTTCGCGCGGATGGACAAGAATCGTGTCGAGCGTGCCGTCGGAAATCTTTTCCGTGCGGATCAAGCGGCGGCGCGTGTTGACCAGCACAACTTTGAAAGTCTCGACGTCGAGCAGGCGGAACTCCTCCCGCAGCGCATCGGCCACGCGCTCAGGCGTATCGAGCATCGGCGATTCACCGCGAATCTCATCCGCCATGCGGCGCGCCAATGTGAAGGCGCTCTTGAGCGCAATCGCTTTGTCGCGGCCAATGCCCTTCACCTTGCGGATGTCTTCGAGCGACGCCCGGGCCAGGCTGTCGAGCGTACCAAACTTCTGGAGGAGTTGTTCGGCGATCGTCACGGCGGAGACACCTTTCATTCCCGTGCGCAGGAGGATGGCGATCAACTCCGCATTGCGAAGGGCTTCGGCGCCGTGTTTGGCGAGTCGTTCGCGCGGGCGTTCCTGTTCCGGCATCTCGCGGATGAGGAGATTGGCCATGGGCGGATGTTTTCACCACGAAGGCACAAAGAGCACGAAGATTTTTGGGAAGAACCTTCTTTGTGATTTTCGTGCCTTGGTGGTTTCTAAGTCGGCTGGAGTTCTTCCTGAATGTAAGGAGCGAACTCGCTGTGCAGGTGTGGAGGAATGCGCGCCTTGAACCGCGCCATTTTGCCTTTGTAATTGCGCTCGACCACTTGGGCGACTTCATGCAGACGCGCCATCACCTGGGCTTTGTCGTGGGGAATCTTCAGTTCGACGAACTCACGAATGGGACGCAGCGCCGCGCCGAGATCGGCGAGCAAAGCATCAGTCCCTTCCCCGGTCTTCGCGGAAATCGCGACCGCATTCGGAAAACGCTCACGATAGCGCGCGAACTTTCCGTCTGTCTGGAAGCGATCAATCTTGTTGAACACCATCAGCGTCGGCTTATCCAACGCACCGAGTTCGCGCAGCACGTTGTTGACGGCTTCGATCTGTTCATCGGCTTGCGGATGACTGATGTCCACAACATGCACGAGCAAGTCGGCTTCGATCACTTCTTCGAGTGTTGCTTTGAAAGCTTCGACGAGATCGTGCGGCAGCTTGCGGATGAAACCCACCGTGTCGCTCAACAAAACGTTTTGGTTCGACGGCAGGCGTAATCGCCGCGTCGTGGGATCGAGCGTGGCGAACAAAATATTCTCGGCGAACACGTTCGCGCCGGTGAGCTTGTTCAATAGCGTGGACTTGCCGGCATTGGTGTAACCGACGATGGATGCGAGCGGCCACTCGTTGCGCTTGCGTCCCGCGCGCTGCGTCGAACGCTGGCGTCGGACGAGGTCGAGTTCTCCACGAATCTTGAAGATGCGTTCCTGGACTTTGCGACGGTCAGCTTCGAGCTGTGATTCACCTTCGCCGCCGCGCATGCCGATACCGCCGGATTGCCGGGACAAGTGGCCCCAGTAACGCGTGAGTCGCGGCAGCAGATGTTCGAGCTGCGCGAATTCCACCTGCAGCTTTCCCTCACGGGTGCGCGCGCGTTGCGCGAAGATGTCGAGAATGAGCGAAGTGCGATCGAGAACCTTGCACTCGAAAACCTTCTCGAGATTGCGGGCCTGCGCGCCGCTCAGATCATCATCGAAAATCACCGTGTCCACGTTTTCCTCTTTGCACGTCTTCGCGAGTTCCACCGCCTTGCCGCTGCCGATGAACGTGCCGGCGAAGGGCGAATCCAGCTTCTGCGTCGCGCGTCCGGTGACGAAACCGCCGGCCGTCTGCGCGAGTTCCGCGAGTTCGTCCAGGGACTCTGCCGTTTCAGCGGCCGAGCCGCTTTTAAGTTCCACGCCGACGAGTAAGACGCGTTCCGTCTTGCGGTTGGCTGTATCGATGAGTGCTTTCAAATCTTCTTTGGTCCTGCGGCCGCGAATCTATCACGGACTCGCCGGTATGAAAGTAGGTTTCACGAAAGCCGTGCCACGATTTCCGCTGCGACCGTCTCGGACGATTGCTTCGATGAGACCTCGATCCACTGCACAGAAAGTTGCCTGCGAAACCATGTCATCTGGCGCTTGGCGAATTGGCGCGTCTTCGTTTTGACCAGTGCGACTGTGTTTGCCAGCGAACGCTCGCCGCGCAGGTGCTCGACCACCTGGCGATAACCAATCGCTTGCATCGCGGTGAGGTTGCGTTCGAGGCCGCCCGCGAGCAGTTCGCGTGTTTCATTGATCAGGCCGCGCGAAAACATTTCATCCACGCGCGCGTCGATGCGGGCGCGAAGTTTTTCTGAACTGCGAACGAGCCCAAACACAGCGGCTGTTTCGGGCCCATTCCTTGCAGTGCGTTGCCACTTCGCGCGCTGCGCCGAGAATGGTTTGCCGGTGATGCGAATCACTTCCACCGCGCGCACCACACGGCGCGGATTCTGTTTGTCGATGGTTTCGTAAGTGACGGGATCACGGTCGCGCAGTTCGCCCAGCAGCGATTCAAGCGGCATGGCTTGAAGCTGTTTGCGCAGATCAGCGTCCGCGGGCGGCGCTTCACCCAGGCCTTCCAAACAAGCCTTCAGATAGAATCCGGTGCCTCCGCAAAAAATCGGAACATGACCGCGCGATCGAATCTCGATTTCAGTCGCATGGGCCAGTCGAACAAACTTCGCGGCGTCGAATGGTTCGTCGAGTTCCACGACATCGATGAGATGGTGAGGCACACGCGCCCTTTCTTCCGCACTTGCTTTCGCCGTGCCGATGTCGAGGCCGCGGTAAACCTGCATGGAATCCACGGAGATGATTTCGCCACCAAGCGTTTCGGCAAGCGCGAGCGCCACGGCAGATTTTCCGCACGCGGTCGGGCCGACGATGTAGATGCTGTCGGTGGGTTTCACGAGCGACGTGCCGGCTTCAGCGCGCGGTCGGATGCGCCGGATTGCGCCGCAACAACGTGAAGAGCACCAGGCCCGCGGCGAGAATCCCGACACTCACGAGTTGCGCCGGCGTAAAGAAACCGCCGTGGATGTGGCCGGAATCGTAATCGCCGCGAAAGTATTCCACGAACGAGCGCGTGAACGCGTAGCACACGAGATACGAGGCGAAGATCTGTCCGTCGAATTTCTTGCGACGGTAAAGCCACGCGAGAAATGCATACGTGGCGAGGCTCAGGAGCGAGTCGTAAATTTGCGTGGGATGTACCAGCGTGCCGGCAGTCTCGTGTCCCGTGGGATACTTGATCGCCCACGGCATTTCACACGTGCTGCCGTAACAGCAGCCATTCATCAAACATCCGAGCCGCCCAAACACGTAGCCCAGTGCGATGCTCGGGGCGAGGGCGTCCGCCAGTTTCCAGAGGTGGACTTTGCGGATCCGGCAGTAGATCAAGGTCGCCAATGCCGCACCGATGAAGCCGCCGTAAAAGACGAGACCGCCGTGCTGCACCATGAATATTTCCTGGAGCGGGCCGCCTGCGAACCGTTCTTTCCAATAGGTGGTGACGTAGAGAATTCGCGCTCCAAGGATCGCACCAATGATCAGCCAGGGACCGGAATCGCCAACCTGTTCCGGTCGCAGCCCCCAGCGCATTCCGCGCCGCGAGGCGGTCCAGAGGCCGGCAAGGAAGGCGAGCGCGACGAGCACACCGTACCAGTGCATACTCCACGTTCCGAGTTTGAAGGCGATTGGATGCATTCGGGCGCACCGTAAAACGGCGGGGAGTATTTTCCAAAAGCAATTTCATCAGGAGCGCCAGTTGGCCCGCCAAGCTTGCGCATCAATGATCCTTTGACTTGCGAGTTCCTTGTCGCGCGACCGGTTCCGCGGCATTCTTCGCGCGTCGAGTATCTCAGTGTGGTGTTCAAAAAGCACGTCGGCCAGCCTCCCAGCCGCTACCGGGCCGAGCATCGCAAGTGAGCGGTTGTTTCAGAACGTGTGGCGTGTAAGTTCACGCGACATTGCATGAAGACGCAGAAGATTCGTTTGTTTGTGAAACCGTTTTGCGGCTGGTGCCACGAGGCCAAGGACTGGCTCGACGAGCGCGGCATCGCCTACGAGGAACTGGATGTCATCTCGAGCCGCCCCGCGTTGAAGGAGATGGTCCAACTCTCCGGCCAGACACTTGCGCCGGTCATTGACGTGGACGGTGAGGTTCTCGCGGACTTCGACACGGACCAGTTGGAGAGCTTCTGGAAGGAGCTTGAAGCAAAACAATCCTCGTAATCGTATTCGTAATCTTGTTCTTAATCCGGCCGGTTGAGTGACTAGGAAGACGATTACGAATAGGATTAAGAAGCCCGATGACCGACACGCCTGTTGAACTGAAACCGCGCCCGCGCATTCCCGAATGGCTGCGCCTCAAATTGCCTACGAGCAACACCTTCGCGCAGACGCGCAACCTTATCGATGACCTTCGTCTGCACACGGTGTGCGAAAGCGCCAGGTGTCCGAACCACTGGGAGTGTTGGAGCAAAGGCACCGCGACATTCATGATCGCCGGCGATCGTTGCACGCGCGCCTGCGGATTCTGCGCGGTGAGCACGGCCAAGCCGCTCGCGCTGGAAGAGGATGAGCCGCAACGCGTCGCAGAAGCCACGCAACGGATGAAGCTGAAGCACGTCGTCATCACGGCAGTGGCCCGCGACGATCTCGCGGACGGCGGCGCCGAACATTTTCGCCAAACGATCGAAGCAGTGCGCAAGTTGAATCCCGGAATCGTGATTGAAGTGCTCACGCCTGATTTCCTCGACAAGGATTCGGCGCTCGATGCGGTGCTCGCGGCGGAGCCGAATATCTTCAATCACAACATCGAGACCGTTCGCCGGCTCACGCCGGAAGTTCGTTCACGCGCCACTTACGACCGGTCGCTTTCCGTCTTGAGCAAAGCGAAGGAGCGTCGCGGCAAGCGCATGCACACCAAGTCCGGCATGATGCTCGGTCTCGGCGAAACGGAAGACGAAGTGATCGAAGCGATGAAGGATCTTCGCGACGCTCAATGCGACATCCTGACGCTGGGGCAATATCTTCAGCCGAGCCTCAAGCACTTGCCGATCGTCGAGTACGTTCACCCGGATCGATTCGCGGAGTTGGGCGCGCTCGCCCAGACGATGGGTTTTGTCCACGTCGCGAGTGGGCCGTTGGTGCGCAGTTCGTATCACGCGGATGAGTTCGGCGGTGAGTTGAGTTGCTGACGCTGCGCGTCGGGAAACACTCGTTTTCCTTGCTCCACCTTCATGCCGCTCGCACATTGCAGCGCGATGTCCGGGCCGTTGCCGAAAGTGAGCTTTATCATTCCGACGCTGAACGCGGCGGCGCTGCTCGACAACTGTCTCTCGTCCATCGCAAAGCAAACCTACCCGCGCGACCGCTACGAAATCATCCTCGCCGATGCGATGTCGAAGGATGGCACGCGCGAGATCGCGTCGAAGTACGGCGCGGTTATCGTCGATGATCACGGGCGCGATATGGAGCAGGGCAAACGTCTCGCTCTCCAGCACGCGACGGGCGAATACATCGTATTCATCGACGCTGACAACGAACTCACGCACCCTGACTACATCGAACTCGCAGTGCGTGCCCTCGAATCGAATCCGCAGGCGCTCGGCGTGGAGAGCAATTATTTGGCGTCGGCGAAGATGAGTTCGTTTTGCGCTTACCTCACGGCACTGCTGCACATCAGTGATCCGATTTGCTGGTTGATGAGTGTGAACCCGAAAATGGTCGCGTGCGATGGCGAGGTGGAGCGCTGGTCAATTCCCGGAGATTCTTTCGCCTATCCGCTCGGCGCGAATGGATTTGTCTTTCGCCGCGCTGATCTCGATGCGGTGCGGGCGAAGGAACAATTCCAGGACACGCACATCGCGCTGCACCTGATGCACAGTGGAAAGCGCGAGTGGTTGCGCATCCGTGGCCGCGGCGTGCATCACTACTACGTGCAGACGCTGTGGGGCTTCATCCAGAAACGCCGCCGCGCGATGGTGCATTTCATGAACGTGCGCGGGGACACGGAAGTCTCGTGGCTGAAACAGAAGCCGCCGGTGCCGGGTTGGCTCGCCTGTTTTTACTGCGTGAGTTTTTTCGGCCCGCTTTATCACACGCTGTTCGGTCTCGTTCGCGATCGGGACGCGCGGTGGCTGTGGCATTTGCCCGCAAGTATTGGCTCGATTGGCGGAACAGTCTGGGGCTGGTTCACACATCGCGCGCGTGGCGGCGGCAAAGGAATCGCGGATCTGCAAGTGAAGCAAACGCTCAGGCATTGAGCGCAGTTCTCTCCATGGAAAAACAAACAACGAAAGAGACGGTTGCAATGGCATGGCTCGGAATTGATTGCGGAGCCACACGCTCGGTGGCGGCGTACGAATGCGGTTCGTTGCGAAAGCGGCTTGAAGCTGGGCCGGGCAATCTCCGCCTGCTCAGTGACTCGCAGTTGCTCGCACTGTTCAAATCGTTGGCGAAGGTTCACGCCGGTTTCCCGGCGCCTGCGGCGATTGCCATCGGCATGGCCAGCGCGCGTTTGGAAACAGATCGACGGCGCATCCGCGACTTCGCGGCCAATGTGTGGCGCGGGACGCCGTGCTACGCGTGCGATGACCTGGAGACGGCATTGGCGGCTGGTGAGTTCGAGGCGCGCGCCGCCAAAGCAGATCCTTATTCCGCTCTCATCATCACGCTTGCCGGCACGGGCTCGTGTTTTTTCGGAAAGAATTCTGGCGGCAAGACGGTGAAGGTTGGCGGCTGGGGTCACATTCTCGGCGATGAGGGAAGTGCTTACGAGATCGGCCTGCGCGCGATGAAGCTGACGCTGCGGCAATACGACGAAGCCGGCAAAGTTCCAAAGCTCGCACAACGATTGCTGCGGACACTGATGTTGAACAAGCCGGAGGAAATGTCTGCATGGGCCGTGACAGCAAAGAAGACGGACGTCGCGTCGCTCGCAGTCGAAGTCGCGAATGCCGCCACCGCCGGAGACAAGACGGCGCGAGAGATTCTTAACCAATCGGCGGCCAGCATCGCCGAGCAAGCGGTGAAGTGCGCGGGACGGTTGGCGCCGGGCAAACCGGTGCGATTCGTCTTCGTCGGAAGTGTGCTGACGAAGAACGCTTACGTTTCGCGCCGGGCGGCGAAGTTGATCCAGCAGCAATGGCGTGGCGCGGTGATTGCGCCGCTGAAGACTGAAAGTGCTTCGGGCGCGGTCGAGTTGGCGAAACGTTTTGCGAGTGCAGCGCCTATCACAAGTGCGCAGCGTATTGCCGAAGCTCCGACTGCCTCGCCGCTGGCTGCGCTGGATCTCAACCTCGCCTCGTCGCCCACGGAGCAGCGCAACCCTCGCTCACAATTTCTCGATACGCTGCCTCTGGCTGAGGCCATTGAACTTTTCGTCAGCGAGGACGAAAAAATTCCCGACGCCATCCGTGCTGAAGCGAAGAACATCGAACGCGTCGTGAGCTGGATCGTCCAGGCGTTCAAGTCGGGCGGACGATTGTTCTACGTCGGAGCGGGCACGAGCGGCCGGCTCGGCGTGCTCGATGCGAGCGAATGCCCGCCGACGTTTCGCAGCGATCCGGATTTGGTGCAGGGAATCATTGCCGGCGGACAAACCGCCTTGTGGCGCGCCGTGGAAGGCGCAGAAGACGATCCTGCGGAAGGTGCCCGTGCGATTCAGTCACGCGGCATCACGAAGCGCGACGTGGTGGTCGGCATCGCGGCTAGCGGGCGCACGCCGTTTGTTTGGGGCGCATTAATGGAGGCCAGAGCGTGTGGTGCAAAGACGGTGTTGCTCACGCTGAATCCGTTTCTGAAAATTCCTGCTGCGCTGAAACCGTCGCTCGTCATCGCGCCGAATGTGGGTCCGGAAATCCTGACGGGTTCAACGCGATTAAAATCAGGAACTGCAACCAAGCTGATCCTCAACATCTTCACGACCCTCGCGATGGTGCGCACCGGCAAGGTGCGGAGCAATCTGATGGTCGACCTGAAGCCGAGCAACGTGAAGCTGCGGGATCGCGCCGTGCGGATCGTGCGGGCGTTGTCGGACGTGGACGAAACGACGGCACGCGCGGCGTTGGAGCGGGCAGACTGGAACATCAAGAACGCTGTGGCACGGCTGAAGCGACAGCGATTCAGCTCCCTGTGAAACACTTCGCTTCGCATCGAAGTCATCTTCGCCGTTGCGCCTTGCGCGCGGCCGCCTCTAAAGTTTGCGGCGCATGAAGCACCAGCTCGATTTCGAGAAGCCGATCATCGAACTCCAGCGAAAGCTCGAGGAGTTGAAGAAACATCCCGAAGCCCACGGGATGGGGATAAACCTTGCCGATGAGATCACGCAGATCGAGGCCAAGATCGAGGAAACCCGCCGGCAGATTTATTCCAATCTCAACGCATGGCAGCGCGTGCAACTGGCGCGTCATCCGAAGCGACCGTTCACGCTGGATTATCTGAGCACGACGTTCACGGACTTCAGCGAAGTTCATGGCGACCGTTTGTTCGCCGAAGATCGCGCGGTGGTCGGTGGCTTTGCGAAACTGGGTGAACACAAGGTGGTCGTCATCGGCACGCAAAAAGGTCGCGACACGAAGGAAAACATCCGGCGCAACTTTGGCTCCGCGCACCCCGAAGGTTACCGGAAGGCGCTTCGCATCATGAGGCTCGCGGACAAATTCAACCTGCCGATCATCACGCTGATCGACACTGCGGGCGCGTATCCGGGCATCGGCGCGGAAGAACGGCATATCGCCGAGGCGATCGCGGTGAACCTGCGCGAGATGATGCTCTTCGAAGTGCCGATCATCGCGGTCGTGATCGGCGAAGGAGGTTCGGGTGGCGCGCTCGGAATCGGCGTGGCGGATCGCGTGATGATTTTGGAGAACGCGTACTATTCGGTGATCAGCCCGGAAGGTTGCGCGGCGATTTTGTGGAAGGAACGTGCGGCGGCAGCGAAAGCGGCAGAGGCATTGAAGATTACGGCGAAGGATTTGCTCGACCTCGGCCTTGTCGATGAAGTGATCGCCGAGCCACTTGGGGGCGCGCACAACGATCCGGAGATCACGTCGGCAACTTTGAAGAAGCACCTGCTCGCGAACCTGGAGACGTTGCAGCAACTCTCGGTCGAGGAGCGGATGAAGCAGCGCTACGCGAAATTCCGCGCGCACGGCCATTTCACGGAGAAGCCGATGGCGGCGGCGTAGCGGGACTGATTTTTTTACCACGGATGGACACGGATGAATGCGGATTCGGAAGGCAAACCATTCCAGCCACAAACCAAAAAGCTCGCAGTCCGGCTGACGCCCAAACAACTGCGGCGCCTCGCCGACCGCTTGGTCGCCACGCACGACCTCGTCGAAGCGGCGCGTTTGAAGAAGGAATTGGAGCGCGGATTCTACGGCGAAGCAGGAGACGAGGGAACGAGACTCACTCTGAATCCGGCTGGCTCGTGACGGTTTTCAGAAACTCACCCGCGCGCACGATCTGAATTCCGCGAAACTCCTTCAGCACGAGCAAATCGTCATCGCCCGTCACGACATGACTCGCGCCAGCTTCCAGCGCACATTCCAACACGGCGTTGTCATCGGGATCGCGCGGCACGGCGTCCAACATCTTCGGAATGGTGACGACGCGAAGAAAGCTCAGGTAGTCCGCCAGCGTTTCCGTGGTTTGTTCCGGCGAGAATCCCAGCTTGGTTTCCAGCTTCTCCGCGAGTTCCTGCATCAACTCCGGGCAGGTCACCGCCTGGACTCGCCCGGCGCGCGCGTGCTCGACGCATTGAAACGGATGGCCGCGCCAGCCGGTGGCGGAAAAGAGGATGTTCGTGTCGAAGACGACGGTGAGGGCCACGTTATTTCTCGTGCAGCAGCCGGTTCACGAACTGTTCGCGCTCGTCTTCCGACAGGCGCTCCCAATCCAGGCCGTGCTCAGCGCAGAGCTTGCGCAACTGCGCTTCGCCGAAACGGATTCGTTCATCGCGACACGCTTGAGGTTCTTGGGCGAGGGCGAGCAACACGTTGCGCTTCCGTTCGGCGGGCAGTTGCCGCACCAGCGAAATCACTTGCTCATCCGTCAATTCGAGCACGCTCATGGCGGACAGGATAGCCGCACCCGTCGGCGAAACAACCTGCCATTCCACGTCGCGCGTGGTTGTGTCGGTTCAGTTCACAACCACCACGGCAGGACTGCTTACCGCGCTGCTCACCGTGTTTGACACGCTCACCGAGTACTGCCCGGAGTTGGTCGCCCCTGCGTTTGGGATGACGAGCTTGGGCGAGTTGGCACCTGAAATGATTTGGCCGTCCTTCATCCATTGATAGAACACCGGCTTGCTGCCGCTCACGCGCGTTCGAAGCGTCAATGTCTTGCCCGCAGCGATACTTCTGGACCTCGGCTGCACAAGAATACGAACGGCACGAAGAACGCGAAGTGTCACCGTGCGACTCCGAATTGTCCCGACTGAGTTTCGCACCTCCACGAGATACGCCCCTGATGCTGCAAAGCGAAGGTTAGTCAGAGTGAGTGATGCGTTTGTCGCTCCGCGAATTGGTCGGCCTCTAAAAAACCATTGAAAGTTTGCCGGTTCAAAACTGATCGAACCCACTGCGAGCCGGAGGGATTAAAACCGTGAGCGTGGCGACAATGCTTGTGGCGTTACCAAGTGAGTTGCTCACCACAACGAAATACGAGCCAGCCTGATTGGCCTGTACGCCGGGCAATAGAAGTGGCGGCGAGTTCGCAGCACTGAGCAACGCGTCGTTGAAGAACCTTCGCCGAGCAGACCTTCCGGCAGATTTTCGTCGAACTTGAGCTTTACATGGCGGGCGCGGCGGGCACCGGCAAATCTTCCTCAGCGGACGCGGCGGCGTAAGCAATCATCGCCCGCACGGCCTCGCGCGGCACGGTGGGAAAGTCCGCCACGATTTCATCCACGGATGCGCCTTCCGCGAGGCTGGCGAGAATGGTGCGGACGGTCACGCGGGTGCCACGAATCACAGGTTCGCCGCCGCACACTTCGCGACGGCTTTCGATGAATGGTTTAGGATCAAGAGGCATAATTCAAACAAGCCTGCACGTCGTCGCGGGTCAGCGTGGGATACTCGGCGAGCACGTCATCCCCCGAGTCGCCCGCGCCGAGAAACTCCAGCACGGTCTGCACGGTGATGCGCGTGTCGCGAATCACGGGCTTTCCATTGCAGACATTCGAGACGACTGTGATGCGCTCTGACATGGCGGCAGCGTAGGATGTGGCCACAGCGATCCAAGCGCAGGTTTGAGTAATGAGGCTGACGCGGCTTGAATTTAGAACCGCCCAGACCGATTCTCTGACTTGAAATGAACCTTCACGTTGAAACAGAGCGGGAGAGCGACGGTCGTTGGACCGCCGAAGTGCCGGAGATTCCCGGTGCGATGTGCTATGGCCCGACGCAAAGCGAAGCCGTGGCGCGGGCGAAGGCGCTGGCGCTGCGTGCTCTTGCCGACCGGCTCGAACATGGGGAGGCAGTGCCCGAGATGAATAACATCTTTTCTGTGGCGGCATGAGCCAGTGGCCGAGCACGAAGGCGCGGCGTGTCTTGGCGTCGCTGCCGAGGCCCCGTTTTACCTTCGCGAAGCATCCCAATCTTCGTTTCTGGGTCATCCCGCGGTTCCCGAACGACCTGATTTTTTACGAGGACGAGCCAGCGCTGGTGAACGTAGTCCGGGTGCTGCACGGAGCGCGGGATCCCGAGCGTGTTCTCAAACGACTATGACCATGTTGTATCCGCTTACCTTCAAGCCCATCTTCAAGGAGCGCGTCTGGGGCGGACGCCGAATCGAAACGTTGTTTCACAAAGCACTTCCGCCGAATGTGCCGATCGGCGAGTCGTGGGAAATCACGGATCGCGCCGAAGGCATCAGCGAAATCACCAACGGACCGCTCGCGGGGAAAACGCTGCGCTGGTTGATGGAGAATCACGCGGGTGAACTCCTTGGAAAAGAGCGGGCGGGAGAAAAAAACTTTCCGTTGCTCGTGAAGATTCTCGATTGCAGCGACAAGCTCTCGCTGCAAGTGCATCCGCCGGCAAGCAAGGCGGCGGAACTCGGCGGCGAGCCGAAGACTGAGATGTGGGTTTTTGCTGAAACCACGGCTGATGCGGACATCTTCGTGGGCTTGAAGCGCGGGGTGACGCGTGATGAATTCGAGCGGAAGACGCGCGATGGCACTGTGGCGGAATGCTTTCATCGCATCCGCGTGGAACCCGGCGACGTGATGTTCCTGCCCAGCGGACGCGTTCACGCGCTTGGCGCGGGCGGTGTCGTATTCGAGATTCAACAAAACTCCGACACGACTTATCGCGTCTTCGATTGGAACCGCGTGGGTCTCGATGGCAAGCCGCGCGAACTCCACATTCCGCAATCGCTGGCGAGCATCGACTTCAATGACTTTGAGCCGTCGCTCGTGCGCAGTGAGTTTTCGCGCAACGAGGAAATCTCGATTCGTTACCTCGTGGACGATCCGCTCTTTCGCGTGAACCAATGGCGCGTTAAACGCGACGCCCGGTTTTATCTCACGAGCGCATTGCCGCAGATCATCGGCGTGCTTATCGGGGAATTGGTCGTGGGGCACAACGACCAGGAAGTCACATTGCGGCCCGGAAATTTCTGCCTGCTCCCGGCGGCGCTCCAGCGGGTCACGATCAAGTCGCCGTTGAGATCCGAGTTCCTGCACGCCGAGTTTTAGCGGGGCGTTTCCGACTGAGCGGCATGTTGTTCGTTGTCACGTGATTCCCGACGGCATAGGGTTGTTTTCGCGATGCCGGACAAGTTCAAGCAGTTCCTTCAACGATGGGCCATCAGCACCGTTGCGGTGCTGGTCGCGACTTATGTGGTGCCGGGAATTCACTTCGGAACGGCGATCGATCTGCTCGTCGCCACGTTGGTGCTCGGTTTGCTGAACAGCTTTCTGCGTCCCGTGCTGATGCTGCTTTCGCTGCCGCTGCTCATCTTCACGCTCGGCCTTTTTACGATCGTCATCAATGCGCTGCTCTTGCTGCTCGTGAGCGCGCTCGTCGGAAAGCAGCACTTCGGCGTGGATGGATTTTGGGCGGCGTTCTGGGGAGCGCTCGTCATCAGTCTCGTTTCCCTGATCCTGAACTCGTTAACGCGTAGCGGGGATGCCCGCATCAACGTGCAGCGCGGGAAAAAGCCGGACGACAAGAAGGACGATGACGTGATCGACGTGTAGCAGGAGCGCATAGCTCCCGCTCTGCACGGTCAATCCTCTTCACGCAGAGCCGGAAATCTGTGCGACCGCCTTTTCTTACCGCACCAACTGATACGCCGCACGGTTCGTTGGAATTCCTTTGGAATTGAAATCACGCTCGAAGTCCGTCGTCACACGGGCCAGCGCTTCAGGAGTTTCAATCTCAGCGAAGGCCGCGTTCGCGCCAAAAACAGTGCGCATTTGGGCGAAGTAATCCAGATCGTCAGTGCGCAGATACACCGCACCGCTGGGCTTGAGCGCGCCGCGGAGCACTTCGGTAAAGGGTTCGTTGATCAACCGATGATGTCGATGCCGCAACTTCGGCCAGGGGTCCGGGAAGTAGATGTGAAACGCGCTTACCGATTCGGCAGGCAGCAGGTATTCGGTGAAATAGGCGATCTCCAGTCGCACGCCGCGCACATTTGTGAGGCCGGCGCGCCGGGCTTTCTTCTCGATTTTCTTCAAGCGCCCAAGCAATCGCTCCACACCAATTAAGTTGTGCGTCGGGTTCGATCGCGCCCAGTCGATGAGGAACGAACCATCGCCCGCGCCCAGTTCCACCTCCAGCGGCTGAACGCGCGGGAATAATTCCTGCATACTCAACCGCTCAACGTACGACGACGGGCGGACAACGATCGGTTGCTCCGACATGCATTTCGATTCCACCGGTGAACTTTGGAACGGCGGCGCACAAAACTGAAATGCCAAATGCCGATGTCGGACGCCGGTGTCCCATGTCGTCAGAGTCTTCCCACTCCGTCACGGTCGCTTTTCTGACCTCTATCTCCTTGACGCTCCTATTCTGATTCCGATGCGCCGTGACGAAATTTACTCAAGGGAAAGGCAGAGTGGCCGTAACCCGTACAGCTATGATTTGGACGATTCTCGGCATGTCGGTTGCGATCATCGCGGCTTTCTGCGTCAGCGTGTCGGAGACGCTGGTCGGACACCCACTGTTCGAGGCCTACCGGTTGCACTCGGCCGGTGCACTCGTCGCGGCGGGCATCGCTGGATGGTTTGCGGGCCGGGCCTTGGCGAACCGCAAGCGTTCACGTGAGGAAGAAGCGCGTTTCGTCTTGTTCGATCTCCGTTATTGGGGACCGATGTTCGTGATCCTCGGTGTGATCACAATTTTTATTTTTCCTCTGCGAACAAGAGAAACTGCGAAGCCGTTGGCGCTGGCGCCGCCTGCGAAAAAGGCTGAGCCGGTCGTCGTCGCGGTCAAGAAGCTCGACCCACCCGCACCTCCCAAGGCCGTGGTATTCCCAGTCCTGAAGATCCAAGGGGTGATCTTTCGCACCACCGCTCCCTACGTGATCATCAACGGCCAGTCTTACACCGTGGGCGATCACGTTGGCGAAGTCGTGGTGAAAGCCATTGACCGCACCAGTGTCATGGTCGAACTCGGCGGCGAGTTTAAAGTGCTGACGATGAACTGAGCGGCGGCTCAAGTGTGCCGGTAGGTGATGCGCGCTTTCACCAGATCGAAGAGCGACATTTCGACGTTCACCTTGTCCAGTTGGCAACGCCACGCGAAACATCGTTCCAGGCAGCTAGTGGTTGACAGTCCGCTTTTGCCGCCGGCTGGGAATCGCAGATAGTTTTTCCCGCCCCGTGGAAAGAATCGCTATTACGCGCCCGGCTTGCGCGCACTCTCCTCTGCCAGCTTGTCGAGCGTGGCTTTCAAACGCTCATCGAGTATCTCCACTGCCGCGTCCTTTTTCAGCTTGTCGAAAAATATCGGCATGCGCCTGTCCAACTCCTGCTGCGCGAGATAATCGCGAATGCGGCTCTCCGCTTCCGCGAGCGGCGCTTTCCGGGGCGGGATAATCTCGTGAAGCTTGATAATGTGATAACCAAATTCAGTCGTGACGAGATCGCTGATCTCACCGGCCTTGAGGCCGAACGCGGCCCGCTCGAACTCCGGCACCATCGCCCGCCGCGGATCGTCCTTGGCGCGCGAGAATTTATATTCGCCCTTCGTCTCTTTCATGCCGGGCTCCTCGGAGTTGTCTTCCACGAGCTTGGCGAAGTCCTCGCCTTTGCGCGCGCGCTCCAAAAGCTTCTGCGCTTTCTCTTTGCGCAACGCCTTTTGCTCCGGCGTGTAAGGCAGACCTGACTGGAGATCGCGGGTCGAAATCAGGATATGGCTGGCGCGCGCGAGTTCCGGCTGGGTGAATGCTTCGCCGTTCGTCTCGTAAAACTTCTTCACCTCGGCATCTGAAATCTGGATCCCGCTCTTCAACACGCGCTTCACGACTTCTTCGGAAATCGCCTGCTCCATCACACGGTTCGTGAACTGCGCCGGCGTGAGTCCGAGCGATTTCAAATGACGGAGAAATGCTTCCTCCGATTCCACGTTCTTGCGCGCATCGTCGTAGAAGCGAGCCGCGTTCGTAATGGCCGACTTCTTGTCTGCCGCGGTCGCGTTCGTGACGAGGAGTTGGGTGATGATGATCCGATCCAGCAACTGCGCCTCCGCCGCCTGACGGCGCCCCGCCGGAATCTGGCTGCCGCGCGCCGCGAGATTCGCCGAATAGGCGACGAACGCGTCGTCCAATTGGCCGCGTCGCACCTCGACGCCTTTGCCCTTCGCGATCACGGGACCGAGTTCAAAATCATCAGCGGCAAATGCCGTCGCCGCGGAGAGGAACGCGGCCATTAGAAAGGATTTCAATTTCATGCAATCAAAGTTTTACCACGCGCACATTGCTGATGTCTTTGTCATTACCCAGTTCATCGAGCAACGCCTGGGGCGGCACGCTATCCAAATTCAACACCGTGAACGCCTGCCCGCCCGCCGCATCACGGCTCAGGCTCATGCTGGCGATGTTGACACCGTGCTTGCCCATCAGCGAGCCGATGTAACCGACAATGCCCGGCCGATCCTTGTTGTTCATCATGAACACCACGCCGCTCGGCACGATCTCCACCGGCAAACTAAAGACACGCACGATGCGCGGATTGTTCGGAGAACCGAAGAACGTCCCACCCGCCGAAACCTTTTCGCCGTTCGGCGCGAACACCGCCACGTGCAGCCATTCGTTGAACGTCACCGGCTCGTCGCTACGCTTTTCCTCCACGCTGATGCCCGCTGACGCCGCCGCTGCGCGAACGTTCACGTTGTTCACGTCCTTGATCGCACCCGCGTGCATCAGGCCCATCAGAACTGCGCGCGTGATCGGATCAATGTTCGGCAACGACTTCGCCGCGCCGCCATAAGTCACGTGAACTCTCTCGATGTTCGCTGGCGCCAATTGGCTCAACAACTTCCCAAGCTTCTCGCCGAGCACGAGGTAAGGCTGCACCTGCTCGTAAGTCTTTGCGTCGATGAATGGCAGGTTCACCGCGTTGCGCACTTCGCCCGTAAGCAGATACGCCGCGATGATCTCAGCCACTTCGATGCCGCACTTTTCCTGCGCTTCCTTCGTGCTCGCGCCGAGATGCGGTGTGAGAACGACATTCGGCAACTTGCGGAACGGATGATCCGCCGGCAACGGCTCTTCCGAGAACACATCCAATGCCGCGCCCGCCACCTTCTTCGACTCCAGCGCCGCGATAAGATCCTTCTCTTCGATGATCTCGCCGCGCGCCGCGTTCACGATGCGCACACCGGGTTTCATCCGGGCGAATGCTTCCGCGTTTAACATCCCGCGCGTCTGGTCCGTCACCGGCATGTGGACGGTGAGGAAATCCGCCGCGCGATAAATCGAATCCAAATCGCCGACCAGTTCCACGCCAAGCTGCTTTGCGCGCGACTCGGTGAGGAACGGATCGTACGCCAGCACGCGCATCCCGAACGCCAGCGCACGCTTCGCCACTTCACCGCCGATGCGGCCCATGCCGAGCACGCCGAGTGTTTTGCCGTGAAGCTCGACGCCCGAAAACAACTTCCGATCCCACTTACCCTCGGTCATCGACTTCGCGGCTGGGGCGATGTGTCGCGCGAGCGAGCCGAGCAGGAAGAATGCGAGCTCTGCCGTCGTCACCGTATTGCCGCCAGGCGTGTTCATCACCACCACGCCGCGCTCGGTGGCGGCGTCCACGTCCACGTTGTCGATGCCCACGCCGGCGCGGCCGACCACGCGCAATTTCGGCGCGGCCTCGATAACCTTGCGCGTCACCTTCGTTTCGGAGCGCACCACCATGGCCTCGACGTCCGCGACGATGGGGATGAGGTCCGCCTCCTTGAGCGGTTTGTCGAGCACGGTGACTTTGAATTCCGGGCGCGACTGGAAGAGCGCAATGCCTTTGGGCGAAATCGGGTCGCAAATGAGCACGTTCATAAGTTTTCTAACCACGGAAAACACGGAATGAGAATCTTCTTCCGTGTGTTCCATGTTTTCTGCCGTTCATCTTCAATTAAAATCCAAAATGGAGCGCGGACTGTAGGGACGGGGCAGGGGACGGTCAAATGGAAGAGAAGTGAGGCAACTTATTGATGCTCAACACCGAAAACGGAAAAACCTCGGCCGCTCTTCGCGTGCCGAGGTTTTCGTGAATTAGTGTCGTCGATCAGGCCGCCTGGGAGAACTCGTCCTGCTTGCGGTCGCGCTGCTGGATGCGCTTGCGGAGTTTCCGCAACGCCTCGTCCTGAATCTGGCGGATGCGCTCGCGGGTGACGCCGAACTGTTCGCCCACTTGTTCGAGCGTGCGCTCGTCGTCGCCGTTGAGCCCGAAGCGGAGTTGCAGGATTGTCTGCTCGCGTGGCGAGAGAGTCCGGATCACTTCGCTCAGGATTTCATTGTCGCTGTCCGAGACCGCCTGTTGATACGGCGCCTCTGCATTCGGATCAGCCACGATGTCGGCAACGCGGTTCGTGTCGTCGTCGCCGAGCTTGGCATCGAGCGATGTCGGCGCGATCGAAGCTTTACGATAATCGCGCACCTGATCCGGCTTGAGATCCGTTTCTTCGGCGATCTCTTCGTCCGTGGGTTCGCGACCAAGCAACTCGACGAGCTTCGCCTCCGTTTTGCGGATGTGAAACAGCTTGTCCACCACGTGCACCGGCAGGCGAATCGTTTTGCCCTGATCGGCCAGCGCACGCTTGATCGCCTGTTTGATCCACCACGCGGCGTAAGTGGAGAGCTTCGCGCCCTTGTCGGGATCGAAACGCTCGACGGCTTTCATCAGGCCGATGTTGCCTTCGCTGATCAGGTCGAGCAGTGGCAAGCCGTAGTTTTCGTAGTCGCGCGCGATCTTCACCACGAGGCGAAGGTTCGCCTTGATCATGTGTTCGCGGGCGGCGGCGTCGCCGCGTTTGATGCGCCGGGCGAGTTTCGTTTCCTCTTCCAGCTTCAGCAACGGCACCTGGCCAATTTCGCGCATGTAGAGGCGCACGGGATCGGCCGCCAAACTTTCGTAGGCCGGCAACGGTTCGAGCGCGTTTGTCACGGTCGAGGTCGTCTCGGTCGAAATCACCGGCAGCACCACGGCCTTGGCCTCGGGCGTCATCCGCGTTCGTCCACGTTGAGAATTCACGCGTGGGCGCGTGAGCTTCGCGCGTTGCGTGCGAAGCTTTGGCGCACGCACCTGCCGCGTCTTCACTGGGGCATTTCGCTTCTTTGCTTTCATAAATAAATGTTTAGTTACTTAAACTCCGGTTGCGCTCATTAGTCGCGTGCGTCTTCTCATTGCCTGCCAAGGAAGACTCGTGCCAACCGCCTCCGAGCGCCTTGATGAGTTGCACGGTGGCGACGAAGCGCTGGCCGGCAAGTTGTGCCTGGCCGCGCTGCGCGGCGAGCGTCCCGCGATTCGCGTCCACGACATCAAGGAAAGAGACAATCCCGGAGCGATAACGTTCAGCAGCGAGATCAGATGCCCGTTGCGCACTGGCCGCAGCGCGGTCCTGAGCCGCTGTTTGCTGGGCCAGGAACTGTAATCCGCTCAAACTGTTCTCCACGTCCCCGAACGCAACCAGCACGCTCTGTCGATATTTGGCCACCGCCTCATCGTAGGCAGCTCGCGAGCGGTTCAAGTTCGCAACGTTGCGGCCGCCGGCGAAGATCGGCAGCGACACGCTGGGGCCCAATGACCACACGCGACTCTCCCATTTGAACAGTGACTCGATGTCACCACTGACGAACCCACCTGAGCCAGTAAGGCGCACAACGGGGAAGAATGCGGCTTTGGCAATGCCGATGCGTGAGTTGGCCGAAGCAAGGTCGCGCTCCGCCTGTGCCACGTCCGGGCGACGTTCGAGCAATTCCGCAGGCAGACCCGAAGGCACCCGAGGCGGTTGAGCAGTTACGACGACGTTCGTCATCGGCCCCAGTTTGAACTGCGACGGATTTTCTCCCACTAGAATGGCGATCGCATTTTCCAACTCGGCGCGGCGTCTTAAAAGCGCGGCAAGCTCCGCTTCGGTCGTGGCGAGTTCGTTGGCGGCGCGGGCGGTGTCGAGTTCGTTGCCGATGCCCCCTTCGAAGCGGCTGCGCGCGAGTCGAACCAACTCTTCACGAAGCCCGATCTGGCCTCGCACCGTCGCGATCTCCGCGTCGAGTGATCGCAGCGAGAAATAGTTTTGCGCCAGGTCGGCCTGCAACGTCAGCAGCACGTTGTGCATGGCGGCGAGCGTGCTTTGCGCGTCTGCGCGAGCGCCTTCGAAGCTGCGGCGCACGCGGCCCCATAGATCGACTTCATAGCTGAGGTCAAGCGGTGCGCGAAATGTGTCCGCAGTGAGAGCGCCAAAGCTCGGTTCCTGATTCGGCGAGTATCTTTCACGCCGCCAACTCGGGTTCGCATCGAGCGTCGGCAGAAATTCCGCGCGTGCCACTCGCGCTGATGCACGCGATTGTTCAACGCGGGCCACCGCCGCCTTGAGGTCCTGATTGGCGTTGCTGGCGCGTAGTTCCAGTTCACTCAGTTGTGAGTCGCCAAAAACTTCCCACCATGTGCCCTTCGCCGCGGCGTCGAGCGGCGTGCCTTCCTTCCACGCGCCAAGATCGTTTGTTCCATCGATCGACTTGTACGCAGCCGGCACTGAGTTCGTGGGCCGCTTGTAATCCGGGCCCACGGATGTGCATCCGGTCACGATAGCCGCGAGGAGGATGAGCACGGCCACGGTCCCGGCGACAGCGCCTGTCGCTCCAGGGGCCGGGCCGTGCTTCGGAGTCGTTACCGACTTTGCTCTCCACCCAATCTTCATCAACACCACGTAGAAAACGGGTGTCAGGAAAAGTCCGAACAACGTCACGCCGATCATTCCGGCGAACACCGCCACGCCCATCGCCCTGCGCATCTCCGAGCCGGCGCCGTGCGAGATCACGAGCGGGAACACACCCGCGATGAATGCGATGCTCGTCATGAGAATCGGGCGCAAGCGAAGCCGGCACGCCTCGATCGCGGCATCGAATGGCGAGAGCCCATCCTCATCTTGTTTATGTTTCGCGAACTCGACGATGAGGATCGCGTTCTTGCACGCGAGTCCGATCAGGACGATGAAACCGATCTGCGTAAATATGTTGTTGTCACCCTTGGTCAGCCACACGCCGGCGATGGCGAACAGCAGGCACAAGGGCACCACGAGAATGATCGCGATGGGCAGACGAAAACTTTCGTACTGCGCCGCCAGCACCAGGAACACGAGCAGGATGCACAGTGGATAAACGTACACTGCCGTATTGCCCGCGAGAATTCGCTGGAAGGTCAGATCCGTCCACTCCCAGGCCATGCCCTTGGGCAAAGTCTTCGCGAGTTCCTGCATGGCGGCCTCTGACTGACCGGAGCTGAAGCCGGGCGCCGCGCCGCCGTTGATCTCGGCGGCGGGGTATCCGTTGTAGCGCTGCGCGCGGTCCGGTCCGTAGCTCTCCTTCACCTTCACGAGCGAGCCAAGGGGCACCATTCCGCCCGCTGCGTTGCGCGTCTTCAATTTCGTAATGTCATCCGCGCGATCGCGGAAAGGCGCGTCCGCTTGAGCCACGACCTGATACGTGCGGCCGAACAGGTTGAAGTCATTCACGTAAAGCGACCCGAGATAAATCTGCATCGTATCGAACACGTTTTGCAGCGGCACTCCTTGCGACTTTGCCTTCACACGATCCACTTCCGCGTCGAGTTGCGGGACGTTGACGGTGAACGTCGAGAATCCGCCCGCGAGCTCACGTCGCGCGTAGCTTTGCCCGAGCAAGCCTTGTGTGGCTTTGAACAACTCGTCGTAGCCGAGCCCCGCCCGGTCTTCGACGTACATCTTGAATCCACCGATCGTGCCGAGGCCCATGACCGGCGGCGGCATCACCGTGAGTACGAATGCTTCCTGGATTCCCGAGAACTGCGCGTTCAACGCTTGCGCGATGGCTGGCCCGCTCAGTTCGGGCTTGTGGCGCTCTTCAAATGGCTTGAGTCCGAAGAAAATAATTCCCGCATTCGGTGCCACGCTGAACCCGCTGATGCTCAGGCCGGGAAACTGCACAGCGTCCGCGACGCCCGCCGTCTTCAATCCGATGTCAGCCATCTTGCGCATGACGGCTTCGGTGCGATCGAGCGATGATGCGTCTGGCAACTGCGCGAACGCGACGAGGTATTGCTTGTCCTGCGTGGGCACGAAGCCCGTCGGCACTTTCGTAAAACTCCAGCCCGTGAGGAACAGCAGTCCACCGTAAAGGATCAGCGCGATGACACTCTTGCGCAGCACGCCGCCGACAGCGCCGGCGTATTTATGGCTGCTCCAATTGAACGCGCGATTGAACGGGCGGAACAACCAGCCGAACAACTTGTCCATCACGCGCGAGGGTAGATCCTTCTTCTCCTGGCGCCCCTTCAACAACACCGCGCAAAGCGCCGGTGACAGCGTCAACGAGTTGAACGCCGAGATGACCGTCGAGATCGCGATCGTGATGGCGAACTGTTTGTAGAATTGGCCCGTGAGTCCGCTGATGAACGCCGTCGGGATGAACACCGCGCACAACACCAGCGCGATCGCGATGATCGGGCCGGTCACTTCGCTCATCGCTTTCTTCGTCGCTTCGAATGGCGAGAGGCCGAGCGCGATATTTCTTTCCACGTTCTCGACGACGACGATGGCGTCATCGACGACGATGCCGATCGCGAGCACGAGTCCGAACAGCGTAAGCATGTTGATGCTGAATCCGAGCGCCAGCATGACCGCGAAGGTGCCGACGAGCGAAACCGGCACTGCGGCGAGCGGAATGATCGACGCGCGCCACGTTTGCAGGAACAGGATCACGACGAGCACAACGAGCAGCACGGCTTCGAACAGTGTTTCCACCACCGCCTTGATCGAGTGGCGCACGAACACCGTCGGGTCGTACACGACCGAGTAGTCGATGCCTTCGGGGAAATCCTTCTTCAGCTCCTCCATCTTGGCGCGGATGTCTTTCGAGAGCTGGATGGCGTTCGCACCCGGCGATTGGAAAATCGGAATGGCCACGGCGGTCTTGTTGTTCAACAGCGAGCGAAGTGAATATCCCGACGCGCCGAGTTCGAGCCGGGCCACATCCTTGAGCACGGTCTTCTCGCCATTCGGCCCGGTCTTCACGATGATGTTGCCGAATTCCTCTTCGTTGAGCAGTCGGCCCTTCACATTGAGCTGAAGCTCGAAGTTCACCGGGTCACGCACGGGAGGTTGGCCAATGCCGCCGGCCGCGACTTGAACATTCTGCTCGCGGATGGCGTTCACGACGTCGCTCGCAGTCATGTTGCGTGAGGCGATCTTGTCGGGATTCAGCCACACGCGCATCGCGTAATCGCCCGAGCCGAAGAGCAACACGGAGCCGGCACCGGGGACTCGTGCGAGCGAATCCTTGATCTGAAGCGAGGCGTAATTGCGCAAATAGATTTCGTCGTAGCGCCCGTTCGGCGAAGTCAGGTGGACCACCATCGTGAGGTCGGGTGATTGCTTCGTTGTCGTCACGCCGAGTCGGCGCACTTCCTCGGGCAATTTCGGGAGCGTCTGCGTCACGCGGTTCTGCACCAGCACCTGCGCCTTATCGACGTCGGTGCCGAGCTTGAACGTGATCGTGAGGGCCATCACGCCATCAGGCGTGGATTGCGAGAACATGTAGAGCGAGTCCTCGACGCCGTTGATCACTTGTTCGAGCGGAGCAGCGACCGTTTCAGCGATCGTCTTGGGATTTGCGCCGGGATAAACCGCCTGCACGACGATCGTCGGCGGCACGACCTCCGGATATTCGCTGATGGGAAGCCTCCACATCGCAATGAGCCCCATCACAAAGATCATGATGGAAAGCACGCCGGCGAAAATGGGCCGGCGTATGAAGAAATGGGAGAAATTCATAGAGCAGGCTTGGCTTCTCCTGTTTCACGTTTGGCCGTCTTCACCGTGGGCGCATGGCTTCCGTTGGTCGCCGCACCTTGCTGCGGTTGCACGGGCATGCCCGGTCGCACGCGAGCCATCACGAGGTTCTGCACCACTTGCTCGCCGGGCTGAAGACCTTCGCGAATGAGTCGCTTGCCGCTCATCGGCGGGCCGAGCTTCACTGGGCGATACGCGACGGTGTTTGACGATGTCAGCGTGAGCACGAATTTCTGCGCCTGATCGGTGCCGATCGCAGTCTCTTCGATCAACATGGCCGGGTGCTTCTCGCTCGCGGGCAAACGAATGCGCGCGAAGAGGCCGGGCACAATCCGTCCGTCGGTGTTCGGAAATACGGCGCGCAACAAAATGCTCCCCGTCTGCGGATCGAGCTTGTTGTCGAACGACTCGATGTAGCCCTGATGCGGGAACGTCGTTTCGTCCGCGAGTTGCAGCTCGACCGGGATTTTGCCTTCGGCGTTTTGCGCCAGCTTTCCGGCCTGCGCGAGGCGGTTGAACTTCAACAACGAATTCTCATCCACATCCGCATAAACGTGAACGGGATCAACTGACACCACCGTGGTGAGCAATGTCGCATTGCCAGCGATGCCGCTGACGTAATTGCCCACCGTGACCAACTCACGGCTCACGCGGCCATCGATCGGCGAAAGCACCTTGGTGTTTTCCAAATCGAGCTGCACGAAATTGCGCGCCGCTTCCGCCGCGAGCAACATCGAGCGCGCTTCCTCAAACCGTGACTGGCGCTGATCGCCTTCCTCGGTCGAGATCGCGTTGTTGGTGAGCAACTGCTTGGTGCGCTGGGCTTCGCGTTCGGCGTTGGCGAGCTTCACCTTCGCCGTTTCGTATTCAGCCACGCGCTTGTCGTAGTCCGCCTTCTGCCAGCGGGGATCGATCTCGAAAAGCACATCGCCCTTCTTCACGAGTTGGCCCGAATGAAACTTCACCGCCTCGATGTGACCGGAAACGCGCGGTCGCACCTCGACGTAATTCACCGGCGCAGTGCGGCCCGTGAATTCTTCCCACTCCACGATATCCTCCTGCTGCACGGGCACAAACGCCACCTGCGGCGGCGGCATCTGCGCGTGACCGCCCTGTTGCGCAGCGGGCTTGCCGCATCCGGCAATGATCAAAGCCGACGCCATCAAGGCAGCGGCGAACATAATTGGTTTTCCTCTGAGTTGCATAACCTTCCTATTCGGCGAACGCGATTTCGGCGGCGGCGCGACGCACTGCGCGCTGACGCTGATGCCACGAGACGGCTGATTGTGCCTTCTCCAGTGCGAGAGTGGGGAAGAACAACTGCGGAAAGCCGGTGGCCCACGCGATCGCTTCCGCCTCGTTCAACGCGAGACGCAACAACCGCCCGTGCTCACCCGCCAGCTCCTGATAGTCATTCAGCACCGACGTCTTCACTCGATTCACCACGCGCTGGATTTCATTTCGCGATTCCACTGGCGCGGCAGCGGATGCGTTCTGTTTCTTTGCGTTGTCCCAGGTCCGTTTCATAACACTGTCCCCTCTGTAGTTAACTGTTTAGTCAAATTGGTTCCCAAAAAATTTTCGCGACAATTCAGGCCGCCTTCTTCGTCACCTTCTGCACTCCGAGAATCCCCATGATCCCCTCATGCATCTCACGGAGCACTTCCAGGTCATTCACGATGCGTGCCTGCGTGAGCAAACCCTCGCCGTAGGCGAACACCATGCGCGCCTTCGACGCTGCGTCCGGCGCGTGGATGATTCCCTGCGCGTGCGCGTCGCGGATCGCTGACTCCATGTATTTGTGATACTGCTCCAAAATCTCTTTGATCTTGTTGTGGAGCTTTTGGTCCTGGTTGCAAACCTCAGCGCCGAGCGTGAATAAAGGGCATCCGCGCACTGTTCCGCAATGGGCCTTTAGTTCCACCTGCCTCTTGTAGCCCTCGTCGCAAAACCTCTTCAACCGCTCCAGCGGCGCGGTAGTGGGCGAGAAAATTGCGTCCATCTCCGGCTTCTTCTTCAGCCACATGTCATCCAGCGCGGCGGCGGCGAGATCGCACTTCGAATCGAAGAAATAATAGAAGCTGCCCTTCTTCACCCCGGACTTGTCGCAGATTTGGTCGATGGTGGTGCTGCCGTAAGACCCGTGCCAGATCAATTCCTGCACAGCATCCATCAACCGTTCTTTGGCATCACTGCTTCGTCCCATGGGGCGAAGTTTTCGCTTAACTTGACTAAATGGTCAACAAAGAAGTTTCCGTATTTGGAGTTCCAGTAAACAGAAATGGTGGATTGCAAAGATACTTCGCTTTCATACACTTCGGCTCGCCGATGAACGCGCACAAAACCTTGAACCTCTTTGCGCTCTCCCTGATTTGGCTGTCAACAATTGCCGTTCGTGCCGAGGAGAAACCCAATCAACTTCTCACTGCACTCGATTCTACAACGATCAGTGGTTACGTGGATACGAGCGCACACTTTCGATGTATACCTGAAGTCGCGCGACGCTCACTCGCTCCAGGATTGTATGCGGCGCACTTTAAACAGCCGAAAACTCTGACTGACTTGAAGTTGGCACTCGTGCTTTTTCCTGACGGCCGCGGTTTTTGCGAATTGGGGGAATACGATTCCACCACTCACTCCCTCACGAATTACTGCTCGGGCAATTTCACCAATCGTTCCAATGGAATTATCTCCGGAAAGTTTGGAGGATTTCGCACTCGGTTTATTGGGCGCGTCATCAAATCAGAAAACGCTGCGAACTTGCGCATAACAATCCGCCGTGGCGGCAGAGAACACGTGCGCACCGTGCGGCTTGAACGCGTGGGAGACGTCGTCAGCAACTCCGCGAACGGGTGGAGTCAGACCGATCCCGTGAGTGCGGCGAATTGGGTCGCTCAATTTCCCGGAGTAGAACGTACCAACTTACCTTCCGTGCTAGTCTTCCCGGTTGTTTGGGATACGAATGTGATCATCAGTGCCGGACTGTCCGGCTCGGCGACTTTAGTGGGCGGCAATTGGAACAACCTTTAGACCGATACGAACAATTGGATTCCCGTAGAATCACACTACATCCTCTACGACACCAATAACCTCATGATCTTGGGAGACACAGTGATCATGTTCCGACCGCCGGGGACTATTGGTTTGATGTCGGTGATGCGGAACGATTTCATGCCGCCTACTATGGCTGTGGAGGATTCAGTTGGAGTTGTGGTCGAGAACCTCAGTCTCCAGGCCGATGTTCAGTTCGATTCGCGCTTATACCATTCGCCGGAACCTCAACCCGGTTTATCGATTATTCTCCCGTCTGCCCGTCCGCCTGAACAGTAATGGGGGGACTCGTCGCGCTGCGACGAGTCGGGCGCCGCTCAGGCGCACGTCTGGATGAGCCAAGGCTTCGCACTGGCAGTGTGGCGCATGGGCTGATAGTTTCGGGACGCAATGAGCATCACAGCCACAGTTCAGGGCGGTAAAATTATTCTCCCGCCGGACGTGTCATGGCCGTCGGGCACGGTGGTGCGCATTGAGCCTGTCGCCGAATCTGCGCCGGACATTTGGGAAACCCTCAAGGACTTTGACGGGATGGCGAAGGACTTGCCGGAGGATCTCGCCGCGAATCTCGATCATTACGTCCACGGTCATCCGCGCTCATGAGAACGGTCTTCGCCGACGCGTTCTATTTTGTGGCGCGGTTGAATCGGCGCGACCAACACCACGAGCGAGTCGTCGCTTTCTCCCGTGATTTCCGGGCGCGACTCGTCACGACCGATTGGGTGTTGATGGAAGTGGCCGATGCGCTCGCGAAATCAGAATGCCGCAGTCGCGTGCGCGAGTTCGTGATGCATTTGCGGCAATCCGCTGGGTGTGAAGTGCTGCCAGGAAACCGGGAGACATTGGACCGCGCGCTGGAGATGTATCACGAGCACGCGGACAAGGAATGGACTCTCACGGACTGTGTTTCTTTTATCGTGATGCGTGAACGCGAACTGACAGAAGCGCTGACGCAGGATCGCCATTTCGAGCAGGCCGGTTTCGTCACGTTGTTGAAGTGATCCGCGCGACGGGAGCGCAGCGGAACCCGTGGGAGACCATTGTCCGAACTTCCCGCGCGCAGACCGCCGCCCCTTCCGGGGCGGAATTCGTTTCGGCGATCGTGTCCACGGGTTGACACTCGTGGCTACTCGCAGGGCGCCCCTCGCGGGGCTTGGTTTTGGGGTGCGTGGTGGAACTCGTCGCGCTGCGACGAGTCGTGCGCCGTTCAGGCGCACGCGTTGAGCGCCGTTGTCGTCGCACGCGGCCCGGCAGCGCCCGCTGAACGCAGGCGAATGATCCCAGCGCGACCATTTCCACCAGCCGCTCGCGACAGAATCTGTCTATTTCGCGCCAGCCACGCGGCCCGGTTCGCGCACGCCGTTGCCTTTCAGCTTTGTGCGTGAATCACCGAGATCAGCGCGGCATTGCTCCGCGAACTGTTGCAGTCTCGCAACCACGTCGGGATTCTGCGCCGCGACGTTCTTCGTTTCACCGACGTCGTTGCTCAGATCAAACAGCGCCAGGTCCGTGCGCTCCGTGCTGTATTTGCCGGGTCGTCCACCGCCGCCCGCTGGATTCGGCTTCGTGTAATTGTGCGGCAAGTGCAGTTTCCAATTTCCACTGCGCACCGCCTGCAACTCCTGTCCCCAGTAAATGAAGAACGCCTCGTGCGGCGACTTCGCACCCGGCGCGCCAAACATCAGCGATGAAATGTCGCGCCCGTCAATCACGCGATCGATCGGCGCGTTCGTGCCGGCGAAGTTCGCGAACGTGGGCAACAAATCCATCGTCCACGCCATTTCGTTGCACATGGTGTTCGCGGGAATTTTTCCCGGCCAACGCATGAGGGTCGGTTCGCGCACGCCGCCGTCCCATGAGGTGCCTTTGCCTTCGCGCAATGTCCCTGCGTTCCCAGCATGATCGCCGTAGAGCAGCCATGGGCCGTTGTCGGATGTGAAAATCACCAGCGTGTTCTCGTCGAGACCCTGGCGCTTCAGCGTGTCGAGCACCTGACCGACCGACCAATCGATTTCCATGATCACGTCGCTGTAGAGGCCGCGGCCGGACTTGCCCTTGAACTTGTCGCTCACGTGCAACGGCACGTGCGGCATGTTGTGCGCGAGGTAGAGAAAGAACGGCTGCGCGTGATTCCGCTCGATGAACTTCACCGCGTGCTCGGTATACCAGGCCGTGAGTTGCGTCTGGTCGGGCATGAGTTGCACCACGCGCTCGTTGTCGTAGAGCGGAAGCGGCGGATAATTCGTGCGGCTGGTTGGATGATGCGGCCACATGTCGTTGGAGTAGGGGAGCCCGAACCATTCATCGAAGCCCTGGCGCGTGGGGAGAAATTGTGGAGCGTCGCCGAGGTGCCACTTGCCGTAAATTGCCGTCGCGTAGCCGCGGCCTTTTAACAACTCTGCGATCGTGATTTCGGTTGGGTTCAATCCAATCTTCGCGCGCGGCGATAATGCGCCCTGGATGCCGACGCGGTTCGGATAACACCCTGTCATCAGCGCTGCACGCGACGCCGAGCACACCGCTTGCGGCACGTAAAAATCCGTGAAGCGCCTCCCTTCGTGTGCGAGTCGATCGAGATGGGGCGTCGGAGTCTTCGATCCAAACGGCCCAATGTCGGCGTAAGCGAGATCGTCGCAGAAGATGAGGACGATGTTGGGTGGGCGCGCGGTGCTCGCGCTTTGTTTCGCCGGCGAAGGTGCGGTGCGGCACGCCGTGAAAATCCAGAGAGCGAGCGCGAGGAAAGTGGTCGCGCATTGAAATGCGTTTTGGTTCACGCGGTGAGAATGGCAGAGAGCCCTCCGATCGGCGAGTCCCGCCCTTCGCCACCCTCTCTTTCGCTCGGAGCGGAGGAGAGGGATGGGGTGACGAGGCGTTCTTGGTTCGTGCGGAGGGATTGAGTGTGAGGGTGGCTATTTCGCAACGCGCCATTCTTTCCTTGGTCCTCGAACGTTCCCACCCCTCACCCCAACCCTCCCCGTTGAAGGGAGAGATTTGATGGCCCGAAAAAAGCCGCGCTTTGTGCCCCTGAACCGTAGCGGAGCGCCGATCTCCCGATCGGCGTGTTTCCAACGCGCCGCCAACTCGTGCCGATCAGGAGATCGGCGTTCCGGTTCATGGGTAGGGAGCGTGGCCGTATGAACACGCTTGTCCGCCGCCGCATCATCTCTACTCTCGCGTGTCATGCGCACCCAACGTTTCGTTTCATTGCTCGCCGCACTTCCATTGCTCACGAGCGCGGCGCAGCCGGGCTTGCTCAAAAGCGAATTCATTTACGAACAGGCGCCGTTCCCGCAATGCCACGCGTCGACCATTTGCGAGGTGAACGGCCAACTCACCGCCGCGTGGTTCGGCGGCGAACGTGAAAGCGCGAAGGACGTGGAGATTTGGTCCGCGCGTCACGACGGCAGCAAATGGAGCGCGCCGGTCTCGATCGCGAATGGCATTGATGGTGAAAAGCGTTTCCCGACTTGGAACCCGGTCCTCTTCCAACCGAAAGGCGCGCCGCTCACGCTCTTCTACAAGGTCGGTCCGCATCCTGACGAATGGTGGGGCATGAAAAAAACTTCGCCCGACCAAGGCGTGACGTGGAATCGCGCCGAGCGTTTGCCCACGGGAATTCTCGGCCCCATCAAAAACAAACCGGTGCAGCTCGCCAGCGGCGAAATCATCGCCGGCTCCAGCACGGAACACGACGGGTGGCGCGTTCACTTCGAGCGTTCGAGCGATGGCGGCAAGACCTGGCAACGCACCGAGGTCATCGCCGATCCGCAGAAGTTTGGAGCCATTCAACCGACGATTCTCATTCACACCAGCGGCGACTTGCAGGCGCTTTGCCGCAGCCGGAAACAAAAGATCGTCGAGACGTGGTCGCGCGATGGCGGGCGCACGTGGAGTGATTTGCAGGCGACAATCTTGCCGAATCCGAATTCAGGCATCGACGCCGTGACGCTGCGCGATGGACGGCATCTCGTGATTTACAATCACACGACCAAAGGCCGCAGCCCGTTGAACATTGCCGCCTCGCGCGACGGCAAGACGTGGCAGGCCGCGCTCGTGATCGAGAGCGAGCCGGGCGAGTATTCTTATCCCGCCATCATCCAGACCGCCGACGGACTCGTCCACGCCACCTACACGTGGAAACGCCAGCGGGTGAAACACGCCGTGATCGATCCGGCGAAGCTGGAATGATGAACGGTGTTGCACTCGACGTGTGCAGACGCTATATAGTCGATATGAAGACGCTGACCGCCACGCAAGCCCGCAAGAATCTCACCGCTCTCTTGACCCGTGCCGCGAAGGGCGAGGACATCGGAATCATTTGCGGCGATAGCGTCATCGCGCTGCGTCCGGTCCAGGTTTTCTCGGAGGACTACGCGCTGAAGGAGTACGGGATCACGAAAGAAGAATTGGAACGTGCAGGCAAACGCATCGACGCAGAGATCGCGCGCGAGCGGAAAAGCGGCAAGCTGAAAAGATTCGTGTGAACGTTTACTCGCTTCCGTCGTTTGACCGCGCATTTCGAAAGCTCACTGCTGCCGAGCAGTCGCTGGTTTGCGGCGCAGCAGAGCGACTTCCCGACGCGTTCGGCAAACCACACGTTCACGCCGGAATCGGTATTCGCCGGATCAAGAGCTGGTACGAATTTCGCGCCGGGTTGAAACTGCGCGTGCTGTTTCGCCTCAATGAGGGCGATGCCTTCCTTGCAATCGTCGGCAATCACGACGAGATCGCGCGCTTCATTCGCGACAACGCGTGACGTTCACTCCGCGAACAATTTGTCGTGCGTGAGTTCGCGGCCAGTATGGCCGTCGAGGATTTTGGCGCCGAGACCGTGGGGTGGGGCGGCGGCGAGTTTCTGGAAAAAGTTCGGGAACGTCTTCTTCACGCAACTCGGATCGCGCAGCTTGATGCCCGGCACTTTCAATCCAAGCACCGCGAAACACATCGCCATGCGATGGTCGTTGTAGGTCTCGATTTCCGCGCCGTGAAGTTCCGATGGGAAAACTTCCAGTGTGTCGCCCGTTTCGATGACCTTCGCGCCGCACTTGGTGAGCTCGGTGCGCAACGCGACGACGCGTTCGCATTCCTGGACGCGGAGGCGACCGAGGTCGGTGAAGCGGAAAGGTTTCAAGCCAAACGGCGCAAAAACAATTGCAGTCATGATGCTGTCGCCGAGATCTTCTTTTCGCGAGAAAATGATTGGCTCAGCACCGAAGTCGCCACTGACATCGGGATTGTCGCGCCAATTAAGTCCGTAATTGTGCGACATGGTTTTCTCGCTTTCGAAACCAAACTCGACGGCGGAGCTGCCAAGAGGAAACAGCGCATCTGAGAAATTGGCGTCGATCTGCCAGCCTGACGTCGGCCAGTGCGCGACTCGCACCGTGAGTTCCCACTCTTCCGTGAACGTCAGCGTTTCTCCATCTGGATTTAGTTCTGTTCCGATGATTTCCCGCGCCGCTGCCTCTTGGTGCAGATCATGTGGAGAAGGATTCGTTTGTTTGGACTGCATGCAGAAGCGGCCACTCGCCCAAAAATAACTCCCGCTGCTCGCGTCCGGCTCGATCTGAAATTTCCCGCCATGTTTCGGGAACACCTTCATCATCTCCGTCGTCATCGCGACGTAAGGCGATTCCTCCGCGTTCTCGCCCACCACTTCGATTTCCCATCCGCCGCGCTCCGCGCACAGCAGCAGCGCCGACGCGAATTGCGAACTGGCTTCGATGCTCACGCACGCCTTGCGCTTCCCTGTAGGAGTCGACGTGAGGAGACTCTGACTTTCTTTAGTTTGAGTCTCGTTACCTCGACTCCTACTGCCGGAAATCCTCGCGGGTAGTTTGTCATTTCCATTCTCCGCCTCGACGCGATAGCCGAGCTCGCGCAACGACTTGAACAGCGCCGCCTGCGGACGTTCGTGCATGCGCGGCACGCCGCTGAGCCGATACACGCCGCGCCCAAGACAAACCATCGCCGCCAGAAATCGCGCTGCCGTGCCCGCGTTGCCGACGAAGAGTTCGAGCGGTTTGCCTTCCGTTCCCGCGTTCGGGATTTCCCCGCCACGTCCGCGCACCGTGATGGTGCGATTGCAGAATTCGTTCGCATCCAGTTCCACGCGCACGTCGAAGCCGAGCCGTTGCAGGCAATCGACCATCACCTGCGTGTCTTCGCTCCAGAGCGCGCCTTCGAGAGTCACCTCGCCATCCGCCAGCGCGGCGAGCACGAGCGCGCGATTTGTGATGCTCTTGGAGCCGGGCACGGTGATCTCGGCGCGCACCGGGCCGGTGAGCGGGACGATTTCGATGAGATCGGGCAAGGGCATGGGAACGACGAGTTAGCGCAGCGCATCGGCGTTGCCACCGGATGAATAAAAGGTAACGACGAATGCTTCTCCCTCTCCCCTCAACGGGGAGAGGGTGGGGGTGAGGGGTGGAAACGTTGCGAGCCGCACGTGATGTCCACCGCCCTTGAACGAACCACCCCTCACCCTCATTCCCTCTTCCCGTTGAGGGGAGAGGGAGGTCTGCAACGTCGCGCTGCGAAAACTTTGCGCGTTGGTGTCCATTCGTGATTCAGAAAGATTCATTCCGGTGACGGCGACGCCGTTTGCGCACACCACGTATCGCGTCGCTGCTTGGCCGTTGCGAAGAATGCTTCGACCTTCTTCGAGTCGCCAGCGGCGATGGTTGCGCGCAGTTGTTGCAAGTCATGGAGAAACCTGTCCAGTGCGTGCGTCACTTGGTCGCGGTTGGCCAACGCGATGTCGCGCCACATTTCCGGCGAGCCGGATGCAATGCGCGTGGTGTCGTGAAAGCCGGTGGCGCAGAGGAGTGGCTGCTCCTTCGGGTGCTGCGGATCAAGGACGAAGGTCGCGAGTTGCGCTGCGAGCAGATGCGGCAAATGACTGCATCGCGCCACGAGTTCATCGTGAAGTTCAGGCGTCATGGTCAACACGCGTGAACCGACAGCGCGCCAGAATTCTTCGAGCAGCGTCAAGGCAGTCGCGGAAGCATTGGCGGTGGGCGTGAGAATGCACGCGGCGTTGCAAAACAAGTCGGCACGCGCGGCGTTGACGCCCGCTTTTTCCCCGCCCGCCATCGGATGCGCGCCAATGAATTGCGCGCCTGCTTTCGCGACGATGGGATCGAGCTCGGCGACCACGCTCGCCTTGACGCTTCCCACGTCTGTCACGATCGCGCCGGGCTTGAGAGCAGGAGCGAAACGTTCGGCTAATTCGCGCATTTGCCCGAGCGGCGTGCAGAGGATGACAAGATCGGCGTCGCGCACTGCGGCGATGAGATCGAGTGTAGCGAAGTCGGCGAGCCCCGCTTGTTCGCACTCGGCGATCGTTGCGTCGCGTCGGACGTAGCCGGAAACTGTTCCGGCGAGCTTGCGTTCGCGAATCGCCATCGCGAGCGAACCACCAAGCAGGCCCACTCCCACCAAAGCTATTTTACCGAACAACACGCGCGCGAAGATACGGATGAGGCGAGTGGGAGGGAAGTGTGCAGTGAAGCAGTAATCACTGATTCACTGATTACTGATTCACTGATTACTGATTCACTGATTACTGATTCACTGCCCCTCGCGCCGCTTCCCGCACGCGATCCATGATCACTTCGGTCACAAGCGGCGCGGTGCCGATGCTGGCGGAGTACCAGATGCGTTTGCCGTCGCGGTCAGTGGGATTGATGAACGTCGGCTCGCCGGAATGGAGTCGTTGCTGAACGATCGCGTCCGATTCGCCGAGCAGTACCGGCACATCTTCACGCGCATGCTGCCCGTCGCTGATGAAGAACGGGACGACCACGATTTGGCGCGCGGTGGTGATGCGGGTTGTGTCGCTGATCCCTGGTTGTTCTTCCATGAAGGCGGCGTGGACGTCCATGAATTGATTCATCGCGCGAATTCGCCCGACGTGCCATTCGGCGGTACGGCGCGAATCACTATTCTTATTGGTGCCGTGAGCGGCCAGCACGAGTGAGGTATCTGATAACTGCGGTGCGCAGGATGTTGTGCGCAGGATTTCATGGACGCGCGCGAGGATCACATCGGTCATGCGCGGGCTGGTGCCGATGGGCGCGGCGTAGAACAAGGTCTGCTTCCCACGCTGCTGGACGGGTGCGGCAGTTTCGCCTGGCTTTTCAACCAAGCCAAGTTCGCGCGGGATGATTTGCGTGGTGAAATAGCCGTCGCTCAGAAACAGAGGCACAGCGAAAACTCGCCGTGACTGGATGGATTTCAACGCCTCCCGAATAAACGGCGGCTGTTTCCAGAAGCACACGCGGACTTCCTTGAACTGGCGCATCTGATCGAGCGCGGCGGCGTGTTGCAGCGGGGCGATCGCGGATTCCGCGTTCACGGTCGAGCCGTGCGCGATGAGCAAAAGCGTGGCGTCTGAAAAATCGTCACGGGGCACACCCCACGCGTAATTACGGGCCGGAAGAATTGCAACAAGGATTCACTTTGGAATCACCATCGAGGAAAAAAAGTCACCTGCAAATAGGCAGGCGGAATATCTTCCGCCCTTCCATATTTTTCGCGTTTGAGGTGTCAGATTCCACCCGCAGTGCACATGAAAAAATCGAGATTCCTCAAGGTTCTTCGGGGTAATAACATCGGACTTCCGTTCTGGCACAGGAAACCTCCGCGGATCTCTGGGCGACTCCCGTGGAAGTATGTGCAAGCTTCAGAGAACTCTGGGAAACACTCCGAAAATCTTGCGAAAGCTGCACTCAACCTGCGGACTTTGTGAGGGAATATCCAGACTTTCACCCTTGCACTTTGCTCCTTAAACCGTGAACAACCGCGCAGTGATGACTGCCGTTCCCAAACAAATGCGAGCACTGGTCTATCGCGGAAAAGATGACCTGCGCGTCGAAACTGTTCCAGTCCCACGCATCGGCCCCGGCGACCTTCTGGTGAAAGTGGCGACGTGCGGTGTTTGCCCCACGGACATCAAAAAGATCAAACACGGGACAGTGCCCGCGCCACGGATTTTCGGTCACGAAACCGCCGGCACGATCGTGAAGACCGGTGCGCTTGTGCGTGGCTTTCCCCTCGGTCAACGCGTGGCGTTGCACCATCATGTTCCCTGCCTCACGTGTCACGCCTGCCGGCATCGCACCTTCGCGCAATGTGACCAGTACAAACGAACCGGGATCACCGCCGGCTTCGAACCTGCCGGTGGCGGGTTCGCAGAATATGTTCGTGTGATGCCCTTCGTTCTGCCAGGCGTCGTATCCATTCCGGCGCGGAACACCTTCGAAGAAGGCGCCATGCTGGAACCTGTGAATACAGTGCTCAAAGCCGTCAAACGCCTCTCCATTCTGCCCGGCGATACCGCGCTTGTGATCGGCCAGGGCCCGATCGGCCTGATGTTCACCGCATTGCTTCAGCTTTCGAAAATCAATGTCATCGCCGTTGACCTGATGCCGGAACGACTTCGCAAGGCACGCGCATTGGGTGCGCGGTGGGCTGTCCTTCCAGCGGAGTTGGATCAGCGGCTTGCTTCCAGCCGGCTCGTCATTGATGCCGCCATCGTGACCGCGCCCTCGGATGCTGCGGTTCGTGATTGCCACCGGCGCGTTCGTGGCGGCGGGCAAGTCATGCTCTTCGCTCACACGACAGCCGGTGCCACGACTGAAATCGATTTGTCGCTCGTTTGCATGCAGGAACGCGATTTGATTGGTAGTTATTCTGCGGACTTCACACTCCAACGCGAAGTGGCTAAGGTGGTGTTCTCCCGCCGGTTGGATGTCCGCTCGTTAATTTCGCACCGTTTCTCGCTGGCCCAGGCCCGGAACGCCATCGATTTGGCAGCCAGGCCGACGCCGAAATCACTGAAGATTTGTGTTTATCCAGCCGATGAACCTGTGGTAAAACACATGATCGTGCGGCAGGTCAGGAGCAGGAAAGCGTGGTGTCCAGTCGTTCTTCAGAAATGTTCAAAATATTTCTGAAAAAGTTTTGACACCTCTTTTTCGGTTTGAGACAGTGTCGCCACACACAGAAACACAAACACAATAAATACAATGAGAACAAAAACACTTCTTCTCACGGCTGCTGTCTTCGCGACGGGTCCCAATTGTGGCACTTTGAATGTTAACTTCGCCGAACCTTGCGTCCCATAAAAACACGGATGCGCCGACGGTAATGCTTTCAGCTCTAAACAAACCTGAGAACTCAGAGCTCTGTGCCTCAATACCAT
>JBBRBM010000014.1:0-53428 GCA_038205745.1 Verrucomicrobiota bacterium | reverse complement strand
ATCGGTGACATCAGTATGTCACCCTTACAGCATGGGTGACATCGACTTTTGACCAATTCCATTGCTCCATGTCGCCGAAAACCATGTCGCAAGGCGGGTTTTCGCGACATCCTTATGTCACCCTTCCGGGTAAATTTGTGCCTTGCTCGTGCGCTTCCCCGTGGATTATCGTCGCGTCGTGATTCATCCGCTGCTCCGTGTTTACACTTTACGTCACAAGTTCACGTTCGCCGTCTGTCCCGAATGCTCGTTACATCGTTTCACAAGTCGCGGCATCTGCCCAGTGGGCCATTGCTACAGGGTGGCGCCAACGGCCGACGTTTCAAATGGTGCCGTCCCCTGCCACCAAGGGGTGGGGGGAAACGCTTTGTGCAATGGTGCGACTTAGTGCAAGCAGCCCACAATCAGCCCCCGCCGGGTGTGGAGGCGCTATAAGACTCCTTCGCCCTCTCGACCACCCAGCCATTCCTTCCAAACGCTCCCTCATCCTGTCCCCAACTCAGCCACAATTACCAATACGCGAAACTGCATAGAGTCCCCGTAAAACGAATCAATTCGTTTCCGCCGAGAAGTCGATTCCTCATGGTCCGGTGACCGCCCCTAGAAACACAGTCGGGGAGCGCGTCCATGTCTATCCTTTCGTGGGGAGGCACGGTGGGCTACCCCGCTACCGGGGGGCCGCCTTTTCGCGCCTAGATGGCGGTTTCTGGGCATCTCGCGCCAAACTGGCTTTTCCTGCACGCAAAACACCCACCGGAGGCAAGCGGGCAGGGACATGTTGCGTATCGCAGCAATACGCAACCGAGGCAGGTTTTTACCCCGCGGAAACTCGCTTTTCTGCGCCATTCTGGCCCACTCTGAAAACGCGACGAGAAGAAAGCACGCGCGCTTCCTGTTCGTGTTCCTGTGCTGTTCGTGTTCCTGTGCTGTTCGTGCGCTCTGCGGTTCCGCTGATCTGTTCGTGTTCCTGTGCTGTTCCTGAGCTCGCCGCGGTTTGCGGCCACTCGTGCGCCTGAGATGGCGCTGGGACAGAGCGGTGCGAGTCCGTTCCCCTGCGGCGAGGAGCCGTGGGGTATGGAACCGTAACTGCGTCGCCGCAAGGCGGGGTGGAGAGCAACGGAACGAGAACGACCAGTCCGTAATAACGTCTCGATACACAGAGACAACGTGAACTCGATTCGGTCGGTGAACGCGGGCGAGTCTGCTGGTAAAAGACGAAGCCTGTAGAGCGGGCGCAAGGCGACAAGCCGACACGCCGGACAGCCGGGCGATCCCCGGTCGCGCCACCGATGGTTGGAGACAGAATGGTCGGAAGTCCGCGCGCAGGAATCAGGGAGACCCGGCGGGACAGGACGATGTTCATGGCCGCAAGGCCCGAAGAGCCGCCCGCCGGGAGTCAGAGCGTCCGTAGTAGCGACGATGCGGGTAAAGACCGTGGAGCGAAGGGACTCAAGGAAAGTGGATGGCCGATGGACCGGAACGACGAACAAATCAAAACGACCCCGGCGCCAGTGACAGCAATGTCTAAACAAGCCGGAGAAGCCCCCGCGCGGCGTGTCCCGTGGTGGTGGGTGGAACGTTGCGTCTGGACACAAGCCATGTTGTCACGGCTCACCTCAAGTGAGTCAGCAAGCCAGGTCTGGTTCAGCCTGCTGGACAAGACCTACGCCCCGCCAATCTGCAACGCGCCTATGACAAGGTGCGGCGCAACGGCGGGAGCGCCGGGAGCGGACGTCCAAACCCTCGCGCACTTCGAGCGGCACGCGAAGGCAGAACTCCAGCGACTGCACGAAGAACTGCGCGCGGGCACGTATCGACCGCAACCGGCCCGCCGGGTCTGGATACCCAAACCTGGCAGCACCGAACAACGCCCGCTGGGGATACCAGCGGTGCTCGGGCCGCATTGTGCAAGGCGCGTTGCGGCACGTATTGGAACCGATCTTCGAGACGAGCATGGCTGCACAGAGCTACGGCTTCCGACCGGGGCGCGGAGCCAAGGACGCGCTGCGACGCGTGGACATGCTGCTCAAGGCGGGCCACGTCCATGTGGTCGATGCCGACCTCAAGAGCTACTTCGACACCATCCCGCACGAGCGGCTCATGACGCTGTTCAAACAGCGCGTGGCCGACGGACGGGTGCTGGCGCTGGTGGAAAGTTTCCTTGGCGCTGGCGTGTTGGAGGAGACGCGAGACTGGCAACCCACGGAACGCGGCACGCCCCAAGGCGGCGTCATCAGCCCGCTGCTGGCGAACATCTATCTCAACCCGCTCGACCACCAGATGGCGGCGGCGGGCTGGGAGATGGTGCGCTATGCGGACGATGTCGTCATCCTCTGCCGCAGCCGCACCGAGGCCGAACAAGCCTTGGAAGAGGTAAAGCAATGGGTGAGCGAAGCCGGACTCCAACTCCACCCCGACAAGACACGCATCACCGATGCGAGCCAGAAGGGAGGAGGCTTTGACTTCTTGGGCTACCACTTCGAGCGAGGCCGACGCTAGCCACGGGAGAAGAGCCTGAAGCAGTTCAAAGACCTATCAACGGAACCTGTGGTGCGTGAATTGAGCGATTCGTCCACCGTGAATATCACGACGCACTTCTCATCCGGCATTTCACCATGTCGAATCTGGAATTGCCCGCGCTTCCTCTCGAATTGATCGCTCGCTTATCAGTCGTGCTCGGCCGATTCTCAATTACCGGCGATGGCCATCTTGTAAATACAAGCAGAAGCGTTGCATCATGTGGGAAGAACCCCGCTTCCTGGTCGACACGGAAAAGGATCAGGCGTGGACAGCGTTGCTGGAATTAGCGGGGCAGGTCGGAAGGGCACAGATGAATCTCCTCCCTCTGTGCATGGAGAACGTCGATTGGCACATGAAGACCGTCACTGACTTCCTCGCAAGCAGTGCGCGCTTCGCTTCGGCCACGAAGCGGTGCGATTGTCCGCAGCTTGCGTGATGATCTGGACCAGTTGCTGCGCATTCCGGAATGAAGACCCGTGAAAGCAGCTCCGGCGCAAGCAGTGCCTAATCTTTGAACATTTCTCCGCTCAATTCTCGAAAGGAGAATGGGACGGAAAACATTGCGCGACTCCAGCATCTGCAGTTACATGCCGATGTTGCGCATCCGTAGCTCAACTGGATAGAGCATCGGTCTTCGGAACCGAGGGTTGCAGGTTCAAATCCTGCCGGATGCACCATCCGAGAAATACAACCATTCGATGAGCGGATCATCATTTCGCCATTCATTGGTCCTTGGCCTTCTGTGCCATCATCTTGATGGGAAGGCGGCAGCAGCGCTTTATTTCAGAACCGAGTTCCGCGACTACGGGGTGGACGATCCGGATCTCTGCCCGGAGGGACACGACTAGCGTTTTCCGACTTAAACCGAAAGCGGCTCAAACAACTCATCCACCTTGCCGTTGCTGTCGGCAAATGATTCGAGGTGGACTCCGGCTTTGTCGAGCAGCGTGAGGTGAAGGTTGGCCAGCGGGGTCGGCTTGGCGAACTGGATGTGCCGTCCGCCTTTCATTCCGAGCGCCGCGCCACCAGCGACGAGGATCGGCAGGTTCGTGTGGTCGTGGATGTTCGGATTGCCGATGCCACTGCCGTAGAGGATGAGCGAATGGTCGAGCAACGTGCCGTTCCCTTCCGGCGTGGCTTTCAATTTCGCCAGATACTCCGCAAAGAGCGAGACGTGGAACGCATTGATCTTCGCCATCCGCGCGATCTTGGCTGGATCGTTGCCGTGATGCGAAAGCGGATGATGCGGATCGGAGACGCCGATCTCAGGGTAAGTGCGATTGCTGGTTTCGCGCGCGAGTTGAAACGTAATGACGCGCGTGACGTCGCCCTGCAACGCCAGCACCTGCAAGTCGAACATCAGCCGCGCGTGGTCGGCATACGCGGCGGGCACGCCCTCGGGGCGGTCGAGGTCGGGCAATGGATTGTTCGCGGCGTCGGCGTCGGCCTTCTGGATGCGACGTTCCACTTCGCGGACGGTGTCGAGATATTGGTTCACGCGTGCGCGGTCGCCTGGTCCGAGTTCGCGCTGGAGCCGTGCGATGTCATGGTTGAACCCATCGAGCAGACTGGCGCGTTTGCGCAACGCCGCCAGACGCTCGGCAGGACTGCCGCCTTCGCCGAACAAACTCTCGAAGACAATGCGTGGATGCGCCTCGGCGGGAAGCGGCGTTGTTGGCGACGACCACGAGAGGTTGTTTTGATAGGCGCAGGCGTAACCGTTATCGCACTGACCAACGACCTGCAGGTGATCCATCGCCAGTTCCAGCGACTGCAACTGCGTCTGCTGGCCGATTTGCTTCGCCGCGATTTGATCGACGGTCGTGCCGAGGTAGTAGTCCGAGCTTTCGGTCAGCTTGGCCTTGGCGGCGCTGAGGAATGCGGAGTTGGAAGTGGCGTGGCTGCCGGGATACGCGTTCTGCAACTCCATGTTCGAGATCACCGTGATGTGTTCCTTCATTGGCGCGAGCGAACTGAGGATGGGCGAAAGTTCACCAAGCTTCGCGCCACCGGGGGCCTTCCGGCCGGGGGGCGTCCAACGGCTTTGATCGCAACCCATCGGCATGAAAACGAATCCGAGCCGGCGCACCGGATTCGCGGCGGTCTTCGCCAGCGGCGTCGCGGCGGGCACCATCGCTTCGAGCAGCGGCAACGCCATCGTTGCGCCCACGCCGCGCAGGAACGTCCGCCGCGGCATGTACTTCTTCGTGATGAAACTCATAATGATTTCCTCATGGTGAACGGGGTGCTGTTGACGACTCCAAGCATGACGGACGAGAAACGAAAATCATTCGCCTGCGCGTCGTGAATAATTTTGCGGACGGCGGGTGCGTCTGAAGATTCGACGCCGCGACCAAGCGCGAACGTGAGCAGTTTCTCCGTGAGCGTGCCGACGAAAAGTTCCGGTCGCTTGCGCAAACCCACTTCGAGCGCAGCGACTCCGACGAACTTGCTGCCGTCCGGCAGACCACCCGTCGCATCGACGGGTTGGCCTTCCTCCATGTTCCGCCAGCGGCCGATCGCGTCGAAGTTTTCCAGCGCGAAACCAGGAGGATCGATCATGTTGTGACAACTCGCGCACGTGGCGTTGGCGCGATGTTCGGCGAGTCGTTCGCGGACGGAGAGGGTGGCCGAGATCGTGTTGTCTTTGAGCGCGGGCACGTTTCCGGGCGGAGGAGGAGGCGGTGTGCCAATCATGTTTTCGAGAATCCATTTGCCGCGAATCACCGGCGAGGTGCGATTCGCGTACGACGTTACGGTGAGAACGCTGCCTTGCCGAAGCAATCCGCCGCGACCGCTTTCAGCCGTGGAGACGCGCCGGAACTGGCTGCCGTACACGTGGGGAATTCCGTAGTGCTTCGCGAGGCGTTCGTTGAGAAAGGTGTAATCCGCCTTCAGCAAATCGAGGACGCTGCGATCTTCGCGCACAATACTTTCGAAGAACAGTTCCGTCTCGGTGCGGAACGCCTGTCGAAGATTATCGTCGAAGTCCGGGAAGAGTCGCAGGTCCGGCGAGAACGCATCGAGGTTGCGCAAGTAGAGCCACTGATCGCCGAAATTGTTGACGAGAGATTTTGCGCGCGAATCGGCGAGCATCCGGCGCGTTTGCTTCTCAAGCACCTTCGGCTTGTGAAGTTCGCCGCGTTCCGCCGCCGTGAGCAATTCGTCGTCGGGGATGCTGCTCCACAGGAAGAACGAAAGGCGGCTCGCGAGTTCAAGATCGCTGATGCGATAAGCGGTGTTCGGTGCAATGCGTTCGGGATCACGCTCCACGCGAAACAGAAAATTTGGACTCACCAGAATGGCCGCGAGCGCCGACTCGATGCCCGCATCGAAGCCATCCGTCGTTCGCGCCTTGCGAAAAAACTCCATCGGCTTGGCGAGATCGGCGTTGTTCACGGGCCGGCGATACGCTTTGCGCATCAGCGTGGAGAGAATTTGCTTCGCGCACTTTTCTTCCTCGTCCGGTTTCGTTGGTTTCGCGACGAAGATGGCGCGGCGACTGGGCGAGTCTCCGGGGCCTTGCGGCGAATACGGCCCGTTGATCGATACCTGATAAACTGCCGGCCCGAGGCGCGGATGGCGGTGCATGTTGAAGTGCGCGGCGTAGGGCGCGCGCTTCGTCTCCAGCAACGAAGACGGGTTCTTCACGAATGTGACGCCGAGTTGATGCGGCCCGGCGGTGACGGCCACTCGTGCTTTCAAGTGCGCATCCACTTTCTCGAAATTTCTGTCTCCCTTCGGCGGCGACACGGTGAACTGCTTCACGCTCTCGCGATCCAGCAGCACCTCCATCTCGTGCGGCTCGCGCAATCCTTCGACCTCTTCGTTGCGATCGCGCGTGAGACGAATCTGGATCTCATACTCCGCATCCTGCGGAAACGTGTATGTAATCAAAACGCCACCGCGCGTTCCGAGCGGCAAACCTTCGACACGCTCCTCCTGCGTGAGATCCGGCCGAGGGCGAATGGTGTCACCGCCGACGCGATGTGTTGTTCCGACGGCGAGTCGGCTGATCTTCTGTGCCGCGGTGATGTAGCGATCCAAAAGCGTCGGCGACAAATTTCCCACGGTGACATTGTCGAATCCGTGTCCGGCTTCGTCTTTCGGCAACAACGCCGCGGCATCGACGTCGAGCGCAAGCAAGTCACGGATCGCATTCTGATATTCGGTGCGATTGAGCCGCCGCAACGTGTCGGTGCGACCGGGGTTCGGATGTTTCGCGGCGGCGGTGTCGAGCGCAGTTTCGATGGTGGTCAACGCAGCGTTGTAGCTCGCTTCGTCGGGACGCTTCTTGTCGGGCGGCGGCATTTGGCGGGCGCGAAGTTTACGCACGACTTTTTCCCACACCTCGGCGTCATGGCTACCGTCCAGCGACTTGATAATTGAGAGGTCGAGATCGCCCTTCTTCGTGTCGTGATCATGGCATGTGATGCAATGATCACCAACGAACGACTGAACCGGCGCGGGAAGTTTCGCCTCGGCTCCTCGGACGGTTTGCGATGCGCAAATGCCGGCCGCAAAGAAGCCCCAAAGCACAAAAGTTCTCACGTCAAAGTTTTGCCTCACTCTGTTCACGGGATTGCTTGCGACGCTAACACGGCCTCGGCACTCAGGCGCGCAAATTCTTGCGTGACTTCTGCTTTCGTTGACTTGGCGCGCGCGCCGCATCACGCTGCGCGGCAATTCTCACAAAATTATGAGCACGAGAGCATCAAAGAGTGTGCATTGGATCGCGTTGTTCTGCGCGGCAGGTTTGTCAGCAATCGCTTCAGCAGCGCAGCCTGCTTGGCCGGATTTTCGCGGCCCGCTAGGAGACGGTCATGCCGGAAGCGACGCCAAGCCGCCTCTCCAGTGGAGCGAGACGAACAACGTGAAGTGGAAGACAGAAATCCCGTTCAAGGGAATCTCGACGCCCATCATCAGCGGTAATCAGGTCTGGCTCACGAGCGCGACGGAGAATGGAAATGATCTCCACGTCATCCGCGTCGATGCCGATTCCGGCAAAATCACGCTGAACGAAAAGCTCTTTCATCACGACCAACCGGAGTCGCTCGGCAACGGCGCGTCGATGAACACGTACGCCACGCCGTCGGCCACCTTGGAGGAGGGGCGTGTTTACGTTCACTTCGGCAGTTTGGGCACGGCGTGTCTCGATGCTGAATCCGGCAAGGTGCTTTGGAAGCGCGAAGACTTGAAGTGTCGTCATTACCGCGGGCCGTCATCGTCGCCGGTGTTGTTCGAGAATCTATTGATCCTCACGTTTGACGGCGCAGACTTGCAGTATCAGATCGCGCTGGACAAGAAAACGGGCGCCACGGTTTGGAAAACAGACCGCTCCGTGAAGTGGAACGACGAGAACGAAAAGAACCCGATGGTGAAAGACGGGGATTGGCGGAAAGCGCACAGCACGCCGCTCATCGTGAGCGTTGATGGCAAGCCGCTGATGCTGTGTGCCGCGGCAAAAGCCGCTTATGGCTACGATCCGCGCACGGGCAAAGAGCTTTGGAAAGTTGAGTACAACGACTGGTCTGTCGCGCCGCGGGCGGTGTTTGAAAATGGACTCGCCTATTTCGTCACTGGCCTGAGCAAGAAGGAATTGCTCGCCGTGAAAGCAGGCGGCTCGGGCGATGTCACGGACACTCACATCGCGTGGCGCACTCGCAGCGGTATTGGAAAGTATTCGTCACCCATCCTTGTCGACGGAATTCTCTACACCGCGTCAGACGAAAGTTTCATCACCGCGCTCGACGCGAAAACAGGCGAGGTGATTTGGACTGAGCGCGTCGGCGGCAAGTTTGCGTCATCGCCGATTTACGCGGACGGACGGCTCTATTTCTTCGACCAACAGGGAAAAGCGCTTGTGCTCAAGCCCGGCAGGAAGTTGGAAGTGCTCGCGACGAACACACTGTCAGCCGGCGCCATGTCTTCTCCCGCAGTTGCCGGCAAAGCGCTTTTTATCCGGACGAAGACGCATCTCTACCGGATTGAGCCTTGATCAGCGTCGGGTCGATTCCCGCCGCATGTCATCAACACGCGAAGCCTTCGAAAACCAATTTACGGAGACGATGGCTTCACGACCGGCGCAGCTTCGTAAGTCTGGGCCGTATTGAGTTCGCCGGGTGAAGGTGAACCGAGTGTGTAGGGCGGCCCAACGACCGGAGGAGTGGAAAGCACCGTCGCCGTGTGTGAGGTAAGTTGCGCCGTCATGGCGGGCGTCAGGTCACTGGCGAGGATTGCTTCCGGAGTTGTCCTCGACGAATTCGCCAATTTTACCAGCAACGTTTCCGTGCGCTTCAAAACGGTTACCGCCGCCGATTGTGTGCGGGGCGTTTGGGTGTCCACACGTGAGATCAGCGCCTTCAGGGTTGCGTTCGCGCTGGCAATTCCGGCGAGGATCGCTTCAGCAGATTTCGGCGCGACTTCCACCGCCGCAATACCGATCGTCGCAAATGATTTCGGGCTGCCTTTGACCAGGCTGTTGACGATCGCTTCAGTCTGGGCCGGCGCGACGCTGACCGCAGCCTTGGTGATCGGCGAGAGTTGGCCGGGTTGCAGCAAAGCGGCGGTAGCGGCAGAACCCGCAGCAAGTTCCGGCGTCGCGCGCGCAATGGCAGCGACGAGCTGGGGCCCGGTCGATGCGTCCACTTCGAACGCGGCACGAATCACGTCATCAGCCAGTGCCTGGCGCCCCGCCGATGGTGCCGCCGCAACCGCCGCCGCGCCGCGTGCCGGCAGTTCGAGAGCGTGGACGCGCGCAAAATCCTTCTTGAGCGACTCGACCTTTACCGAATCAGCCGAAAGCGATGCGGTCGTGGCGATCGCCGCGATCGTGCAGAGGGTTCTTAAAATATTCATGATTGGTGATCAGCGCACTAAATGCACAGTGCGAATGATGGAACCTTATCAGAGCGCGCCGATGCTTACAATGACGCTTTTGAACCGGGCGGCTGGATTTGAAAATGGAGACCTGTTGAACTGGCGGCGTGCAGCTCGAGCTCCGTCAAAACTTTCAACCAACGGCCGCGATGGACTCGATTGTCGTTGGGCAGAAGAACGTGCCGTTGCTGTTCGTGGAGAATCATCGGGCGCGTCGCTACGTGCTGCGGGTTCGTCCGGATGGCACCGCGCGAGTCACCATTCCGCGTCGTGGTTCCTGCGGTGCCGCCCGGGAGTTTGCCGAGAAGAACGTCGAGTGGATCGACCGACAGCTTCAACGTTTCACGGCACGCCCCATTGAAGACCGCGCTTGGCGAATTGGCTCACGCATTTTGTTTCGCGGTGAATTGGTGACGATTGCCCATGGCCCGGACGGAAAAACCAGCATCGTGTTCGCAGATCAGTCCGTGAAGGTGGGTCAAATTGATCAGGATTGCCGGTCGGCGATTGAACACCACCTGCGCCGCCTGGCCGCGGTGGAGTTGCCTTCGCGCGTGTTTCACTATGCTCAACTCAACGGCTTGAAGGTGCAACGTGTCAGTGTGCGGAATCAAAAATCACGATGGGGTTCATGTTCGCGTCGTGGGACCGTCTCGCTGAACTGGCGTTTGATTCAGGCTCCTCAATTTGTTGCGGACTACATCATCCTTCACGAGATCATGCATCTGCGACAGATGAACCACTCGCCAAAATTCTGGCGTGAAGTGGAGAGCGTGTGTCCTGGTTTTCGAGAGGCGGAGCGATGGTTGAAAGCTCACTTTTCGTTGCTGCGGTGAACGGGGTAGTTCGATCGAGGGCAAAGACCATCAGCGGGTGAATGGTACCTTTGCTTGCTTTCCCCTTCGGGTTGCCGTTTAGCCTCAGGCATGTTGAACCTGTCTCATCCCACATTTCTTTTTCGACACACATTCATGTCTCTGGCTCTGGCCGGCGCGCTCGCAACCGGTGCATTGATTCGCCATGCCAGCGCCGCTGAACCCGCGCCCACGCCCGCCGCGTTGGAGTCCGATCCCAGTGGTTGGGTGGATATTCTGCCCAAGACCGCGCTCGAAGGTTGGTATCGGGTGCCCGTGCCGCCCACCGGCAAACTCGGCCGCGAACACTGGCACGTGGATGCCGAACAAAAGCTGCTCGTGTGCGACGGCGACGGCGGACACGACATGCTGCTGCATCAGAAGGAATACGGTGATTCCATTTTTCACTTCGAGTTCCGTTACACGAAGGTCGAGGGCAAAACGGGATACAACAGCGGCGCGTACATTCGCAACTCGAAGGACGGCGCGATCTGGCATCAGGCGCAGTTCGGCGATGCGAAGGATGGATTTCTGTTCGGCCAAACATTGGCGGAAGACGGAAAGAAGAAGTCCTTCAATCTCAAGAAGGATGTGACCAACGGGCGCGTCAAACCGGCCGGCGAATGGAACACGATGGAACTGACGGCACGTGGAAAAACGATCACACTTTGGATTAATGGCGCCGTGACATGTCAGTTCGAGAACTGTGGTACCGCGACGGGTTTCCTCGGCGTTGAAGCGGAAGGCTACCGCGTGGAGTTCCGCAATCTGAAAGTAAAAGAGTTGAAGTGATCGGGAAGGATTGCTGAACGTCCCAAAAGGAAAGGGCACTCTGAATTTCTTCGGAGTGCCCTTTTTTGAAATGGAGAATTTTACTTCGCGCCGAGGATTGCGTCCTTCGCAGCCTTCGCCACGCGGAACTTCACCACCCGCTTGGCCGCAATCTTGATCGTGGCGCCAGTGGCGGGATTGCGCCCCATGCGTGCCTTGCGGTTCACCAGCACGAGCTTGCCGATTCCGGGAAGCGTGAAAGTGTTCTTGGCGTTTTTGTAAGCCAGGTCAGCGATGGTGGTGAGAATTTCACCGGCCTGCTTTTTTGTGAGACCAGCATTTTCGGCGATCGCTGCTGTAATTTGAGATTTCGAGAGTGGTTTTGCCATAATTGTGGCGCGTGTCTAACGGCTCAGGAGAAGAAGTGGAAGAGAAAAGCCCATTTTTATTGGCGCTCCCGCTGCTCGACCGGCGACTTCACCTTGAGACTCAACCCGCGGATCTGAATCCCGATATCGAATGTGCCCGGCAACTCCCATCCCATGTTCATGCCGCTGATGCAGTAGTCTTCGGTTGCTTTTGAGTCTTTCAGAAAGCCCCGCACCCAGGCCGTCTCCAACGCATCGCGCATCAGCGGCAACACGTCCTCGTCGATCGTGATCCATTCTTCATCGTGCGCGCTCTCTTTGCTAAATGTCTTTCCAGCGGGAGTGAAGATGAACTTGGCGGTTCCACCAAAATCCTGTGCCTTGAACTCCTTCGGAAATCGATCGCGATTGTCGTAGATGGGAACTCCGAACCACAGCAGGTCACCGTAGCCTTTCGACTGCCGGTTTCGATTCTGGATCGTGAAGAAGAGTTGAAACTGAGCTGCGTGACGGTCCGCGGAGTAATCGCCTTGATGAAGATTGCGGGAACGGATCAATCGCGCTTCCAACTGCAAGCGGGCGGCGTTCAGTTTTGAAAGCGGTGCGGGTTTCGCAAATTCCTGTTCGATCAGCAGATGCACCCATGGCTCGGTTTTGAGACGCGCGCGTAATCCATATTCGGCGGCGCTGTTGACAGCCATTGAGAGTCCAGCCTCGCCATTCACGGCGAGAAGTTTTGCTGAGTTGCTCCACACCAGAGAGTTTCCAACTCGAACTGCGTTGCTCGCATTGAGCGGGAACTTGCTGCTCCACTGCGACAAGCCCCAAACAGGCGCGGCATTTGCCGCAAAGCCTTTCAGTTCACCGTAGCGCACGTGTTTGCCCGGCTTGGTTTCCCAAAGGGTAAAGCCGCGCTGGAAGGAGTTGTCGCCGATCAGTTCGCGCTCGGTCACCAATTCCGCCGCGTGGACCAGAGAAAGTCCAACGACCACAGCAAGTCCGACACACCGCAGAATCATTCCTCGCAGCAAACCACACATGGACGGTGCGACCAAGATTTCGATATCGCTCGTTCGCGAGTCATCCCGTTGCGATGGGAATTGCAGGCCGCGCCACGGAAAACGACTCACGGCTTGGCTGGCTTTGTGAATTGCTGATGTGCAACTATCGCGCATCCCAAAAAAAGGAACGGCTTGTGGACATGTCCATTGACGCGAAAAGGCAGCGTGCTTTCACGCTCATCGAATTGCTGGTCGTGATTGCCATCATCGCCATCCTCGCGGCGCTTCTGCTTCCTGCCCTCGCCAAGGCGAAGGGCCGCGCGAAGACAACGCAATGCATGAGCAACTTCCGCCAGTGGGGCATTGGCCTCACGTTGTATTATGACGACAACGAGAATTTTCTTCCGCGCGAAAGCTCCGGCGGGAGTTCCTCGCTCAACACCTGGGTGCAGGCCAGCGCCGCGGGTTCTTTCGATGTCTGGTACAACGCGGTTCCTCCAATGGTTGCCCACAAGGCCGCGTCAAGCTACGCCACGGCCAGATCGGAATTTTACGAGCCGTTGAGTTTCTTTCATTGCCCGGTGGCAAAGTTTCCCGCCAATGCGGGCTCTTCGAACACGGTATTTTTTTCCATGGCCATGAACTCGAGATTGATCAATTCAGGAGCCACTACGATCCGAATGGACTCTCTGCAGCGCGCGGCGGAAACGGTCCTCTTCATGGAGAATCGCCTTTCCGCTGAAACCTCGGTGATGTTTTTCACCGGTCAGGCCACCACAGACCTTGGCCAGCCGAGCAGCTTCGCGACTCGCTTTGTTGCGCGCCATGATCGCCGCGGCAACCTCGTCTTCGCCGACGGACATGCGGAAACATTCGCAGGCCGCACCGTCGTGGAAACACGCACCGGATCTGGGTTGACTCGCGGGGGCGCGATCATGCCGCAAACGAATATCGTTTGGACGCCTGACCCGAAGTCGAATCCGAATCTTCTTTAGTGCATTCGGTTTGGTGCTCGGCCGTCGCAGGTTTGCTCGCGACAATCTCCCGTCGATGAATCGCCAGTGCGAATCGGCCGTCTATTTCGACCCATGCCCAGAATACTCGGCGCCACTCGGATTCTCCCCAGAGAATGCACAGCAGGAATTTGGTTTGTCGCGATTGTCTCAGTCGCCGCTTTTACAATCGCTCCTGCGGCGAACATTGATTACGACGGACATCCATTCACCACGCAGTCCGCGCCCGTTTTAAAATTCGAGCGCAGAACCGCTCCGAAGCTCCGGGGCATCGACTACGCGTTCGAAGAACAGACTGCGCATGGCGTGGCTCTGTTGTCCCGCTTCCCGGCGTTCACGTTGTCGGATCGGCGCATTCATGTGGATGGGCCTTGGTATGACAGTGACGAGGCCAATCTTCATTTCACCCGCGGTATAACGTCGATCGGAGCCATCCCGCGTTACCGCGAAAAGGAAGATGCTCCAACGAACCTGCGAAGAATTCCGCCAGAACAAAAATGGGCGTTGATGACCGACCCGCAATGGTATGGGCAGGCTGTTCGACTGGCCGACAAGCTGGAGAAAATGGATCCGACGGACTCCCGCATCGCCGCTCTTCGCGCTTTGGGCGTGAAACATTATTTCACCAACGATCAGGCAGCGTATCTGGAACTCGGCCGTTACGCGTTCCAACAAGAGCGCTGGCCCACGGACAAACAGGGACGCGGTGTCGTTTACCCGGCCATCGACATAGAGACGACCGAAGGCTTCGAGCATCAACGCAACTGCAATGGCTGGCTATATCAGGGCATGGCGGAAGGTGCGCTCGAGTCAGGATTGCGCATCGTTCCCATGTTGTATGGCCAGTGGCAGTTCTCGGTTGGAACCTTCCACGAATCCATGCGGCAAGGCGGCAAAGGTGATCCCGAGTACCTCATGCGCGAAAAGGATTTCATCGCGCACCCCGATCCAACTCTCGTCGCCTGTCAGCAGAACAACGGCATCATTTCCATGGACGGTTATCAGCAGGCGATGTGGGGCCGGGAACCGTTCTACCAGCGCAACGACGACGGCTCGTTGAAACTTGTGAATCGCTTGCCGGCTTTCGGCTCACTCAAGGAGACCACCGCCTACGGCTGGAAGCTGCTTCTCGAACCCAACGAAGCCAAACACTGTCTCGACAATCTCTATCGCACTGCCACGCGCATGTATCTTCAACATCACCGTATGGCTGGCGAGTATCCGGCTCGCAACGGAATGCGAAAACCATTCCTCACCAATTGCCGGATCGGCGCGTGGTCGCGCTACTCCAACGAAGGCGTGCAAGGAATTGAACAGAATGATCGTCCTCTGCCCGGCTGGCTGCTCGACACACTCATCGGCCTCTACCTCTTCACCGCCGACGACATCACGCTGTGGTCTTCTGACATGAATTTTTATCCCGCTGCGCTTGGAGGAAATTACACGAACGCCTGGCGCTACAACGCGCACGGTGTTCTAGAAAGCGTGGTGAAAGCGGCGCATCGCTACAGCGCGCTTGATCCGCTGCACAAGTCTGGTGGCGATTACCAGTGGTGCTGGTTCAACCTGCCGCTCGTAAACAAGAACGAAACTCCCGGCGACCGCTACTTCGAAAAGCCCATCGCGATGGGAAAGCTCCGGCGCTTTGAGGGTCACACATGGATGGAACTTTTCGTGTCATGGCCCGCTCTTGATGACACCAGCAGGCGATTCAAAGTCTGGCTCGACAAGGATGGTCGGCGTTCGGCGGCTTACACGATCGAGGTGCCACACGGCCGGACTTATTTCCTCGATGCGTGGCAGCTCCCCGATAGCTTCATCGACCTTCAAGGTCAGCATGTGTGGTTGCGCACGACCGATCTTCTGGGAGAGCAACGGACCTGGCGTGGCGACTGGCGGGTTCAGCCGAACAACACGATTTCCACTCCGCTCGATTTCAAGTAGCTGGGTTTGAGTTCTGCGAATGAGTTTCAAGCATGCTGGAGAAACGGTGAATGTAGAAACGAGCAGGTTGGCGCGCCTGATCTGCATTTCGGAATAAAGTTGTGCGGGCAGGTTCGGATGTCACCGCCCGCTGCGTTTCATCACGGCGGAAGCCTCAGAACGAGCCGCCCACTGCGAGTTGAACGAATGGAGCGCCGTCTGCCTTGATTGTGACGTCGGCGGCGCGAAATTCCGCACGGCGGTTGAAAGCGTATCCGCCTTCGAGATCGATTCGAAGCTCGCGCGCAATCGTCCAGCGCAGGCCCGCCACGCCGCGCAGTTCACGATAAGTGAAGTCATCATTGTTCAGCACCGGCTTCCCGCGCGCGGAGCCAAAGTTTTCACCCACACGAAAATACGTGCTCCGCCATTCGCCGCCGGCGTAGAGATCCAGGCCGCGCATCAGCGTGTAATCAATGGTGGGCTTTGGCAGGATGAGGTTAAGCGTCCAATCGTCAGCAAAGCGCCACCGCACACCCGGTCCGCCGATGGTTCCCAGGTCGCTGCGCAAGTTGACCCCAATGCCGAGCACCCACATCAAGTTGCTGCTGCACGCATACGTCACCGCTGCGACAAAGGGCGCATTGAAATCCGATCCGCTCACATCCTTGTAATCCGTGTACAGCCCCGGACGAATGTCGAAACGCGCGCTCCACCGCTCATTGATTTGCCACACGGCGCCGAGTTGTAATGCCGTGACAAATCCCTCCTCTGGAATCAAAGCGCGCTTGGTTGCTTCGAAACGGGAATATTCGATGAGGGGTCCGACGCTCCAGCGCCATTGTTCGTTGATGGCGCGGCTCGCCACGTACGATGCGCGCGTCAACGTCGAGCTGAGATTTCCGTAATCCCTGCCGTGCCGTGTGATCTCACCCTCGGCGGTAAAGGAGGTAGACGCGGAATACGTGCTGGTGAAGTTCGAATCAGTGAGTTCGGCGCCGTGAAGGCGTCCTGCCGCAAGGACACCGGCCACCACAAGACAGAAGCGATTCATGTTCCTCACACTGTAAGAGCTCGCGAAGGTCGCCTGCAACCATGTTTGGCCAACTGGGCACGTGAAGGTTGTTCCGAATTCCGGGCGCGTATCCGGATGCATTTGAAATAAATCCAGGCACGTGTAATACTGGGCAGAACGGTCATGTCCAAAGTTTACTTCTGCTACTCGGCGATGAACGCGGGCAAGAGCACCGTGCTCCTCCAGTCCAGCTACAATTATCAGGAGCGCGGCATGAACACGCTGGTGCTCGCGCCGGCGCTGGATACCCGCGCCGGGCCGGGGAAGGTTGCGTCGCGCATCGGCCTTTCCGCGGATGCCCGGGCCTTCGACCGTGATGAGAATGTTTTCAGCCTGGCCGAGCGCGATCACAATATACGTGGCCTGTCATGCGTGCTCGTGGACGAGGCTCAGTTCCTCAGCAAGGCCCAGGTGGAGCAGTTCACCGAGATCGCCGACCGCCTGCGCATCCCGGCCTTGTGCTACGGGTTGCGAACCGACTTTCTGGGCACTCTGTTCGAGGGCAGCCAATGGCTTCTGGCATGGGCGGACAACCTGATTGAGCTGAAAACGATCTGCCACTGTGGCCGCAAGGCCATCATGGTCCTGCGTCTTGATGCCAGCGGCGCGCCCGTAAAGACTGGCGAGCAAATCGAAATTGGCGGGAATGAACGCTATGCCTCCGTTTGCCGCCGCCACTACAAGGACAGTCAAAGCGTCTGGCTGCTGTGAAAATGAAAAATAAGATCGCATTAACCATCGTTGGAATTCTCGCGGCGGCATTTTCGCCTTCACTGGAAATCCTCGCCGCCGAAGCCGGGACGAATGCTGCGCCACCCGGCTACGCCTTCATCGCCTGTGATGTGGATACTTATGAAATCACCAGGTTCAACGCGGCGGGAGAACCGGTCTGGGTTTACTCGCTGGTCCGTCCCATCGACGCTTGGCCGATGCCTGACGGTTCCGTGCTCGTCTCCTACCTGCCTTCGCCCCGAACTGACAACAAGGGCGGCGTGCGCTTGATCGACGCGAACAAGCAGACGATTTTCGATTTCGCCTACAACGACGAGATCATGTCCTGCCAGCCCATGACCAATGGCAACATTCTGATCAACGAATGCGGAGCCGGACGCATTACCGAGATCGATCGCGCCGGCAAATCACTCCGCAGTTTCAATGTCCAGGCGAAGGGAAAGGGACATCAAACCGCGCGCTTCATCCGACTGACTCCGCAAGACACCGTTCTGGTGGCGGAATGCTATTCGCACAAACTGCGCGAATATGACTTCACCGGAAAGACTCTGAAGGAATGGGATCTGCCGATGGCCTACAGCGCCAGCCGCCTCGCGAACGGCAATACTCTCATCTCCGGTTACAAGCCGGCGCATTTGGCGGAAGTCGATCCCGCCGGGAAAACCGTCTGGACGCTGACCGCCGCTGACCTTCCTTTGGGACTCAACATCGGCAGTTTCTGTGAGTCCACACGGCTCGCCAGTGGAAATACTCTCATTGCCTGCGCCTCGCGTTCCTCCAGGCCGGGCCCGCGCGTCGTCTATCTGGAAGTCTCGCCCGACAAGCGAGTCGTCTGGAAACAAATGGAGCCTTCCCGCCCGCGCGAGACCACGTCTCTCAAACTGATCCCGGCGCCATAGCGGGATTCGTTCTTCCGCGCCGCTGGTGATCGCCGTTTCTGATCAAGCACAGGTTCTCAGCAGCAAATCGATCAGAACGCCCGCTTGCTGTGCAATCCGGTCCGCATTGCCCAATCAAATGTCCGGTTGACGCGGCGCGATCCCGGCATAAGCTCTCCCGCTCGTCGCCGCAGACAAAACCAGTTCTGCGCTGTCCTCTGGGAAGGCAATCCAAGGGTTCATCATTCAATGATGATTTAGCGGCGCGGCCACACTGTTTTCCATGCTTACGATTCGTGATTTGAAAATGAGCCTCGGCGGGCGAGTGCTCTTCGAGAATGTCTCGCTCAACGTGAACTACGGCGACCGCGTCGCCCTGGTCGGGCCGAACGGCGCCGGCAAGTCCACGCTCTTCTCCATCATCCTCAAACAAAAAGAGCCGGATGCCGGCGTCGTCGAGCGCGATGAGTGGACGATGGTCGGCTATCTCCCGCAGGAGGCCGAGACTCATGGCGACGAGACGATTTTGGATGTGGCCACCGGGCGCGTGGAGGAATTGCCACGGCTGGAAAAGCGTCTGCACGAGCTGGAAGCAGCGGGGCAGGTGTCGTGTCCGGAATATCTCGAAGCGCACGCGAAGCACGACGCGTTGAACGATTCGCAGGTGGAAACGAAGGCGAAGAAGATGTTGCGCGGCCTCGGCTATCGCGAGACGGACTTCGACCGCAAAGCCCGCGAGATGAGCGGGGGCTGGATCATGCGCGCCCGCCTCGCCCGCCTGCTCGTGATGGAGCCGGACCTTTTGCTCCTGGACGAGCCGACCAATCATCTCGATCTGCTCTCGCTGCTCTGGCTCCAGAATTATCTGAAGAACTATTCCGGCGCGCTCCTCCTGATCTCGCATGACCGCGCGTTCATGGACGAAGTCGTGACGCAGGTTCACGAGATTTCCGAGAAGAAGCTCATCGACTACACGGGCAATTACTCGGACTTCCTCCGCCAACGCGAGGAGCGGTACGATCAGCAATTGGCTGCGTATAACAACCAGCAAAAGGAGATCGCCGCGCTCCAGCAGTTTGCGGATCGTTTTCGCGCCGTACCGTCCAAGGCATCCCAGGCGATGAGCAAGCTCAAGCAGATCGAGCGGCTCGAACTCATCGAGAAACCGCTCGCTCCGCGCAAGCCGTTCCGGTTCCAGATTCCGGAGCCGCCTCGCGGTGGCCAGCGATCAGTCACGCTCGATGGCATTCACATGGCGTACGGCGCCAACAAAGTTTACTCGGGACTCGACCTCATGATCGAGCGGGGCGAGCGCACGGTGCTCGTCGGCCCGAATGGTTCCGGTAAATCGACGCTGCTCAAGATTCTTGCCGGCGTGGTGGATTTTCAGAAGGGCGAACGCAAGCTCGGGCACAACGCGAAGATCGGCTACTACAGTCAACATCGCGCGGACACGCTCGACCCGGAGAAGACAGTCCTCGACGAAGTTCTGGCCAGCGCTCCAACGATGCGCGAAGACGATGCGCGCGGCATTCTCGGTTCGTTCCTCTTCCGCAAGGACGACATTTTCAAGAAGACGGCGGTGCTCAGCGGTGGTGAGAAAAGCCGGTTGAACCTCGTCAAGTTCCTCGTCGATCCCCCGAACCTCCTCCTCATGGACGAGCCGACGACGCATCTGGACATCCACACCGTCGAGTCGCTCACGCTCGCTCTCGAACGCTACGAAGGCACGCTGGTTTTCATTTCTCACGACGTTCATTTCATCCGCAAGCTCGCCGCAAAGGTGCTCCATGTGAACGCCGGTGAGATCACGCCGTACGAAGGTGGCTACGACTACTTCCTGGAAAAGACCGGGGCTGTGGAAAATGAACGGGCAGCCCTGACGGCGGCGTGACGACTTCCTTTCGAATTCAGAATCCGCACCAAGGTTGATCGCGCCAGGGTCGTTCGCCGGGCTGGGCGCAAATGTTTTTCCAAAATCCTACCCTGCGACGACGGATAAGTGACCGCCCTCGATCAATCGCCTGGCGGCGTCCGTTGCCTCGCGTACGCGCTCTTCAGTCACGGGACAATTGCCTTTGCGATGTCCGAGTTGGTGCAGTTGCACATGCTCGATATGGGTGAGACCCGCCAGACGCAACGTGTGTCGGGCGCAGTTGAGCGGACATCCGTCAATCACGACAATTCTCCGCGCCGTTTCACCTTTCGTCATGAGCGGCTTCACGCGGCCGCCAATCCCGGCAAGGCACGACATTTCGCCGACACCGTCACGATTGAGTTGCCGACCGACACGATCGGCCAGTTCACCCGCGTCGGAACATCCCGAGCACGCGTAAATCACAGGAGACGGCGGGCCGCTCCGGACGCGAGTGGAGTCCGCATCTTCTTGAGGACTGTTGGGAATCAAAGTCATCTCTCATCTCTTGCGACGAAAGCGCGTCGAGACTCTCTCGACGCGCCGTCAACAATGTGCGGGTTGATTGGCATTCGCGGCCCGGGCGGTGGTCAATCGCGCTCCGCCAGTTCTGCCCGGCGGCCCGGCGATAATTTCACCCCGCCGTCCATGTCCGCGCCCGGTTGAAGCGACCAACCGGTCTTCAGCCCGAGCACAAACCATCCGAGCGACATGACGCCGGCGGCAAAGATGGTATCGCCGATCACGCGCATCCAGCGCAGGTTTTGCATGAGCGGCGTTTGCATGAACTCAGCCGAGCGCGCGAACCACATGCCGTGCTCCACACTCGCCCACGCTTGCAGCAAACCAACGGGCAGCAAGCTGAGCACGACCATCAACGTGAGCCCGATGTTGATCGACCAGAACGAGAACTTCAACGCGCCGGTTTTCCATCCGCGCCGATTGGTGAGCCCGCGCAGACAAAACAGCATCAGACCGATGCCGAGCATTCCATACACGCCGAAGAGGGCGGTGTGTCCGTGAACTGGCGTGGTGTTCAAACCTTGCATGTAGTAGAGCGCGATCGGCGGATTGATGAAGAACCCGAACAGTCCTGCGCCGACAAGATTCCAAAACGCGACGGCGACAAAGAAATAGATCGGCCACTTGTAGGCCTGCACCCAGGGTCTGGCGCGGCTGAGCGTGAGATTCTCGTAAGCTTCGAATCCGATCAGGACGAGCGGCACCACTTCCATGGCGCTGAACGTCGCGCCGAGCGCCAACACGGCGGTCGGTGTGCCGGTGAAATAGAGATGATGAAACGTGCCGATCATGCCGCCGCCCAAAAAGATCACGGTGGAGAACAACACCGCGCGGGTGGCGGAGCCGGTTTTCAAAAGACCCATCCGCACGAAGAGGAACGCGATCACCACTGTGGCAAATACTTCGAAGAATCCTTCCACCCACAGATGCACCACCCACCAGCGCCAAAATTCAATGATGGCGAGATTGGTCTTGTGCCCCCACATCAACCCCGCGCCGTAGAATGCGGCGATCGCAGCCGAGGCGATGAAGAAGAGCACGAGCAGATGCCAGTGTTCCGTGGGTTTGCGCAACACCGGCTGAAGGGAACGGCCCATCAGCGCCAGCCAGACCACGAGACCGACGAAGAGAAAGATTTGCCAGAACCGGCCGAGGTCCACGTATTCCAAGCCTTGGTGGCCGAACCAGAAGTTTTGGACAAACGAAAATTTCTGATGCACGCCGGCGAGTTGTCCGGCCAGGGAACCGACCACGATGATAAGCAGACAAACCCACAAAAAGTTCACGCCAGCGCGCTGCCACTTCGGCTCGTAGCCGGACACTGCGGGAGCAACAAACAATCCGGTGGCCAGCCACGCCGTCGCAATCCAGAAGATGCCAAGCTGCGTATGCCACGTGCGCGCGACGGAGTAGGGAATCCATTCCGCGAGCGGGATTCCATAGAACGACGAACCTTCCACGCCGTAGTGCGCGGTGATGGCACCGAGACCAACCTGCACGACAATAAGCGCCGCAACGGTCCAGAAATATTTCAACGTCGCGCGCATCGAAGGTGTGGGTGACAGCGAGCGCAACGGGTCCACTGGTGGATATTCCACTTCGCTTTCGCCCTCCTTTTCTTCGCGATGCCGTTGCACGGCGGAGTACCAGGAAAGTGCGCCGACACCGGCGAGCAAGAGCACGAAGCTGACAACCGACCACACGATGATTTGTCCAGTCGGCTTGTTGTCGATCAGTTCCTCAGCCGGCCAGTTGTGCGTGTAGGTAATGTTCGCGTGCGGACGATCCGTGCCGCACGCCCACGCCGCCCAAAAGAAGAACGCCGTCAGCGCCTGCTTGCGTTCGGGATCCTTCAGTGCGTTCGCCGGAATCGCATAAGCGTCGCGGAGCTTGTGGAGATTGGTGTCGCCGCCAAAGAGCGCGACGTAGTGCGACGCCACCGCCTTGATCGCTTCGGCGCGCACGGGCGAGACGGTGATGTCGCCCGTCTGTGCGTCGTAAGTGTTCGTCCTGATTTCCTTCTTGAGCCGCGCGCGCAATGAAGCCTTCGTCGGGTCATCCAATTCCGCGTAGCTCTTCTTGAACTCCGCATTCGCCCAACGATCCAGAATGGTGGTCAACTCGCGGTGCAACCAATCCGCCGACCAGTCTGGTGCGACATACGCGCCGTGTCCCCACACCGAGCCGACTTCCTGGCCGCCGATGCTCTGCCAGACGTTCTGGCCATTTTGGATTTGCTCCTTGGTGAATAAGGTCGTGCCGTCCGTCGAGACGACGCGGTTCGGGATCGGCGGCGCCTTTTGATAAATCTCAATGCCGTAGTAGCCGAGCACGGCGAGAGAACCTGCGATGACGAATGTCAGCGCCCACCAGAGACGAGTGTATTTTTTCATGAGTGATTAATTAAAATGGAAAAATTATCGGGTGACCGCCGCGAGCAAACGACTGCAACGAACTGAATGCAGCGTCTGGAAACTCACGATGTGACGGTGTTGTTTGCTCGAGATTTGGTTTTTCTTTGGTTCAGGAAGACCGAGAGGCGCGTCTCTTTCATGAAACGACGATTAGAATCCATAAGGTCATGAATGCCGTCATGCAGCGGACACGGTTCGCCGTGCCCGCACCATCCGTGACCGAAGGCGCAGACCGAAGGCGGATCCACTTGTTCGAAGAGAGACGCGATATCCAAAAGGGAAATCTCGCCCGGCTCTTTCGCCAGAGTGTAGCCACCGCCCGGCCCTGGTTGCCCCGTAACAAATCGGGCCGCCGCGAGCTGAGTCAGCAGTTTCGCCGTCAGCGCCCGCGAGATGCCGCGCGCCTCGGAAATTTCGGCTGAGCCCGCGCGACGCAAAGGATCGGCGGCGAGGTAACTCATCACTGCGATGGCGTTGGCTGCTGTCTGACCGTAAACAAACATGGCGGGTCAATTGGTTTCCTGGCGAGTGAGTGCCTGCGCCGCCCGAAACAGAACGGTGTTCTCGAGATGGATGTGCCGGTGCAAATCCTCTTCCAGATCTTGAAGCCCGGCAAACAGGGCGCGATACGTGTTGCAGGCATCCGCGGGCGGATGAAAGCCGTTGGACAATTCCCGCAATCGACCAAGCGCGGCGCCGGCTTCTTCGTGTTCGTGGACCATGCACGCAATCGGCTCGTCGATTTGAACGGGAGACGTTTCCCTTCGACTCATCGCCGCCACAACGGGAAACAAGACACTCTCTTCCTTCTCGATGTGGCTGATCAGCTCCGCTTGAAGCCCCTGGAAAACTTCGAACAATTCGATGAGCGAAGGAGTATGGCCCCCATGCACTTGCGCCACGCGGGCCGACATCGCATGCAGGCGCGGCAACTCGCGACGCAGGAAGCTGTGATGTGTTCCGACGATGTATTCGGTCAGTTCGTCCAGCGGCAGCTCGGCAGGATTTTGAACCGGCGCAGTTTTGTCCGCCAGTTCCGCCTCCAGTTGCTCGACCACGCTTTGCGCCGCGACGCCTTTACGCTCGCAGGCTTCGCGCAACGTCCGGCTGCCCTGGCAGCAAAAATCGATTCCGCTGGATTGAAAGATGCGTGAACGACCGGGACGTTCGGCGACCAATTCACCGACCGTGCGATCCAGCAACGGAGTGCCGGGAGCTGAGAAAATGTTTTGTTTATGGCTCATAGGTTGAAGAAACGATTTTGTTTGTGAGTTGGTTTAAGGCAGCAATCACGTCCTCCCCAGTCACCGTGGTGTCGGTGATTCTGGGCCTTGCCGCATCCAGCGCAGCGGGTGCGCCAGCCAATGCAACAAGGGAATTGGTGGCGACCCCACACGAAACGAAAAGGGAGCGAGGATTCGGCAAACGATTCCATCTCCTCACCGCTTTCGCGGCAAAGGCGGCGGGAAGATTTTCCGCATTCGCAATCACTCTCGGTTCAGCATTCATACAATTCACGAATCAACTGTCTTTAATTCTTCATTACAAATGCCGGAGCCGGCGCGACGGCGATACACCGCCCTTGCTTTATCCTGACCCCATTTTGTTGTGGTTTGGGAATGGGTTCTTATACGGGTTTCCAAATTGGAGTGGAGCGAAGCTACTGAACCAGTTGTCACCATCGCGCGTGAGCAGTTCACGACTTGGTCCATGCTTGCTTCATCGGAGTGCAGCACGCGACCGGAAACCCTGTCCGTATGAGCGAGGACCAATCTTACCAAACCGTCACCGTCGCGCGGCGCACGGAGAATTGATCGTCACCGGAGAAGACGAGCCAGAGTGTCTTGCCGTCTGCGCTCATCCACTTCGTGGGGAAACTCGCGGTCTCGCCGGGGCCGACATCCCATCGCGCAGTTTCCCGCTCATTTCAATCGCAGCGACGAGCGGCTCGAACAACTTCTCGCGCACGGGCTCGTGATATTTCTGCGGCTCGGATGCTGCCGTGGCGAGCAACTCGCCGTTCCGCACGGCAATGAGATTCAGGCTCGGGATGACGAGCAGGATTTGGTGCTCTGCGCCTGAGCCCCAAAACGCGTCGCGCGGCAGTTTGTCGTAAACACCTTCGTTGTTGCTCCACCGGCCCATGCCGCAGTTGCCGGGTGTGCCCGCGTCACTGGTGATCCGGCGCACTGCGTCTTTGCTCAGGACTTGTTTCCCGTCCCAATCACCACCGCGCAACATGAGCCGCGGCTCGCGCTGTGGAAGCGCCGCCGCCCCACGAACCGAGAAGCGGCAAGCCATCGACGACGCCCGTCTTGCCGTAACCGACAGACCAATCCGCATCCGACGCGCCGATCGGTCGCATCACCCGCTCACGAAGCAGCGATCGAATGTCCTTCAACAGCGCGTTGCGCAGCAATGCAGTGACACACGGCAGGCATTCAGCCATGCACCGGGGAAACTCATGCCTGCCTTAGACGAAAAAATGGAAAATGGAACACCACAGTCCAGTCGCTTACTAACGGTTTTCCACCTCGATGGCCGTCACGACGTGAAGCATTTCTCCCAACAACATTGCTTTTGAGAATCGTCGTGCCAGCAAACTGCAGCGTGCTTCGTCCATTCGCACGGGCTTTGCAGCGAAGCCGGTGATCGCCGATACGGTGCCCGCCACGTCCCCATGAGCCACTCCGCTCGCAACGCTGGGAGCATCAAGGGCACGCAAGATGTCTGCGGCGTGGCTTGGTTCCGGACCGATGTAGAGGATCGGCGCGCGCACGCTGAGGATGTTGTAAATCTTGCAGGGATGAATCGTGCCCACGAACGCATCGCCCATCACCACGACGTGCAGGTCTGCCGCAGAAAGCGACCCAGCAAGTTTGTCGAGCGGCTGATACGGCAGGCAAAGGGTGTTTCGCAGCGAGTGCCTGGCCGCAAACTCCTTCACCCTGGCGAACTCGCTTCCTCCACCCACGAAACAAAAGATGATCCGATCATTGCCGCGTGCGGTGAATTCCTGGGCGGCTTGCAGCAGATTGGTGAGCGGATGACACGGGCTGTGGTTGCCCGAATACATCACCACAAACTTGCCCAAGATCCCGTGTGCGGCGCGAAACGCATCGCGGCCAACGGCATCGAAATACACGGCATCGTCCTGCGACCATGGCGGGAGGATCACGATGTTTTGCGCCGCAATTCCTTTTGCCCGCACTCGATCGAACATGAAGCGATCCAGCACGACGATGGGATCCGCCGTCTGAAGGCTGAAGAGGGACATCACGTGCAGGACACGAGCGACGAGGGATCCATCCCGCAACCAACCCGCTGCGATTGCCTCGTCTGGATTCAAATCCATCACCCAATACACGAACCGGCTGTTGCGCCACCGCGCGAAGCAGGCGCCGAGAAACGAAATCAGCGGGGGCGAAGTGAGCGCGACGACAACATCGGGGCGCCGGCTGAACAGCAGCCGCCAGGTGCAGGAAGCGATGAAGCTCGCGAAATCAACGGCGCGTTTCCATTTCGCGCTTTTCCCGAAGCGGGTTGTCCAAACGCGCCGAATGCGAATTCCGTTCCAGGATTCTTCTCCCGGAAACTCCTTTTGCGGGTCGTCATAAGCGCGACGGCCACTGATCACAGTGACCTCATGTCCGGCCTCGGCGAGCGCGCGCGCCAGATCAGTCAGGTACTGCGCGGTGGCCATCACGTCCGGATGGAAAGTCTGGTTTAGCAGGAGAACGCGCATGATCGGCGGGCGAAGAGTAATCAGTGAAACAGTAATCAGTGAAACAGTTTCATCACGCGCCGCTGGTGGAGTACCGGCACCGCTTACTGATTACTGTTTCACTTCCCACAACGCCGGTCCGCCAATGCGGCGAAGCCAACACTGGAATTCGCCATCCCCTTCGTGTAGTTCCATTCACGAGCTATGCCGATTTACGAATTCGCGTGTCCGAAGTGTCGACGGATTTTCAACTTCCTTTCGAAGCGATTGAATCCGGATCGCCTGCCCGTTTGCCCGAAATGCGGGAACAAAAAAATGAAGAAGCAGATGAGCAGCTTCGCCATGACGCGCGGCTTGAAAGAGCCGACGGCGGCCGGTCCAGATGGACCCGACAACATGCCGGACATGGACGATCCGCGAATCATGCGCGCGATGGGTGAACTCGAACGTGACATGGAACATCTCGACGAGAACAACCCGAAGCATCTCGCGCAGATGATGAAGAAGATGAAGGACGTCATGCCGCCTGGAACCATGCCGAAGGAAATGGATATCGCCATCAAGCGTCTCGAAGCAGGCGAAGATCCCGACAAAATCGAAGAAGACATGGGCGACGTGTTCGGAGACATGATGGGAGAAAGTGGCGGAGCGGGTGGCGGCGGATACAGTCGTGACTCGGGGTTATACGACTACTGAAGTTGTCGCGTGCTCCTTACGAATTATGAAATGGCTTTGCACGTGGCTGATTATTGTCCTCTCCGCCAACTTTCTAGTCGGAGCGGAAGCCGAGCGACCGCTGATGCGCGACTTCATCGGCCTCAACGGGCACACGGTCCAATTCAAGCCGGCGTTGTATCAACCTGTCTGCCGGCACGTGCGCGATTATCATCCGGTGTCCTGGGATCTCGGCACGAACACGACTGAGGCCGCACCTTTCCCGTTCGCGAAGAACCGTGTGGACTGGAGCCACGTTTACGGGTCATGGCGTGAGAAGGGTTTTGTGATCAATGCGTCGTTGATGTTCGAGTCGATCACGCGAACGAACTGGACGGACCTCGAACGCGATGCGCGCGAGTACGGACAAGCATTCGCCCGCGAGTTCGGTCCGTCCGGCAAACGCAAGCTCGTCGAGTCCGTCGAGATCGGGAACGAGCCTGGCGATTGGAGCGACGCGGATTACACACGCCTGTTTCGTGCGATGGCAGAAGGATTCCGCGCGGGTGATGCGAAACTCAAGATCGCCACCTGCAATCTCGCCGTAGGCAAGAGCGGCAAATACGAAAAAAGTGTCACGTGCGTGGAGAAGTTTCCCGAGCTGTTCGATGTGTTGAACATCCACAGCTATGCACAGCTTGAGAACTGGCCGACATGGCGGCGAAGTTTTCCCGAAGATCCGAAGCTGCCGAAATATTTGCAGGACGTGGAAGAGCTTTGTCGCTGGCGCGACGCCCACGCCACGGGCAAGCCGATCTGGATCACGGAATTCGGCTACGACAGCAGCACGAAACTCGCGGAAAAGAATGGTGACTTCAGCAAATGGGTTGGCGTCACCGACGATCAACAGGCGCAGTGGCTCGTGCGATCGTTGCTCGTGTTTTCGGCCATGCCGGTCGAACGCGCTTACGTTTACTTTTTCAACGACAACGACAAACCCAGCCTGCACGCCAGCGCTGGCATCACGCGCAACTTTCAGCCCAAGCCCTCGTTTCACGCGCTCGCACATTTGAGTCGCGCCCTCGGCGATTACCGCTTCACGCGCATCGTCACCAACAGCGTCGGAGCAATTCGCGTCCACGAATACCAGCACGTTTCCACGCCGAAGAAGCGCGTCTGGGTCGCATGGAAACCAAGCGGTGACAATGAACTCGTCTCGCTGCTCGTGAAGAATCTTCCCGGCAAAGTGGTTCGCGCGGAACGAATGCCGCTCACCGCTGACGCAATTGGACTGGAGACGAAGATTGAGCAACTGCCCAATGGGAGCGTGACGCTGCCGCTGAATGGCAGTCCGCTCTATCTCTACATCGAAGAGAAGTGATGGCCACGCTGTCTGCCGCGATTCAGCGAAACTCGAGCACACCGAAACGCTCCGGCGTGTGAAACGTTCCGGTGAGCGTGGGATTAAAGGCGAGGAACGCTTTGTTCGCGTAATCGCAGCGAAACAGGTTGATGCGCCATCGCGTGCCGCGGCTCGGTTTGGTCTCACTTAACGCGCTGATCGGAATGCGCATTTCAGCAATCCAACAATGCCGTTCGCGATCGACCCGTGTCGCGGATTCGAACCGGCTGCTCCACGCAAAATCTTTCTCAGGAATTTTCACATCGAGCCGCTCGTTCGTCGGCGAAACTTCGTATTCGGTGTAACGGCGAGGATTCGTCGCGTCGCTGCCTATGAACGCCTCGACTACATCGCGCTCCCAGAGTCCGAAACGCTCCTTGGTTTGAACAGGGTCGAATACGGTGAGCTCGGTAAAAGGACATTCATAAGCAAGGTAGAGAAACTTGTCGGACCACAATGCGCGAACAGTCGTCGCGAGTTCCGGCCGGCGCAGAGCGTCACGCGAACCTTGATCGACTGTCACGGGTTGAGCTTTGCGCCACACCACTTTCGACACATTGGCGTCCAACTCGAAATCACGAGTGAGTCCTGTGGCGATCATCACTCCGTGATCTGTTGATGAAGATTGCGTCGGCACGCCTGTCACGCAACCCGTTGCGACGAACACCAAGAAAGCGAGAGTCAAGTTGAGGGTCTTCATGGTTTGCGCTCACTGGAGCGGGCCGATGTATTCGCGTCACGCCAAATCTCCGAGCGAGGCAATCCGCCCTGCCGTTGACGGCAATCAAGGCTGTCCATGTCTTTATCAGCGGTGATCTACTGCATGTCAGACATGAGCAAATTCTTCCGCATCTGCCTTTTCGTCGTCCTGAGCTGTCATGGCGCTGCGCGTGCCGCGAGCGCTGATGGATGGATTCCATTATTCGACGGCAAAACATTGGCTGGCTGGAAGGCGAGCGAGAACCCGGCAGGCTTCGCGGTCGTCAACGGCGCAATCGCATTCAGCGGAACGCGCTCGCATCTCTTCTACGCCGGCGACGTTCAGAAAGCTGAGTTCAAGAATTTTGAGTTCAAAGCGGATGTGCTCACCAAGCCCGGTGCGAACTCGGGCATCTACTTCCACACAAAATTCCAGGCGACAGATTTTCCGAAGAATGGCTTCGAGACGCAGGTCGCCAATACACACACCGGCGCTGGCGGTTACGTCGAGATGAAGAAGACCGGCAGCCTTTACGGCATTCGCAACGTTCACAAGCAACTCGCGAAGGACGACGAGTGGTTCACAATGCGCATCTCGGTTCGCGGGAAGCACATTCAGATTTGGATCAACGATTTGCAGACGGTGGACTATTTCGAGCCCGAGAGTCCGGTAGCCGATGCGCGGAAGACCGGGCGCAAATTGTCGCGCGGCACCTTCGCGCTGCAAGGTCACGATCCCGCAAGCAAGGTCTTCTATAAAAACATTCTCGTGAAGCCGTTGCCGGACGATCTGCCGGATTATCCAGAAGGACCGGTGCGCTTCGATTCGCTCGATGAACAAATGGTCAAACTCGCCACGGCGAATTATCCGCTCATCGATTTCCACACGCATTTGAAGGGCGGGCTCACGATCGACGGCGTGCGGCAGCACATGTTCAAGACTGGCATCAACCACGGCATCGCCGTGAACGGCGGGATCGGCTTCGCGATCACGAACGATGCCGGCGTCGAAGACTTCCTCAAGTCGCTGGCCGGCCAGCCATTCTTCGTCGGCATGCAGGCCGAGGGTCGCGAGTGGCCGACGCTCTTCTCACCCGCGACCGTTGCGCGCTTCGATTACGTGTTCACCGACAGCATGACGATCTTCGATCATCGCGGAAAACGCGCGCGGCTTTGGATCAACGAAGAAGTCGAAGTGCCGGACAAACAGGCGTTCATGAATCACCTCGTGGAGACGATCGAGAAAATCATGGCCGAGGAGCCGGTCGATATTTACGTGAACCCAACCTTCCTGCCCGATGTGATCGCGAAAGAATATGACGCGCTTTGGACGCCGGATCGAATGCAGCGCGTCGTTGCTGCGGTTAAGAAAGGCGGTGTCGCCCTCGAGATCAACAGCCGGTATCGCCTCCCCAGCGCCGCATTCATCAAGCTCGCGAAGAAAGCGGGACTGAAGTTCACGCTCGGCGTCAACAACACAGACACGAACCTCGGGCGCGCCGAATACGGCCTTGAGATGATCAAGGAGTGCGGGCTTGGCTACAAAGATTTCTGGATGCCCAAGCCCGATGGCCAAAAGCCAATCCAGACGAAGCAACGCCGCTAATAAGGTGCGCAGAGCTGGAGCCCCGCACTACGCAGCGCTAGTAAACGCCCTCGACGATGTTCTTTTCCATCGCGCCGCACGGCCGCACTTCGGCCACGCCGTCCCACGAGTAAGGGGCGCGTGATTCGCGGCGGATGAGCTATGCGCCAATGAACTTACGGATGCGGCACGATGGCAAAGAGGGTCAGCACGGGAATCCGCCGGCCCTTCTCGATTTCGTCCGGGCCGTAGAAAAAGAAAACACGATAGGCACCCGGCGTGTTGTTCTGCGCGTAAGCCTCGAAGACTTTTTCACCACGCGGCCCGCTGATGCTTTCGTAGCCGTGAGTGTTGAGCGAGGGATGACGCAGGTTCGTTTCCATCAGCCCCAACGTTTTCAAAAGCTGTCGATACAGGCCGGCCTTGGCAGCATTCCGCAGACGCTCCAGGGTTTGCCGGGCTTCCGGCATGAAAAGCAGCTTCCGGTTCATCACTCATCGCCAGCGTGACTGGCGAAGGAACCGAGGTATCCCCCCTTCCCCTTGGTGGACTGCTTGAGGCCGCGCTTGATCGAATTGAGCGTCTGCTTGTTTTCAAACACCCAGGCTTCGTGCGCCGGCACCGTTTTCTGCGGGTCGAGCACGATCTGACCGAGTTTGTTGACGTAGATGTTGAAGGTGACGTCGGCCTTTGCCAGCGCCTTGGAAAGTGTCAGCCGCTTCTTGCTGTCCGGAGCAAGCCCCTGCGCCACGATTTCAAACTGCTGGTTCTTGATGACCCCGGTAATCATGGCGGAAAACTAGATTTGCGGAGCCGGGTGGGCAAGTGGGAATTTCCCACTCACCCACAAAATGGTTTTAGTAAACGCCCTCGACGATGTTCTTTTCCATCGCGCCGAACGGCCGCACTTCGGCCACGCCGTCCCATGAGTAAGGCGCGCGCGGTTCCCGGCGGATCGCCTCGTCGCGTTCAAGGAAACGCGGCATGAAGAATTCCTTCGTCAACGTCGTGAGTTCGACGCGGCCCCACGCGTTGTAGGCGACCGTTTCTTCCGTCTTCGTGGGATTCACGATGCGGAGCATGGCGCGCGGTTGCGGTGCGTAGTAAGTGATCGAAAAGTTGTCCTCGGCTCGCAGCGGCACGCTGGCGGCCAAACCCATGAGCGTGTTGCCGTAAGTCGGATAGAAACCGATGCGGCCTTCCAGAACTTCCTCCACAATGAAGCGGACGTACTGCGGTGCCATCGTGGTGCCGCCGCAGAACACACCGCGAATTCCGGCATCCCAGAGATTCACTTTCTCCGCGAGCGCTTCGAGCAGCTTGGGCGTGGTGAAGAGGCCGCTGATCTTGCGGTGTTTCAAGATTGTCGCCGCCTGATCAACGACGTGTTCCATGTAAGCCTTCGCCTGATCGAAGTGTTTCGCGCTGATGACTTTCTTCACCCAGCGCGGATCGAGATCGATGAAATAGCACGAGCTGCCGCGCACGTTGGCGAGATGCTCAATCGCGAGACGTAAGCGACGCGGTCCGGTCGGTCCCATCATCAGCCAGTAATGATTCCGCGGGAAATGTTCGTCAGAAATCTTCTCGCTGAACTCGGAGTAATCGACCTTGTAGTCGTTCCAGCCGATACGCTGTTTCGGCATGCCGGTCGTGCCGCCAGTCTCGAAAATGTTGAACGGCTTGCCCTTGAACTGCGCGGGCACCCAGACCTCGGGCTGCAAGTCGCGCAGCCACTCGTCCGGGAAATGTGGAAACTTCAGCATGTCCGCGAGCGAGTTGATCTCTGTGCGCGGATCGAAATTTTTCTTCGCCCAATCGAGCCAGAACGGACAGCCGGTCTCGGGGCTGAAATGCCACTGGATGATTTCCTTGAGGTGCGCATTGAGCTGGTCTTGCGCGGCTTTGATTGAATTGGCGTCAACAGTCATGGGTCGGTGTTCGTTCTTAAAAAGTCTGGGGCCTATTTGTTCGCGATGCAGTAGAGATTTTTCCCGCCACGCAAAATAATTTTTCCATCCGCCACCGCCGCTGATGCCCGGTTCTCCTCACCGATGTCATTCGTCGCGAGCACTTCGAGTTTGTCGCCCGCTTTGATCACGTAACTCTTTCCAGCGCTCGCGAAATAAATCGTTCCGTCCGGCGTCGCGAAAGGACTCGCCCATGTCGAGATGCCTGGCAGGCGCTCGGTGAAAACCATTTCGCCCGTCGAGAGGCGGAGGCATTTGAGCATTTCGGGATTGTGTGTGCGGAAAACGAAATCGCCGACGATGATCGCGGATGACAAGCCTTCGGGGATTTGCGGGAAGGTCCACTTCAAGTGTGTCTTCGTCACGTCGCCCGTGCCGGTTGCATCCACACACACGGCTTTGCCGCCGCGGCCGCTGTCGGAAAAGGCAAGGTTGCGCGTGAATGCGGGCGATGAAGCATCGCCTGACGCGGAGCACCACCAGATCATTTCACCGCTGTCGGGATCCAGACCCTGAATCGTGTTCGACGCGCTCACGAGCATTTGTTTTTTGCCGTTCACGTCCACGATGACCGGCGTGCTGTGTGCGTACACGACTTGCGGACGCTTCTGCTCCCACGTGATGTCGCCCGTCGCCTTGTCGAACGCGATGAAGCTCGAAGTCTTGTTATTCTGGTCGCAGTCGAGAATCACGGTGTTCTGGTGGAGGATCGGGCTGCTGCCGAGCGCGACATCGAAGTTGTATTGGGTCAAAGGTTTTCGCCAGACAACTTTGCCGTCGAAGTCGAGCGATGCGATGACGGCGGAACCGAACACGACGAAAACATTTTTGCCGTCAGCGCAGGGCGTCGGTGCGCCGTAGCCGCCGCGCAGGTCCTTCAGAATCCACGGGCCGGGTTCGACGGTAGTGTCCCAAAGCAATTTGCCATCAGCGCGCGCGAAGCAGAGCACGTGATGCTCGACGGGATTGTTGACCACACTCGTGACAAAGACGCGGTCGCCGGACACGACGGGCGACGAATAGGGATTGTCGCTCTTCGGCAACGCAGCCTTCCACGCGATCTTCACGTTGCTCTTCGCGTTCCAGTTGAGCGGGAGATTTTTTTCTGTCGTGTAACCAAGGCCGGTTGGTCCGCGGAATTGCGGCCAATCGCTTGCGTGCGCTGCGAGACAAAGCGCCAGCGAACAACCGAACCCTGCCACGGCGCGAATCATTTGTTCGTCTCGGGCTTCTTCAACTCGATGTCCACCTTCGGTGGTTGATCGCTCGTCGCGGCGCTGGCACCGACGGCATAAAGGTGCGTCTGGCTTCCCACGTACATCACGCCGTTCGCCACGATGGGCGTCGAGTAAACAGGTGCGCCAAGGTTGGTTTCAAAAATCCGTTCGGCTTCAAATTCCGGGCCGCCCGGCTTGATCTTTTCCGGCGGCAATTTCTTTCCTTTGTTCGCTGCCAGAATGGTGAAGTCGCCGTCTTCATCGCCGACGTAAACCTTGCCGTCGCCCACCAGCGTGCTGCCCCACATGTGCGCCTTCATGTCGTAAACCCAGTTCAACTTGCCCGTCTTCGCGTCGAGGCAATGCACGAACCCGGAGAAGTCGCCGACGAAAAGCAGATCGGTCGCTGGATCAATCGACACCGTCGAGATGCTGCGGTGAATGCCTTTGTAGCTCCACACGACATTCGATTTCGTCACGTCGCCAGTGCCGGTCGGGTCAATGCAAAGGAGGTGGCCCACGCCTTCGCCATGCTCGGGATCCTGGCCGGTGGCGATGTACACTTTGTCTTTGTAAAACACCGGGGTGCCGTTGATTTCGCTTGGACCTTCCGCGGCGGGATATTTGTGCGCCGCGTCCTTCACCTTGTACTCCGGCGGATTGCAGTCCACTTTCCAGACGATCGGCAGCACCTCCACGTCGTCTTTCTTCTCCAGCTTGGTGCCGAAGGCATAAATCCATCCGTCGCCGCCACCGAAGTAAACCTGCTTGGCGCCGCCCACGACGCCGAGCGATGGGGAGCTCCATTGGCCATGGTAAATGTTGGGACCAATCCCGGCGCTGTCTTCGGCCACGAGCTTGCCGGTCTTCTTGTTCAACGCGATAAAGCTCGGCGAATTCGGCGACGGAATGTTCACGTGCGTCCAGTCCTGGCCGTTCGAGGTGCAGGCGAACAAGAGGTCATCGACGATGAGCACGGAGCAATTCGACGCGTTGTGCGGGAACACGCCGAGCTCGTCCATCATGTCGTAGTTCCAAATGATGTCTGCGTCCTCAGGCGTGAGTTCCTCCTTCGCTTTGCCTGGGCCCACGATGTATTGCGCTTCGTCTTTGAAGTCGCCGTCGTTGCCGTTCTTGAGTCCCTCGCTGTCGAGACACATGACTTCACAACGGCTGGTCACGATATAAACGCGATTGCCTTCCACCGTCGGCGCACAGAGCAAACCGAGGTTTTCCCAATCGTTGACCTTACCGGACGCGAGCTTCGGCACGACGAGCTGCCACAAAAGCTGGCCGGTTTTCTCGTCGAAGCACATCAGGATCGAGCGGTCGCCTTGATGCTTCTTGTTGCGCGGCGTCTCGTTGTTCGTGCCGACGTAAACTTTTCCATTCGCCACGACAGGGTTGCCGTAGCTCTGCGAACCCAGCTTCGCCGCCCAGCGCACGCCCTTGGTGGTGCTGATGTCGATGTCCTCGGTGCCTTGCTTCAGTTTCCCGGGGCTGAAACTCGTCGGAAGGTTTTTCGCCGGGGTGTACATGTTGCGCCCCGGATCGTTGCCGCCCCACTGGGGCCAGTCCTGGGAATACGCGGTCGGCAAAAGCAATGCGGCGACGGCCGCGACGGTGAAGTATTTCATTTCGCTCCTTAATTCTGTGTCACTGAAACATTGTCAATCCAAGCCCTTTGATCCTGCGGCGCAAAGCTGAACACGCCGGGATTTCCCATCGGGTGCGCGTGATTGTGCTTCACTTCGATGAGCCACTTGTCCGGCTCGGCCTCGCCTTTGGACCAGGCTTTCGCGCGCACCACGCCGCTGCCATCGGGCGCCACATCGACGCGCGCCTTGATGCGATACCACTTGCTCGCCTCCCACTTGAACGGCACGGCTTCCTTGATGCGCTCCTGGTTCGAGTTGATCTCCAGTTGCTGCGAGTTGCCCTTGAGGATGATCGCGTAGCGTTGATTGATCACGCCGACCTCGGACATCTTGCGCTTGTTGCCTTCGGTCAACACGTCCGCTTCGATCGTGTAATTCTTCATGTCGCTGTGGCCGAAGAAAACGGTGCCGCGCTGGAGCAACTTGTTCTCAATCGTCTTGCACAAACCTTTTGTGCCGTCCTTCTCGCGCACTTCGAAACGCAAGCGCGCGCCGATCCACGGCAGCGGCGGATACGAGAACTTCGTCGGCTCCTCGACCGTGTTCGTCGTCGTCTCGGTGAGATGGAAGGCTTCGAAGTCCTGTTTGATCGGCAGGTAACTCAACACGCGACCGCGAATGGTGCCGCGCGCGTTGCCAAGTGTTGCCATGAACGCGCCCGCCGATGGAGCGTTCTCTTCATCAGCCACGAGTTCGCCATTCGCATTGAACGATCCCTTCATCGTGGATTTCACAAGTGCGGTCGGCGGAATAAACGTCGCCCACTTCACCGATTTCGGATCGACGCTGTCGTCCACCGTCAATCCATTCGCGTCGAGGGAGCGAATGCGAAACGACGCTTTGCCACCAGGCTTCAACAACACTTCACTTGGCACCGCTTGCAGTTTCGCCACTGCGCCAGCCTTCGGCCACGGCTTCTCTTCGGGCGTGGCTGGCAAACCGGGATTGCTCCCGGCTTTTCCGAAGCAATACAATTTGCGATCCGTCTGGATGTAAATCTTGCCGTTGTACCCGATCGGCGATCCCAAACATTTTCCACTGAGCTGAGTCTGGCTCACAATTTCACATCCATCCGCGCCCGGCTTGATGACGAATAGGTCGCCGGTCGTGCCCGCCTCACCGCCGCCGGCTGCCGCACTCGGATCGCCCGCTGAAATGTACATCGCCACGTAAAGCAAACCGTCTGCGTAAAATGGCGAGCTCTGGCGCTGCTCGATGCCGAGCTTCTTTTTCCACAAAACCTTTCCGCTCCTGGCATCCACCGCGCACAAGTCGCCTGTGCCGCTCATTTCATAGATCGTGTCGCCGACCAGCACGGGAGAACTCGCGAGCGAGCCAACGCCATTGCGCCAGGCTTCGATTTGCTTCGGCGTGTAGATGGCGGCTTCGAGCGGATTCGTCTGCGTGACGCTGTCCGGGATTTTGAACGCCGCCATGCGTCCGATTTCGCTCGAGTCAAGATTCTCGCTTTCATGCACCGAGATCAGTGTGTCGCCGTAGGAAAGCACCGCGGCATTCACGCCGCCCTTGGCGCCGCTCTTGGCGGTTTGCACTCGCCAGATCGGTTCGCCCGTGCGGGCGTTGACCGCGATGATCGAGCAATCCCCCGCCGCCGAATACAGCACGCGCTTGCCATTCCACCACGAAAGCAGCGGATGCGAAAACGTGTTGTCCTGCGGCCGTCCCGCCGGACTCGACGACCAGACGAGTTCACCAGTCTTCTTGTCGAATGCGTAGAAGCGATCGCCCGGCGAACCTTGCGCACCCCAGTTCGAGGTGATGCCGCGCGTGATCACCAGATCCTTGTCGATGATCGGCGTGGCCGTGCGCGAATTGGGAAATGTCATGCGCCCGTATTCTTCCATCAACGAATGTTCCCACAGCCATTTTCCGTCCGCCGTGAAACACGCGAGAATACCCTGCGTGCCTTGCATGTAAACGTTCCCCGTCTCGGGATCGACCGCCGGGCTTGACGTCGAGTAGCGCAGGTAAATCGTGTCGGAAAGAAAGTCGTTGTAGCGATGCTCCCAGAGCAGCTTGCCCGTCTCGGCGTCGAAGCACGCGATCACTTCCTGCAAGTCCGGCCCTTCGCCGGCAAAGCCATTGATGTAGAGCTTGCCGTTGGCGATGACTGGCGTGGACTGCCCGGGAAAACTCGCCGACCACAACGCACTCTTGCCATCGATCTTCTGCGGAAAACCTTTCTCCTGCGAAGTGCCGTTCTGATTCGGCCCTCGCCAATCGAGCCAACCCTTCACCGCGCCAGAGCAGGAAAACGTTGCTGCCGACAGTGACAGTCCCAACACGGCACAAGCCGTCCGAAGTGCAGATTTCATAAAATTTCCTTGAGCGGTGTTCCGCCGCCACTTTTGAGCGCGGCGACTATTCAACAACCCGTGTTCCAATGCAACGTGTAATACTTATACGTATGATCTGACGGACGCCGCGCGTCCGCGACGTCTTCAGCCGTTCAAGTTGCGCTGTGGAGATGACGATGCAAACCCAGTTACGCACCGGTATGGGTTGGATAATCATCATGATCGCGGTCGGGGTGGCGAAGTGGGTCGTCTACACGGCACTGCTCTGGATCATGATTCAACTCCAGAAACTGCAATACAACTGGCTCGGCCTGCTCGGCTCCTCCGCACTCGCGACTGCGCTGGGATTCATCCCGGTCGTCGGGCCTTACATCGGTTGGGCGGCGCTGGTGCTTTGCCTGTGGAAGGTGACGCACGCGGACATCGCGCCGGACGTCCTGTTCACTGTTTCCATCGCGGGCGCTCTGATGTTTTGCGTCAATCTTTTCGTGATCGGTGCATTGATGGGCAACCTGGGACTTGCAGGCGCACTCGCTGACGTGGACGACGACGAGGGCATGGATGCCGATGGATTTGAACTTGTTGACAACTCTGCCATGTCCCATGACGACGATCTGGAAGTCGACGAAAGCGAAGCCACCAATGTCGTTGCCAAGGCCACCACTCCCGTAGCCGCCATGCCCCCCGCGCGAACGAGTGCGTCAGTCACTCCCATGCCAGCTTCGGGTTCGACAAGAGTCGCGCCCTTGGTGGCGACCCTCAAACCGTCCGCCTTGATCGCCAACGAATCGATTCGAGACGCGAGTTCACTTCCCGCAAAACTTTCTTTGAAAGGTCTCGCCGTTCAATCCTCGCAACGCACCGCAATGATCGGCGACGGCAAAGAAATCCACACTGTCGGCATCGGCGACATGTTCTCCGTTCCCTCGCCGCGCGGCACATTGTTGCTCCGTTGTGAAGACATCACCGCACGCGAAGTGATCCTCGCGCTCGACAAGGGCGACCGCGTGCGACTTACTTTTCAGTGAGTCGAATCGCTCTGCACCACACCAAGCCCGTCGCACACAGTTACCACTTGCATTGCCAAAACGGTTGGGGCGAAAGTCCTGAACCTTTTTTGGTTCTATGAACCTGGCTGACATTCTGAGTCCTGCGCAAATCATCCCTGAACTCAGGGCGGCGAATCGTTGGGAGGCAATCGATGAACTCATCGACAACCTCGTTTCCACGGGAAAAATTAAACCCGAACACCGCGAAGCCATCACCGCTGTCGTGCGTAAGCGGGAGACTTCGATGAGCACTGGCATCGGCTTCGGAATCGGGATCCCCCACGCGAGCACCGACCTGATTTACGAAGTCATCGGCGCGCTCGGACGCTCCAAAACCGGCGTCAACTTCGACGCGCTCGACAATCAGCCGGTCAACCTCGTCATGCTCTTTCTCGTTCCCCAAGGTCAGTTTCAAAAACATCTCCACACCCTCGCCGAGATCGCGAAGCTCCTGCACAAGAAGGAATTCCGAAAGTCGCTCGAAGATTCTCCAGACGCGACCACGATGTATAATTCCATTCGCTCGCAGTCGGGAACGAAGGTTTAGTCCTCACGCAAAGGTCGCCAAGGACGCAAAGGAGTGTTGACTCTCTCTGAACTTCGTTGCGTCCTTAGCGCCCTTAGCGTGAGGTTCTCCGCCGCATGATTCATCTTCAACTCGAAGAACGCCTGCGCGAAGCCGTCGCGAAAGTTTTGCCGGACGCAAACGCCGCCGCAGTTCTCGTACGCCCGTGCCCTGATCCCAAGTTCGGCGATTATCAAACCAACTCGCTGATGTCCCTCGCGAAAGAGCGGAAGATGAACCCGCGCCAGCTCGCCACCGACGTCGTCGCGCAACTCGACGCGAGTGACACATGCGAAAAGGTCGAGATTGCCGGTGCTGGGTTTCTGAACTTCAGGTTGAAGAACGACGCCGTGTCGCACGCGATCTCCACCGCAGCTTCCGGTGAACAACTGTTCTTCGCAAAGAGCGGACAGCCGCGAACCGTCGTCGTCGATTTCAGTTCGCCCAACGTCGCCAAGCCGATGCACGTTGGCCACATTCGCTCGACGATCCTCGGCGATTCACTCGCGCGCGTGCTTCGACTGCTCGGCCATCGCGTGATCGCGGACAATCACATCGGCGATTGGGGCACGCAGTTCGGCATGTTGCTGATCGGCTGGAAAAAACATCTCGATCAGGCCGCGCTTCAACAAGAGCCAATCGGCGAAATGGAGCGGCTCTACAAGCTGGTAAACGCCGCGTGCAAAGAGAACCCCGCCGTAATCGGTGAGGCACGCCAGGAACTCGTGAAGCTCCAGCGCGGCGACGAAGTGAACCTCCGCATCTGGCGCGAGATGATCCGGCTTTCGCAGTCGCAATTCGACACGATCTACGGCCGGCTCGGCGTGAAGTTCGACGTCACGCTTGGAGAAAGTTTTTACAACGAACGGCTTCAGCCGGTCGTTGATGATTTGAAGGCTCGCGGCATCGCCAGAGAAAGCGAAGGTGCGATCGCAATATTCTTCGACGATGTCCCGCAGATGAAGGACAAGCCCGCGCTCGTCCAGAAGAGCGACGGCGGATTCAATTACGCGACCACTGATCTCGCGACATTGCAGCATCGCCTCGAAACGTGGCAGCCCAACGAAATCATTTACGTGACGGACGGGCGGCAGCAGTTGCACTTTCAGCAACTCTTCGCCGCGTTTCGACGGTGGCATGGCGAAGTGAACGTCAAACTCGCACACGTCTGGTTCGGCTCGATCCTCGGTGAAGACGGCAAGCCTTTCAAAACGCGCAGCGGCGAAACGGTGAAACTCGCTGACCTGCTCGACGAGGCGGAAGAACGCGCGTTGAAAGTCGTCACGGAAAAAAATCCGAACCTGTCCGAAGCCGAGCGTAAAGAGATCGCGCGCGTCGTGGGTCTCGGTTCTGTGAAATACGCGGACCTGTTGCCGAACCGCCAGAGCGATTACGTGTTCAGTTGGGACAAGATGCTTTCACTGCAAGGGAACACGGCGCCGTATCTCCAATACGCCTACACGCGAGTGCGTTCGATCTTCCGCAAGGCGGGGGAAACGTCGAGCGTTCAACCTTCAACCTTCAACCTTCAACTCGCCGCCCCGGAAGAACTCGCACTGGCGAAGCATCTCTTGAATTTCGGCCTGACGCTGGAAGCGGTGGCGGAAGAGTATCGACCAAACTTCCTCTGCAATTATCTCTACGATCTCGCCGGCCACTTCGCGCGCTTCTACGAAGCGTGTCCTGTGCTGAAAGCCGCAGGCGCCGACCGCGCATCGCGTCTCGCGCTGTGCGACGTCACCGGGCGTGTGCTCAAGCAAGGACTCGATGTGCTCGGCATCGAAGTGCTCGAACAGATGTAGTGGGGCAGACGTCTCGTCTGCCACAGGTCCACTGGCCGTCCCGGCTGGTGTTTTGTCTTCAGGCCGGAGGCCCCCAAGACAAGTCGCAGGCCAGACACCCACGCCACTAACTACTCCGCAGCACGAACTGCCGGTGCTTCGAGAAAACATCGCGCAGCGACTTCGAAAGATCGTCCTGCAACGCCTGAACTTCTCCGTAGATCTCCGCGTTCTCACGATTCGGCGTGGCGCGTTCCGATTTATTGATCTCCACGAACTCGTCGGTGATTTCCGAAATGGTCACCTTCTCGCCCTGCTGCAAACGCCAGCACCAGAGCGCCTGCAGCGCCGCGCCGTACGCTGCGCCTTCCGTCACTTTCAACGTCACGACTTCGGTGTCGAAGATGTCGGCCATGATTTGCCGCCAGATTTTCGAGCGAGCGCCTCCGCCCGTCGCGCGAATCTGCGTCGGATGCACCCCAAGCTGCGCGAGTCGGCGCAACCCGTAATTCATTCCAAGCGTCACGCCTTCCATCGCCGCGCGAGCGAAGTGCGCTGCGGTGAAGGTGCGATTGTTCACGCCGAAATAAACGCCCGTGCCGTCCGGCACGTTCGGAGTGCGCTCGCCATCGAGATATGGCAGCAGGATCAATCCATCGCTTCCTGCGGGCGCGCGCGACGCCGCCACGGCGAGTTGCTCGTGCGTCATCTTGAAATCATTGCGCACCATCTCGGTCGCAACGGTCACATTCATGGTGCAGAGCAATGGCAGCCAACGATTCGTCGAATCGCAGAACGCCGCAATCTCTCCGCGCGGATCGACGACTGGCTTTTCGGCACACGCGTAAATCGTTCCGCTTGTCCCAAAGCTCGCCGTGATCACGCCGGGCCGCGTGTTGCCGGTGCCGATCGCGCCCATCATGTTGTCGCCGCCGCCGGCGCTCACGAGGACGTCCGTGTTTAACCCAAGGTCGCGCGCAGTCGAGTGCTGGAGTTTGCCGACGGGCTTGTCGCTCGAAATCAACGGCGGCAGTTTGCTTGCGAGATCCGCATCAATCGCGTTGACGACCGCGTCCGACCACTTGCGCTTCCGCACATCGAGCAGCGCAGTGCCGCTCGCGTCGCCATATTCCATCGCCTTTTGACCCGTGAGCCAGAAGTTCAGATAATCGTGCGGCAGCAGCACGCTCGCGAGCCGTTTGAAATTTTGCGGCTCATGCTTTTTCAGCCAAAGAATCTTTGAAGCGGTGAATCCGGGGAGAACGGCATTGCCCACCGCGCGGATGGTTTCCTTCTGTCCGCCGACCTTGCTCATGATCTCTTCGCACTCAGCGGCGGTGGAGGTGTCGCACCAAAGCTTTGCGGCGCGAATGACTTCGCCTTTCTCATCGAGCGGCACAAAGCCGTGCTGCTGCCCGCTAACACCGATCGCCTTCACTTCCGACGCGACGCCTTTCGCAGCACGCAGCGCCTGACGAATGGATTTCGCGGTGGCATCGCGCCACGTGTGTGGATGCTGCTCCTTCGCTCCCGGCGGGAGGTTCGGAATCAGGTCATAAGTTTGTGAGCCTGAGCCGAGGACGTTTCCAGTGTTCGCGTCCACGACAACAGCCTTGGTGGACTGAGTGCCGCTATCGATGCCAAGAAGCAATGTGCGCATGAGTGCGGCGAAGCGTAGTGCCAGGAAAAAAAGCTGTCGAGCGCCGAACCAGCCGCAGCCTTGTCACTGCTTCCGTTGCGCGCGCTTTTTCGCTTCGAGCAAACGGCTGGTGACGTTCGGCTGTTCCACTGTCTTCACCGGTTCTTCAAATGCCGCGGGTGTTGTCTGCGGCGTCGAACTCACTTGCTCTGAGGTTTTGGCTGTTGCCATCGGCACCTCGCGAACTGGCTGGAACAATTCGGGTGCGGGCTGGACTGCGGGCGCGGTTTGTTTGGAGCGCACATCGTCACGGCGCGCGAGCAAGGCCGCGAGCGATTCATCGGACTCGACGGCACGCGGGCGTTTGAAGCCCAGCCGCAGTTTGATCTTCGCCATCCACTTCTGCCATTCCTCGCGATCGATCTGGATGCGGCGCACGCCGACGTCGAGCGGAAACAGGAGAATCGCCAGCGCCAGCAACTTATCCCAGAGATCGTGCGGTTGAAACGTCGCTTTGCGATCGTGGAGAAATGGATTCTCGCTCGGCGCGGTCGGCTGCGTCGTCAAAAGCTTTCCACCGCTTTCGTCGGCAATGCGCTGGAGCAAATGCATGTTCGGCTCAGTCGCATTGAACTCCGGCGAATAGCTCACACTCGCGCCGATCACCTGCGAGGCGCGAACCTGTCCGTCCTCCACGTCCATGAGATTCATCAGGTACGACCCCACGTCACGGGTCGGGAAGCGCGCTTCGTAGCGGCCCGGGCCGGTCTGTTCGAGCCGCACCATTTGCCGCTCACCCTTGGGGCTGACGATCGAAGTCTGGAGATTGAGGAAGTTGCGATAATTCCCCTTCTCGTCGAGCGCCTCGACCGTGATCACGCCCTCGCCCTTGTCGATATTCACTTCAGTTGTGAAATCAGCGTTCTCCACGCGCCGCATGCTCCACTGACCGACCTGCGACCAGAACTGTTTGTATTGCTCCCACGTCAGCCAGTTCTTTGCCCAACGCGATTTCGCGTCCGATGTGAACGCCACCGCGCGGCCCAATCCATACTGCCAATGCGCCAGCAACGGATCGCCCTTCTGCGTCACGAGCGGTACTTCGGCGCGCGGCTTCGGCTGCGTGCAGACGTAGCCGAGCAACTGCGGATAGGCCGGAATGCCACGAACGAGTTCGCTTGGCGCCACGTACTTCGGCGTGAACGGCTCTTCGTAAATCGCCGACTTCAGGATCACCATCGTCTCCTTGATGAAGATTTGCGGAAGATCGCCCACCGCCACCACGTTGTGGAAACGTCCGTGTCCCTGGTCGGCAATCCATTGCATCGTCTGTGGCCCGGCGTGGCCCGAGATCAACACGGTGCTCACCGTGATCTTGTCACCCACGATATTGTTCATCAGCGTTTGCGAAGGCGCGCCCGGATCGCCATCGCTGAACACGATCATGTGCTTCAGACTCGCGCGGGATTTCTTCAGCGCCTCATAAGCCTTGCCCATCACGCCCTCGAAGTTTGGGAGGTCGCCCTGGTTCATTCCTGCAATCGCGCTGCTGGCCTCGCGTTTGTTGCCGACTTTCTGCAACTCAAAAACCCAGCGTTCCGTGCCGTCCCACATCACCACACCAAGTTCGTCCTGCGGACCTAACGCGGCGAGCACACCCTGCGCGCAATCACGCGCGACTTGATTTCCATTGGCAAACTCCATTCCGTGCATCACCAGCGCGACGGCGCCAGGCGGCAGAACTTTTTTGGAATCGAGTTCCATGTTTACCGGCAACGTGGCCTCGAGCGGTGTGCCTTTGTAAGCGCCGGCCATGTAAGTCTGGTCGCCGCCCACGCACACGAGGCCGACGCCGAAATCACGCACCGCGCTTTCGAGCAACTTCATCAACGTGTCACCCAGATCGCCCGCCGCGATATTGCTGATGAAAATCGAGTCGTAGCTCTGCAACTCCGCGAGCGTTTCCGGAAACTTGTTCACGCCCACAAGCTGCACTTCGAGATTGCCCTGCCGCAGCGCCGCGGCGAGTTGCTGATCCTGTTGCGGATCATTCGAGACGATGAGAATCCGCGGATCGCCGCGCACGCTGGTAAAGCCCGCCGACTTGTTGTTCTGCGGGATGTTGTCACCCGGCACTTCGACCTGGACTGAGTAATTGTAGAAGCCGGGATCGCTCAACGTCTGGGGGAACGTGTAGAGATTCTTGCCCGGCTCGATCTCAATCGTTTGCTCGCCGAGCGGTTGCTCGTTGCGATAGAGCCGAAGCTTCGCCATCTGCTTCTTGTCGGTCTGGATGAAAATCTTCGCGTCAAACGTCTGCCCCTTCTTCACGCGGCCCGGCAGTCCAAGGCGTTGAATCGAAACGTCGTTTCCCCGCGCAACTCCAAGTGGAATCACATCGATGCTGACGTTGAGCGGCTTCGCGGAAAGCACTGCGCGCATGACTTCGCCGACGTTTTCGTTGCCGTCTGAAAGCAGGACGAGACGCTTCTGTCCGTTCTCCGGAAACGCCGCCGTGCCGAGCCGCACTGCGGCCGCGATGTCGGTGCGCTCCGAATTCACCACCGCCAGAATCTTCTGTTTATCCGGCTCAACAATTTCGTGCGGGCTGGACTCGATCGCCGCGTTCGCGCCGAACACGAGCAAGCCCGAGCGGTCGCCCTTCTTCTTTTCCATGGCGACCGTCTGCGCGTACTTCACCGCCTCCTCCTGCTGCGCGGACGGCACACTGTCGGAACGGTCGAGAAGGAAAACCACGTTCACACCTTCAATCGCCTTGCGCCATTGAAGTCCCGCGAGCGCGAGCACGAGCAACGTCACGATCACGAACCGCAGCGCGAACGCGATCCAACGCCGCCATCCGCCGAGCGACACGTCGCTCTTCCACGCCAGCCAAATCACCCACGCCAGCGCCACCGGCAGCGCGAGCAGATACGTCGGGTGGGTGAAGTGGAGATTCATCGCGACCCTTTCGAGCGAAGCGGGAAGCAATCAGTAATCAGTAAGGCATTCGCCACGATCACTGATTCACTGAATACTGATTTACTGATCACTTTCCTCCTCACCAGCTTCTGCACGCGATGATTCTGCGCGTCCGCCACGTAGAGATTCCCCTTCGAATCGAGCGCCATGCTCCACGGCTCCGCGAATTCGCCGGGCGCGGCACCGGGATGGCCAATCGTCTCGATCCAACGATCGTTCGCATCAAAAACCTGGATGCGGTTGCCACCGAATTCGCAAACGTACTGGCGGCCATCCCGATCCACACTGATGTCGTACGGATAGCCGAATTCGCCGGCAGCAGTTCCGGATTTTCCGTACGTGCGCAGGAACTTTCCATCGGCCGCAAAAACCTGAATGCGGTGATTGCACGAGTCCGCCACGTAAATCCGATCGCTCGCATCCACCGCCACGCCTTCGGCACGATTGAACTGGCCTGGCTCCAACCCCGGCGCGCCAATCACGGTGATCAACTCGCCGCGCGCAGAAAATTTCTGCACGCGTTCGGAATCCTTGTATTCGGGAACGATGACTTCGCCTTTGCTGGTGATCGCGACAGCACGCGGCAACATGAGTTCGCCGGCGTTCGTTCCCGCGTGGCCCCATTGCGTCACGAGTTTGCCGTTCGGTGTGAACACGTTCACGCGCTGATAGTGCGGCTCGAGCACGACGATATTGCCATCGCGATCGCGGCACATGCCTTTCGGTTTGCCGATGTCCGTCTGTGGCATTTCCCACGAGAGCAAAAATTTTCCGTCCGGAGAAAACTTTTGGATCCGCCCCGTCATGTCGGCGACGAACAGGTTGTCGTTCGTGTCGAACGCGAGCGAACGCGGTTTGTTGAACTGCCCCGCTGCCGTGCCGCGCTCACCGATGATCTCGACGTGACTGAAGAGCTTGCTCTGAATCGGCGTGATGGCGCCCTGATCCGGCTGCGAGCAACTCACCAGAAACATCGCGGAGAGAGCCGCAACCGCGCCGCCGCGGACTCGCCGCATCGAAACCACGCGCGCCATTCCCCACAATGCGAGCGGTGCGATAGCGAGCAACAGGAGCAGCACGCACAGCGTGTTCACGTGCGAGTTGTGCCCGTAGTGCAGCAGATTGAAAATCCGCAGCGCGAGGGTTTCGCCGCCCGGCGGCACGATGGTGACAATCGTTTCCACGTCCCAAAGACAGAGCAGATAAATGACGTAAGCACCCATCGCAATCTGTGGCGCGATCTGAGGCCACTGCGCATGGCGGAACAGGTTCAGGCCCGATGCACCTTCCAGGCGCACGGCATCAACGAGGTTGCGATCCAAGCTGCGCATCGCCGCCCCGGCAACGCTCCACGCCAGCGCCGCGTAACGAATTGCGAACGCGAAGATCACCACGAACGCCGAGCGATAAAACCATGCGAGCACCGGCCGGTTCAGTCCCGTTGTCAGCACGACACCAAGCAACACACCGGGCACGAGGAACAGAAACCACAACACTACCGCCGCTCGAACGCGCCAGCAGATCAAAGCAATCACCGTGGCGAGCACCGCCGCGGCCACGCTGTAACCGGCTGAATTCATCAGCGCCCGCGTGCCCGCGCTGAGTGCAGGCGCGAACTCCGACCATGTTCGTTCCGAGATCGCGAGTTGCGTCAACGGCGCAATGATCGAGAGCAGCATTGCCAACAACGCAACGATGCTGCTCGCGATGAAGAGTGCGTTGCCAAGTTGCCGACCAAATACACGGGAATGATCACCGCTGGTTCGCCGCGGCCATTCGATGCGGCTTGAACGCGCAAACATCAGCAACAGTAAAGGCGCGACAAGCATCGGCCAACTCGCCATGAACGCGGCGGTCGCGTCGAGACTGGTATTGAACGCGACCCACACTTCCGCCGGGAAAACCTTCACCTGGAGGATCGACGGCACTGCAAAATTGTTCAGCGCGAGCACGAACGTGATTCCCGCACCAAGTGCAACCGCTTGTTTCGCCATCGGCCACAGCAGCCAGCGCAGCAGCGCGACGCCACGCAACGCGGGATCAGCCTCCAGTTGCGCCGGCTGAATCTTCCTCCAGGCGCTCCATACGAGCAGGAACGGGAGCGGCCAAAGGAGCAATGCCAGGATCAACACCACGCCGCTCAGCGAAAAAATATTCAGCGGAATCCAGTGATAAAGCGGACCGTTGGTGCCGAGCAGATCAAGCCAGCAATTCGTGACGAGGAAAGGCGGCATCACCAGCGCAACCACCGCAAGAACGAGAACGGTGAGCTGCGCACGGCGCGGCAATGCCGACGCACAGAGCGCCACGACGAATCCGATCAGACTCGACAGCAGCGCCGTCGCCGTCGCGACGAGCAAACTGTTCTGCAGGAGAGCCCAGTTCATTGCTTCGTGTTCACCGAAGGAAAATTTGTTTCAGATCATTCAGCGCCGGCTCGAGTTCAGTCACGGCTGCGCCCAAGTCCACGCGCAGATGCGGGCGCCCCGCGACATTCGTCGATTCGATCGCGCCCGCCGCATTGAGCGCCTCAGTCACGTAGGACGATTTGAGAAAACTAATCAGTGTTTCCGCCTCGCGTGGATGCGGCGCGCCGCGCACCAGAGCGACCGTGTTCGGAATCAACAACGATTCGGCGGTGAGCGGAAGGGCGGCGATGGGGAAATGCTCACGCTGGCCGGCCAGCACGTCATCCGAGTCAGTGAGTCCCACGATCGCTTCGCCGCGCCCGACGAGTTTCACCACGACTGAGTTGCCATCCACGAGAAATGGTTTGTTCGCCGCCAGCGCGCGACACCACGCCAGCCACGGCTCCACGCCCCAATGTTGCCGCAACGCGACGAACTGCGCCGACGTGGTGCCGAACATGGGGTAAGCGAGCGCGATCTTGCCGCGCCAGCGCGCGTTCGTCAGGTCGAGCAGCGATGACGGCGCGTCGGCGAGCGCAAGCTTGTTTGTGTTCACCACAATGCGTCGGCTGCGAAATCCGAATGCAGCCCAGCCATCCATCTCGCGAAACACGCCGCGCGATGCGAGCTGGCGTGTGCGCAATTCCTCGTTGCTCCACCAGACATCGCACTGCGGATGATTCGTCTCGGCGAGCAACCGATTCGCAAGCGCGGCTGTCTTCACCGCTTCGCTGTCGAAGACGCTCTGAACACGGATGCCGGTCTGGCGCGTAAATTCCTTGAGCACGGGTTCGGCGAAGTCCTGGTCTTGGGAGGTGTAGAGGATGACTTCGCGACTCGTGCCCGCGCCGCAACCGACGAGTAAGATAAAGCACAGCGCACCGAGGCAAGCCGATAGCCGATGGCCGATGGCCGACAGCCATGCGCGCGCTCGTGAATCGCAAATCGTAAATCGTAAATCGCCGCCGCTCACGCCGTCCTCCGATGATAAAACCACCATTCGAACAACAGCACGAACAACCCCGCCGCCGCCAGCCATCGCCATATCTCCTTGTTCGCGCGCACAGAGCCGGACGCCTTCACGCTCGTGCCGAATTTTCCGAGCGGCAGTTCGTCGCGCGGCGTGATGTTGCTTTCGAAGGCGTCCATCACGTTGACGCAAAACGAGAGATCGTTCGTGCCGGCCTTGAGCCTGTAAATCCCCTGCCGAGTCGTTTCGCCGAAAACGATTTCACGCGATTCATTACCAAGCTGAATCTCGCGCACTGCACCGTCCGGTTTGGTGACCTTCGCTGACTTCACTTCGCCGGGCACCATCATGCGCAACGGCTCGCCGGCTCGCGCCGCGAATTGTCCCGCGCTGGCAGCCGAAGGATTAAGCCAGTCCAACGCGTTCACGATGAAGATGGGGAACGAGATGCGCAGCGGTAACGTGCTTTGCAACGGATCGAACGCCACCCAAACCACACGCCGATGATTCAACTCGCCCGCAACCATCAACGGCGTCTGCGGCGACTCGATGATCACGTCGCCCCAGTTCGGAGCCGTGACCTTCAGAGATTCCGCAATCAGGTCAGTGGTGGGATCGAAATTCACGAAGCGCAACAGCGGATGTGTGTTCTTCCAATCGACGATCAGCGGGCCTTCGACCGTGGAGAACGATGGGAACAAATTCGTCGGTGCGATGTGGAAGGCCAGCACGCTCGTGTCCGGCCAAGCGGGGGGCGTCATTCCATCGAACACGACGATGTCGTAAATGCGCGCGTTGTCGGGCACGACGCTCGCGGTGGTGATGGTCACGTTCTCGGCGGCGCGCAGGGCTTTTTCGAGGATCAAGTTGCCGCGCGTCACGAGCAGCACGCGCACCGGCTTGGCGAGAAGACTCACAACGGACGCCTGATTGTCCGCCGCCAGATCGTCCTGCGTCGAGAGCTTCGCGGTGAACACGCCGTCGCGTGTTTGGCTCGCGAAGAAAACCAGCGGCGTCGTGTTCGTTGGATCGAGCGTCATGGGACGCACTTCCACCAACTCATTTTCGAATCGCAACTCCACGTCAGTCTGCATCGCGTTCGTGGTTGGGTTGATGATGCCGAGGAACAGAGCGCGCTGGGCGGCGTTCTCCGGATTCGCCTTCACGTCGAATGAGACGATGCCGACGTTGTGATTGCCCGTGCCGATGCGGTGATAAATGAGCGGGAGATTTTTGTTTTCGAACTCGCCGAGGTTTGGAATCGCGCCGTCGCTGAACAGGTGAATTTCGCCCGACGTGACTTCCGCTTCACCTTTCTTCTCCTGCGTGAAAGCAGACGCGGTGCTGAGCGCCTCGGCGAGCCGCGTCGGTGCATCAGACAACGAGCACGACAGGATTGCGCGGCGCAATGCGAACTTGTCTGTCGTTGGCGATTGCTTCACTTCAGTCACCGCGCCGGCAAGCAGCACCATCATCTGTTCGTTCTCGCGCAATCCGTCCGCCAGCTTCAGCGCCTCGCTGCGCGCCTTCTCGAAGCGCGAAGGCTTCTCATCCGTCGCGCCCATCGACGCCGACGCATCGAGAATCACCACGCGAAGCTGGGCCTTCGCCTGCTGACCCGCGAAGTAAGGTCGCGCCAACGCGAACACCGCGAGCGCGAGCATCAGGATTTGCAGGATCAGCAACCAGTTGTGCCGCAGCCGCTGGAACGGCGCATTCGCCTGCGCATCCGCAAGGAAGCGCTGCCACAGCACCGTGCTGGAAATCAGTTTCACGACGCGCTTGCGCTTCAACAGATAGAAAACCACGACGACCGGAATCGTCGCGGCGAAAGCAAAGGCGATGGGTGCGAGAAACCTCATGAATGCGGATTGCGGATTGCGGATTGCGGATTGGGGCGCACGCCGCGACGCGCGGTGTTGATTGATGCCACGCTGATCGCAAGGATCTCATTTGCTTCCCGATGGAGCGCTTCCGCAACGGCCCGATCACCAACGTGGTCTTCGATCAAGAGTTCGCACCAGTAGCAGCACTCATCGGATTCCTCTTCCACGGTGCCCATCTTTGAAATGAAATCAGCCGGCGATTTGGCGCGGCACGCCGCGCGGTAATTTGCTCCCACGGAAGTTCCCGCCCGCAATAGTTGACGGCCCAGCACTTCAGCCGTACGCCCCCGCGGCAGCGACTCAACAAAATGAATCACTTCCAACGCGAACTTCTTCGTCCTCCGCTTGAGATCGTCCGGATTCATATTCCGCAATCCACAATCCGCGTTCCGCAATCGTTCATCCCCATACCTCCGCCGTGCGCAGTTGCTTGAGCAGGAGTTGTTCGACGGGCATTGCTGAACTGACGCTAAAGAAATTGATGCCGCGCTTCGCGGTGAACTCGCGCAGGCGCTGGATGAAGTTCTGCACCGCGTGCTGGTACGCGTTGAGCCGGAACTTGCCGAAGGTGACTTCCTGCATCGCGCCGGTTTCGGAATCGACAAGGCGCAGATCGCCGAACGTCGTGGGCGCGAGTTCTTCGGGCGAAAGAATTTGTACCGCGTTCACCTGAAAGCCGCGGCCCACGAGCGCCATCAGCCCTTTGTCGTAGCCCGCAGGATCGAGGAAATCGCTCAGCACGATCGCGACCCCGGCCTGACGTGCTTCGATTGCGCCGCGGCGAAGCGCGTCGTTCAATGTGGCGGAGCCTTTTGCGGTGAGCCGTGCGAGGTTCTGAAAAAATTGCAGCGACGATTTGCGACCGCGCACGGCACGCAGCGCGCCAGCAGTCATGACGTTTTCCGGATTGTCGCCGAACGGCACGACGGTCACGCGATCAAATCCGCAGAGACCGACATAACCAATCGCCGCCGCGACCTGACGCGCAAAATCAAACTTGCGCGGCTCGCCAAACGCCATCGACTCGCTGGCGTCGAGGAAGATGCGCACGGGCAGTTCGCGTTCCTCCTCGTAGAGTTTCAGGAAAAGCTTTTCGAGGCGGCCGTAGAGATTCCAATCGAGATAGCGCAGGTCATCGCCGGCAACGTAGTTGCGATAATCCGCGAACTCGACCGATTGGCCGCGCGCCTTGCTGCGACGTTCGCCCTTGGCCGAACTCTTGGCGCGTCGGGCGGCGAGCAGTTGGAACTGCTCGAGCCGCCGCAGAAGTTCTGGCGAGAGAAGCGCAGGCATGGCGTGCGCGGATTAAGCCGTGACGGCGGTCGCGTCCATCGGCACTTCGTTGAGAATCTGCGCGATGATGTGATCAGTGGTGATGCCTTCCGCCTCCGCCTCGAAATTCAGGATCAACCGATGACGCAAGGCAAACGTCGCCACGGCTTGAATGTCTTCGAAGCTGACGTTGAATCGGCCTTGCGTCAGCGCGCGAACTTTCGCGCCGAGAATGATGCACTGCGCGCCGCGCGGGCTGCTGCCGAAGCGGAGATACTGGTTCGCAATTGCGACGGCGGTCTCGGTCTTCGGATGCGTGGCGAGGATCAGGCGCACGGCGTAATTCTTCACGTGCGACGCCACGGGCACTTGCTTGACGAGCTTCTGAAGATCAATGAGTTCGGCGCCATCGACAACCTTGTTGATCTGCACCTTGCCGCCTTCTGTCGTGCGTGTGATGACTTCGGTGAGGTCGGCCGCGTTTGGATAACCAACCACAAGCTTGAAGAAGAACCGATCCAACTGCGCCTCAGGCAACGGATACGTGCCTTCCTGGTCGATCGGGTTTTGCGTCGCGAGCACGAAGAACGGTTCGACCAGCTTCCGAATTTCACCGCCCGCCGTGACACTCTTTTCCTGCATCGCTTCAAGCATCGCCGACTGCGTCTTCGGCGTGGCGCGATTGATTTCGTCCGCGAGAATGAGGTGCGCGAAAATCGGGCCGCGCTGGAATTGGAATTCGCGCCGGCCATCCGGCGTTTCCATCACCATGTTCGTGCCGAGA